>JBAWYQ010000199.1:0-7190 GCA_037143475.1 Burkholderiales bacterium | reverse complement strand
TGATGTCGGTGAAGCTGCCCACCATGCGCAGGGGCGCCCCTGCGGCGTCGCGCTCCACCACGTTGCCCCGATCCAGCACCCACACCACGCGCCCGTCGCTTAGTCGCATGCGGTGCTCACTGCGGTAGACGCCTTCACCATCGAGACACTTTTGCAACCGTTGCATGACCTGGCCCTTGTCGTCCGGGTGCAGCAAATCGGCGAAAAACTCCACCGGGTGTTGCAGGTGTTCAATGTTCAATCCGATAATTTCGCACCAGCGGCTGTTATGGGTCACCTGACCGCTAGCAACGTCCCAGTCCCACACGCCTTCACCCGTCGCATCCAGCACATAGCGCAGTCTTCGCTCACTTTCTTCCAGCCGGGTTTGCGTGCGTTTGAGTTCGGTCACGTCATTGGCGATGACGAGGATCTGCTTTTTTCCTTCCCGGGTAATCAGTGGTTTTTTAATGGACTGGTAATAGGTCACTTCACCGGTTGTTGCGTTGGTTGACTCTTCCATCACGACTTGGGTCTGTGACTGCGACATCACCTCGCGGACGTTTTGCAGATAGAACGCAACCTGTTCGGTATTGGGATTGAATGCCCCGTCGTCTTTGCCCACCAGTTCAGCAGGTGTCGTTCCATACAGATTCGCCAGCGCCCGGTTGCCGATGAGGAACTTGCCATCCCAGTCCTTCATCAAAATGATGTTGGGGTTTTCATCAATTACGGTGCGCAGCAGCGTGTTGGGATCAATGGCCGGGGTCTGTGCGTTATCGGTGCTGCGTTTCATGGGTTCTTTTCGGCATTGGATTGCGCCAGATTCTCGTTGACGTTGCAGACCGGCAACCACAGTGTGACTGTGGTGCCTTCTCCGATCGTACTTTCCATGTCAATTTTTCCCCGGTGCAGCGTGACAATTTCTTGCACGATGCTCATGCCCAATCCGGTCCCCGGGACCTTGCCTGAGCTGTCGGCCCGGTAAAAGCGTTCAAATACGCGCGCCAGCTGTGCTGTTGTCATTCCAATGCCATGGTCTGTGATGCGAATGCCGGCCATCGGTTTTGTGGTTACGCCCAGCGCGGGCTCAAGCAATTCAATTTCAACCGCACTCCCTGCGGTTGAATACTTGTAGGCATTGGAGAGTACATTCAGTATCGCCTGTTGCGCTTTCTTGTGGTCAGCCATTATCGTGAGCGGCGTATCAGCGGCAATCAGGCTGGGTGCGGGTCGACCCGCGGGGGGCTTGAATTCATGCACCACCTCCTCGACCAGCGCCTGCAAGGGGTTTGCTTCAAACTGAAAGTCCTTGCCCCTGCGAGCTTCAATGCGGGCCAGGTCGAGTAGTTCATTCAGGATCGAGGCCATCAACTCCGACTGCTTGTAAATGATGGCAAGAAACTCCCGTTGGCTCGCTGCATCGAGCTCTTGCATCAGCAACACTTCTGCGAAGCCGTAGATGCTGGCCATGGGTGTGCGCAGTTCGTGTGCGGCAGTGGACAAAAACTCGCTCTTCATCCGATCCACTTCGGCCTCAAAGGTGATGTCGCGCAGATAAAGAACCTGCGACACGTTGCCAGTCTGCGCCTCACGCAGACCCACTTCAATCACGCGTTTGCTCGCATCGGCTAGCTCACATATATACCGCTGCCCGACGCTTCCGTCGGCCGCCATGGCACGCAATGTTGACAGGCCAGGAAAAGGTGCATCGGGCAGGCACAGGTTGACCATGCGCTGTGAGAAATCGCCTTCAGTCAGTCCGACCATGTCAAGCGCTTCCAGCGCGGTCATGCGGGTAAACGCGGGGCTCACGTATTTCACGCAGTGGCCCGTGTCGAAGGAAACGAATCCGTCAGGACTGAGCGCGAATATCGCCTCGAGTTGCCCGGCATGTTCACGCTCCCGTTCCTCTGCGGCATGGCGCTCGGTGACGTCGCTGTGCGACCCCGACATCCGCACTGCCAGACCCTGGGCGTCGATCAGTGCACGGCCGCGATCCAGAATCCAGATGTAGCTGCCATTCTTGCAACGCATGCGGTGCTCGCATTGGTAAAAGGCTGTCTCGCCGCGCAGGTGGCGTTGCACTTCGGCCATCGTGTGTTCCAGATCGTCTGGGTGCACGCGGCCGATCCATTCATCAACGTGATGTCCAATTTCATCGCTGCCGTAGCCCAGCATCGACTTCCATCGCTCAGAAAAGAAAACTTCATTGGTCTGTGGATTCCAGTCCCAGATGCCGTCATTGGCACCGCTGACCGCCAGTTCCCAACGCTGCTCGCTGTCAGCCAGCGCTTGCGCGGTGTTCTTGAGCTCGGTGATGTCAATGCGATTGCCGGCAATGTAGCCGCTCGGTGTGCGATGCTCCACGATCAACAGCCATCGGCCATCGGCCAGGCGCTGTTCAATCACTTCACCGCTGGCGTTCTGGTGTTGCGTCACGCGTTGCTTGACCCAGGCATCTACGTTGCCTATGGCCTCTGGGTATTGGCCGCGCTCGGCGCCGGTGCGGATAATCATTTCAAAAGTGTTTCCCGGCACAATCAGGTCGCGGCTGGCTTCATAGAAGCTTTTGTACGCTTCATTGCACTGCACCAGACGGTCGTTTTCGTCGTAGATGGTGAAGCCCTGGGCAATGCTGCTGATCGAATCACGCAAAAGGCGGTCAGACTTTTCCGCTTCTTGCTGCGCCTGCAGGCGCTCAAGGCTCTCAGCTTGCAATAAATGCCGGTCATCGCCGAGTTGCTGTGCCATGCGGTTGAAGGCTATGGCCGTTTGCGCCAGTTCATCATTGCCGGTAACGACGATCCGATGCTCAAAGTCCCCTGCGGCATAGCGTTTGCTAGAGCGTTGAAGTGCCACCAGTTGGCGCGCCAGATAACTCCCAAGCAGCCATGAAAACAAGGCCACCAAGGCGATTTCTATGGCGGCAATGCCCGCTGCCCAGCGACGGGCCGAGGCTAACAGCACTTTCAGCGGATCGACGGACACGCCAACACGGACCTCGCCATGGCGAATCCCCCCGGCGAGCACCGATGTTGACCACTCAAAGATGCCATCTTCGACCTCATCGATGCGGGTGTCAGGGTGGAAAGGACGCGCCAACAACGCGGCATCACCCTGGCGCGAAAGCACCCTGCCACTGGCGTCCAGAATACTCACAAAAGCAATCTGGCCGGAAGCCATGGCCTCCAATACCAGAGAGTCCAGTGTGGCAAGGTCTTGCGAGATGACCGCGTCCTTGGCGGCCACCGCCAGCAATTGGCCACCGAGTTGCACCCGGCGAGTCAACTCCGCTTCGTTGGAGTCGCGCAGAATGGACAAGGCGCTGCCCACCAGCACCGCCAGCAGAGCGAATTCGATGACGGCTACGCCAACAATGGTTTTGGTGCGAAAGCGCATGGTCCGACTATTGACGGCTGTACCGCTCCAGCAGATCAATATCCAGTGCGCGAATGTCGTTCCACTCTTTGTCCTGAGCGCCAACCAGCCCTTTGAATGCGAGCGGCAATAACAGGTGCTGACCGGTCTCGTCGCCGGCCAGCGAGACCATCGCCGCCAGCACCTTGGCCACCGTGGCAGTCGGCACGCTCGGGTGCGCGGCAAACGCGTGCGGCGTGTAGGCGGGGGTCTCGGTCAACACCCGCAGGGCATCGCGGACCTCGGGTGGGCTCGCCTCCAGAGTGCGCTGGATGCCGCCACCGGCTTCCTGCAGGCCCGAAGCGACCGCGCGGTAAACCGAATCATGGGACGCAACGAACTTGGCGTCGATTGCGATCTTCAGGCGACCAAACTCCGCTTGGGGCAGGATGCTGGCAGCAAAGGCGGCCGGGGCCGGGAAGACAACCGTTTTGCCCGCCAGGTCAGCGGGCCTCTGGTAGGTGCTGTTCTTGCGGACCACCAGAATGCCCTTGAGTCGTCGGTCCTGCTCCTTGGCAAAGGCCTGGTAACCGGCAGCCTTGTGAAAGACGACGTAGTGGTACGGGTTCATGTAGGCCAGATCGTATGCGCCTTTGGACAGGCGTTCCTCAAAGACGGGGATGCTGGGCGCCGTGCGAAACACCAGCGGCACGCCAGAGCGTCGACTCAGCTCGGTCAGCAGGGGCCCCCATTCCTCGGCCAACCGGCTTGCCGACTGCTGTGGCACGATTCCCAGGGTCAGCGCCTTGGGTGTCTCCTGTGCCTGAGCCTGCACCACCAATAGTGCAACCAGGCAGCCTGATAGCAGGGCGCGCAGTTGCGCAAAAAATTGGCTCATGGGATGGTCTCCGGTAATTACGGGGTTGACGGGGTTGCCGCAGGTAACCACAGCGTCACGGCGGTGCCTACGGCGGGTTGGCTGCTCAGATCCACCCGGCCGCCGTGCAGTGAAATGATCTCATGCACGATGCTCATCCCCAAGCCGGTGCCCGGTATTTTTCCGGAGGTATCGGCGCGGTAGAACCGCTCGAACACGCGGCTCAGTTGCGCGGTCGTCATGCCGACGCCATGATCGGTCACGCGAATGCCGACCATCGGCGCAGTGCTTGCACCGGCAGGCGACTCCAGTAACTCGATCTGCACCACGCCGCCTGCGGGAGAGTACTTGTAGGCGTTGGAGAGTACATTCAATACGGCTTGCCGGACCTTTGTGCTGTCGCCGATGATCGACAAAGGGCGCTCAGGCAGGAGCAGTGCTGGAGCCGATCGCCCGGGCGGCAGCAGGAACGCGCCGATGACTGTCTGCACCAGATCCTGTACGTTGTGGTTTACCAGCACAAAATCCTTGCCGCGTCGCGCTTCGATGCGTGCCAGGTCCAGCAGCTCGTTGAGGATGGCGGCCATCAATTCGGACTGCTTGAAAATGATGCCCAACAACTCCTTGCTGGTCGCTTCGTCCAGGTCCTGTGTCATGAGCACTTCGGCAAAACCATAGATGCTGGCCATCGGGGTGCGCAACTCGTGTGCCGCGGTGGACAGGAATTCGCTCTTCATGCGGTCTACTTCGGTTTCATGGGTGATGTCGCGCAGAAACAGAATGTGTGACACCCCCGGCGCGCGCGACTCGCGCAGCGCGACTTCCAGAACCCCCTGCGCCGCGTTGTCCAACTCGATCACATGGCGTATGACAGGCCCGGTGCCGTCCATCGCCGACAAGGCGGGCAAACGCGCACGGGGCAAGCAGATGTTGGCAAGCAGGCTAGAAAATTCGCTGTCTTCCACGCCTAGCAATGCGTCGGGCGTCAACCCGGTCAGCTGCGTGAATGCCGGGTTGACGTGCTGGACCTGGTGCTGGTCATCAAAAGTGACCATGCCGTTGGGGCTGAGGGCGAAGATGATTTTCAATTGGTCTGCATACTGTTGACTCTCCTGAGTCAGTCGGGCAGCAATGCGTTTGGCCGTGACACGCGTGTTGATGACCGAGAGCATCAGCCAAAAGAGCAGACCGCTCAGTGCCAGCCCGCCAATCAGGGTGAACCAGGCTGTGCTGTATTTCAGGTCTTCGGTTGGGTCCAGCATGAGCAGCCAAGTGCGCCCGTAAAAATCGATCACACGGCGCTGGTGACGTGCGGAGGGCGCTTGCTCAGCGTGATCACCGTCCCGGTTGTCGAACAGCAGTGCGCTGGCAATTGGATGCTGGCCGTCATAGATATGCAGGGCCACAGAGCTTCCATGATCGCCATTCCATTCGGTCAGAATGTCGGTCATCAGATCGTTCATGCGATAGGGGCTGTAGGTCCAGCCCAGAAGCGATGCACGCCGTTGCTCCGGTGTCTGAACGTCTGCGCCATTGCGATAGACCGGGAAATACATCAGCGTGCCGGCCTGTACGTTCTTGCCGGTTTCCTGCACCAGTTCAACCTTGGCCGACAGGCTGATGTCGGCGCTGTCACGCGCGCGCTCCATGGCGGCACGCCGCAGCGGCTCGGAGAACATGTCAAACCCGAAGGCGCGCAGATTGCGGTCGCGAAAGGGTTCCAGGTAAATGATGGAGGTGTAGAGGTCGCGCGCACCGGGCGGGCGCACCATGTAGTCGGGGAAACCCTCCGCACGAACAGCGGTCACGTGGCGAGGCAGTTGCTCCGGCGCAATCACCTTTGAGAACCCGATGCCCTGCACGCCGGGCACCGTCCGGTGGGCGCGCAGCGTCTCCACGTAGGCGCGCCACGCTTTGCGGTCAACCGCGTCACTCGCGGCAAACAGGCCTGCTGCACCCCGCAGGATCAGCGCATAGGCGTCGAGTCGATCCCTGACCTTGACGGCAACCTTGTCGCTGATCAGGGAAAATTGTTCCGCCTCATCGGCTTCCAGTCCTTGCTTGACATGCAGGCTGACATAGGCAGTGGCCAGCAGACCGGCACAAAGAATGCACCAGGCAGGCCACGTTCTTGTGAAATTGCCGGCTTTCAACATGGGGTGTGGAAGGTTTGTCACGGTGCCTCAGATGTCCCTGTTAATAGCCGCCATGCTCTGTCCCTGAAACTCCGGCAACCACAGCGTGACAGCGGTTCCGGTCCCGGGTTCACTTTGTAGTTCTACGCGACCGCCGTGCAGCTGGACAATTTCATGCACGATGCTCATACCCAAACCCGTACCCAGGATTTTGCCTGATGTATCGGCACGGTAGAAGCGCTCGAAGATGTGGCCTGACTGCTCTGGTGTCATGCCAATGCCCTGGTCCGTGATGCAAATTCCAATCAATGGCGCCTCGTCCGAGCTCGCCGGCGATAACAACTCAATTTGGACCACGTCACCAGCAGGTGAATACTTGTAGGCATTGGCCAGCACGTTCACCATCGCTTGCCGTATTTGTTTCGGGTCGGCGAGCACCCAAAATGGCTTTTGCTGCGGCACCAGTGCTGGCGCGGCGCGGCCCGCAGGCAGGTTGAAGTCGCCTGCCACCGCATGGCTCAGCTCCAGCATGTTGACCGGCTGGAACTCAAAATTTTGGCCCCTGCGCTGATCAATGCGCGCCAAATCCAGCAGGTCATTGAGGATGGAGACCATCACCTTTGACTGAACAAAAAGCACCCCCAGGCATTCCTGGCGACTCGTCTCGTCCAGTTCACGGTTCAAAAGCAGTTCGGCAAATCCATAGATGCTGACCATGGGCGTGCGCAGCTCGTGCGCGGCGGTCGTCAGAAACTCGTTTTTCAAGCGCTCGACCTCGGTCTCCAGCGTCACATCGCGCACGTAGAGCATTTGTGATACCCCCGCCTTGTCGCTGGTGC
>JBAWYQ010000198.1:0-7196 GCA_037143475.1 Burkholderiales bacterium | reverse complement strand
GCCATCTTTGCGTGCGCGTTCAACTTGCTGTTGGGTTACACCGGCCTGCTCTCGTTTGGCCACGCGGCCTTCATGGGCTCGGCGGCTTACGCCACGGGTTGGCTGGTGCGCAGCGGCGGTCTTACGCCTGAATTGGGCGTGATTGCAGGCACCCTGGTGGCTGGAGTGTTGGGTCTGCTGGTGGGGCTGGTCGCCATTCGGCGCCAGGGCATTTACTTTGCGATGGTCACGCTGGCCATGGCGCAGATGATCTATTTCATCTGCTTGCAGGCGCCATTCACGGGCGGTGAGGATGGCTTGCAGGGTGTGCCCCGTGGCAATCTGCTGGGTGTCTTGCCTTTGGACAATGATCTGGTGATGTACTTTGTCGTTTTGGCTGTTTTTGTGGCCGTTTTCCTGGGTGTCGTTCGCATCGTGCATTCACCCTACGGGCAGGTGCTCAAGGCGATTCGTGAGAACGAACCACGCGCCGTGTCGCTGGGCTATGACGTGGATCGTTACAAGTTGCTGGCATTTGTCTTGTCCACCACGCTGGCCGGGCTGGCGGGCGCCCTGAAGACGCTGGTTCTGGGCTTTGCCACCCTGTCCGATGTGCACTGGTCGCTTTCGGGGGAAGTGGTGCTGATGACACTGTTGGGCGGCATGGGTACGTTTGCCGGTCCCGTCATCGGTGCTTTTACCATCGTGGGCTTGCAGAACTTTCTGGCTGATCGCGTTGGCTCTTGGGTGACCGTCATCATTGGCGCGATCTTTGTGTTCTGCGTGATTGCCTTTCGCCGTGGCATTGTGGGTGAGTTGCTGGCCTGGCAGCAACGCCGTCGCGCTTAAAACAGACTCTTGAACCAGCCAATGGTGGCGCCCAGGGTGACCATGGCACGCAGCTTGAGAAGCGCCATTGTGTCGCCGCTTTCGGGTGTGGCCGCTCCGCAGCGAGGATCAGAGCGTTGTAGGGCCCCCGTCATCCGGTGGTCGATAGGAATCGCTTCGCAGCCGTGGTCGGACTCGCAGACAAAGTCCCATGGCTCGCGCGCCGGAACATGGCAGGCGAAGCAGTTTTTTCCAAAGCGGTTGTTCACTTCGGCAAAGCCGCGCTTACCGATTTTTGAGCCTTGTTCATTGACGCTCAGCTCGAAGAATTCCCAGTCTCCGGTGGCGGGACTAAAGCCCGCCTCGCGCTTGACCATGGCTTCGGTGGGCACCAGTTGCACCACCGACCCTGCGGGGTAGGGCGCGCCCTTGGGTGCATTGGCAGCAGCCAGCGTGGCGGTGATGTCGCCCAGCAGGTTGTCCACATAGAAGTGGCGCACCGGTGTCATCTGGCGCATGCACTTGAAGCTGGCATCGTCCACCTTGACCATGGCCGTGGCGATGTCAGCCGCCTGGCTGAATGCGGCCATGCCCAGGCTGAGCGCCATGGCGGTGGCCAACAGCAGCAACTGTGATTGCAACGCGCGGCGTGCTTTTTGTGACCAGGTAAAACGTGTCATATGCGGGCCTTTTTTAAACGGTGGGTACGGAGGGGTTGGTGGATTGATTGGTGGGGGCTTGCATGGCAGCACGCAGCTTCTTGATTTGCTGATTGAGTGCAAACAAATCACCCAGCGGCAGGCCGCTTTGTGCGACCACGCAGCCCGGAATGTGGGCGGCCTGTCGTTGTAACTGCTTGCCAGAAGGGCTTAGCACCACATGCACGCGTCGCTCATCCTCGACGGAGCGCTGGCGCACCAGCCAGCCAGCGCTTTCCATGCGCTTGAGCAGCGGCGTCAACGTGCCCGAGTCCAGCGACAGGCGCTCGCCCAGGGCGGACACGGTCAGCCCGTCGCCCTCCCACAACACCAGCATCACCAGGTACTGCGGGTAGGTCAACGCCAACGCGTCGAGCAGTGGCTTGTAAAGTTTGGTCATAGCCAGTGACGCGGCATAGAGCGAAAAGCACAACTGGTTGTCCAGCAGTTGGGCCGGGTTGGCTGCGGCGTTGGATGTTTTGCTTGGCATAGGCTAATTGTATTACACAATTGAATTGTGTGCAATATAAAATCAAAAATCACGTCATGCGGGTAAACCGGGTTTGCCATGCCATGTGGCTAAGCTATGGTGCACGTTGGTGCCGCAAGGTGACGGCACCCACTTTTACGACAGGAGTTGGTGAAATGGCTGAAAGCACGTTTGACTACATCATCATCGGCGGTGGCTCGGCCGGTTGTGTGCTGGCGGCGCGTCTGACCGAAAACCTCAGTATCAACGTGGCACTGCTGGAAGCCGGACCCGGTGATGACAGCGTGCTGATTCATTGCCCGGCAGGCTTGGCAGTGCTGGCAAAAAACGGCGAAGCGAACTGGCAGTTTGAGACCACCGTGCAGCCCGGCCTGAATGGCAGGCGCGGCTACCAGCCCAGGGGCAAAGTACTGGGCGGCTCCAGTTCGATCAACGCCATGGTCTACATCCGGGGCCAGCGGCAGGACTACGATGCCTGGGCCGCCCAGGGTAATCCGGGGTGGTCGTATGTGGACGTGTTGCCCTACTTCAGGAAGGCTGAGGACAATCGGCGCGGTGCCGATGACTTCCACGGCGTCGAAGGCCCCTTGCATGTGATGGACCTGGTCAGCCCCAACACTCTGGGCCCGGTGTTTGTGGAGGCAGGTCGCCAGGCGGGGCACGCGGTCAACCCCGACTTCAATGCGGCCCAGCAGGAAGGCGTTGGCATGTATCAGGTCACGCACCGAAATGGAGAACGCTTCAGCGCAGCCAAGGCCTACCTGACTCCCAACCGGCGTCGCCCCAATTTGCGGATTTTTACCGGTGCTCACACGACGCGCATTCTGACGGAGCACAAGCGCGCGGTGGGCGTGGAGTTTGTACACGAGGGCGACACCAAACAGTTGCATGCATCGCGTGAGGTGTTGTTATGCGCGGGCGCTTTGCAGTCCCCCCAAATTTTGATGCTTTCGGGGATAGGACCCCACCAGCACCTGGTTGAAAACGCTATTGCCACCGTACACGACCTGCCCGGCGTGGGGCAAAATCTGCATGACCACATTGACGTAGTGCAGGTGGTGAATGCGCCGCAACTCAAAGAAACCTTTGGCGTGTCATTGGCCGGCATGGTCAACGCCGTCAGGGGACTATTCGAGTGGCGCAAGCACCGCACCGGCATGCTGACCACCAACTTTGCCGAAGCCGGCGGTTTTGTCAAAAGCCAGCCCAGCGAGGCAACGCCGGACCTGCAATTCCACTTTGCCATTGCCAAGCTGCTGAATCACGGCCGCAAGACCGTGCTGGGTCACGGCTACTCCTGCCACGTGTGCCTGTTGCGTCCACTGAGCCGGGGTAGCGTGACGCTGGCTAGCAAAGACCCGTTTGCCGCTCCGGTTATTGACCCCAACTTTTTGGGTCACCGCGACGATATGCAGCGTCTCATCCGTGGGTTTCGGTTGATGCGCACCTCGCTGCAACAACCTGCTCTGACCCAACTAGGCGGCAAAGAGACGGCCAACTCGGCGCAGGCCACCAGCGATTTGCAAATCGAACAATTTATCCGTGACCACGCCGACACCGTCTACCACCCGGTAGGGACCTGCCGCATGGGCAAGGGCACGATGGATGTTGTTGACCACGAACTGCGGGTGCACGGCATTCAGGGTCTGCGTGTGGTGGATGCGTCCATCATGCCGCAAGTGGTCAGCGGCAATACCAACGCGCCCACCATCATGATTGCAGAAAAGGCAGCCGACCTGATCAAAGCGGCGCAGCAGCGCTAGTGTGGGGTTTGCCCAGAGCAGCGGGGCCCGTCACTGAAACGCGACCTCAGAGAAACTGCGCAATTTGCGGCTGTGCAGTTGATCGGAACCCTGCGCCCGCAATAACTCGACCGCGCGCATGCCGATACGCAGGTGCTGGTCAACGCGCTCGCGGTAGAAGTGGTTGGCCATGCCGGGCAGCTTGATCTCGCCGTGCAGCGGCTTGTCACTCACGCACAGCAGGGTGCCGTAGGGCACGCGGAAGCGGAATCCGTTGGCCGCAATGGTGGCGCTCTCCATGTCCAGTGCCACGGCACGGCTCTGACTGAAGCGCCGCTGCGGCTGGTTGTCGGGCAGCAGTTCCCAGTTGCGGTTGTCGGTGCTGGCTACCGTGCCGGTGCGCATGATGCTCTTCAACTCCGGGCCTTTGAGCTGGGTAACCTCGGACACGGCCGACTCCAGTGCCACCTGAATCTCTGCCAGCGCGGGAATGGGCACCCACAGCGGCAGCTCCTCGTCCAGCACATGGTCTTCGCGCACATAGCCGTGGGCCAGCACGTAGTCGCCCAACTGTTGGCTGTTGCGAAGGCCCGCGCAATGGCCCAGCATGATCCAGGCGTGTGGGCGCAGCACGGCAATGTGGTCGGTAATATTTTTGGCGTTGGCCGGGCCGACACCAATGTTGACCATGGTGATGCCCGCACGGTCGGCGCGCACCAGGTGGTAGCCCGGCATCTGGGGCAGGCGCGGTGGCTCTTTGCCCAATGCGTCGATGGCCTCGGGGCTCAACCCAGCGCGGCGTGTGACAACGTTGCCGGGCTCGATGAAGGCGATGTACTCGCTGGCCGGGTCTCGCATGGCAGCATGACCCAGGGTAATGAACTCGTCGATGTAGAACTGGTAGTTGGTAAACAGCACAAAGTTCTGAAAATGCTCAGGCCGGGTGCCCGTGTAATGGCGTAGCCGATGCAGCGAATAGTCAACGCGGGGCGCGGTAAAAAGAGCCAGCGGCTGGGGCTCGCCCGGGCGTGGTTGATGCGTGCCGTTGGCAATACCGTCGTCCATGGCGGCCAGGTCGGGCAAGTCAAACACGTCGCGCATCAGGGTTCGGCGTTCCGCGCTCATGTTGCCCTCAACGTGGTCGTTCTCCGCAAACGAGAAATGCACCGGTATCGGCTGCGAGCTGGTGCCCACCTCCAGCTCCACTTCGTGGTTTTGCAGCAGCAGGTTGAACTGGTCCAGGTAGTAGTCGTAGTACAGGTCGGGGCGGGTCAGCGTGGTCTCAAAACGTCCGGGGCCTGCCACAAAGCCGTAGCTCAGGCGCGCGCTCTCGGGTGATATGGCGCGTGACACCGTGTCGGTGTGGATACGCACCAGCGGGTAGCAGGCCCGCACATGGGCCATGCCGGCCTCTCCAGCCACAAAGCGTTGCATGGCCAGGCGCAGGTGCGCGATGCTGCCGTCGTAGATGCGCATGACTTGGGCCAGAGCCGAAGTCGCGTCGGTAAATCGTTCGGGGGCGATGAATGGAGGAAGATTTGGCATGGGCCTATTGTGCCGTGGACGACACATGGCTGCACTTGCGGAATAATACGGTCTGGTGGCCCTTCCCCTATTCAGGAAATCTAGTTAGTGCACGATCCAAACGACTCGCGGTTTGTCGAGACCGGTTTTCCCTCATTGCAATGGGAGGAGGACGACTTACCGACGCGCCCCATGCCGTTGCATGAGCGGCCCCTGCAAGCGCGCATCGACCACGAAATGGCCATCATCGCCGAGCACCATGTGCGCATTGCCCTCGCGATTGAGAAGTTTTGGGGCCACCGCGATTGTGTGGAGTACCTCCAGAAACTCATCATGAGCGGCGGGCACCAGGATGGGCAACGACGCGTGGGCTTCAAGTCCGACGTGGTGTCGGCGCTGATCAATCTGGCATCTCTTCATAAAATCGAGGAGTAACCCTTGTGCAGGCCGCTTGAGTCGATATTTGAAGGGTGTGGGCAGTCAGGCACTTGATGCATGAAACCGCACGGCATTGCGCCCCGATTCCTTGGCCTGGTACATCGCCGAATCCGCCCACTTGACGAGCTCGGTCTGAGTGGCCTCATGGTTGACAAACACCACCACGCCAATGCTGGCGGTGCAATGGTGTTCTACCGTGGTGTCGCTCACGCCAGGCTGGGCAACTGTTAGCCGGTAGGGCGCAGCCAGACTGAGGCGAATCTTCTCGGCTACGCCAGCGGCCTGCTCGGTCGACACGGCCCTGTCGGCATCGAGCTCGCTGAGCATGACCACGAACTCATCGCCGCCGATACGCCCCACGGTGTCGACCCCCCGCACACAACTGGTCAAGCGTTTGGCCACTTCGATCAGCAGCAAATCGCCCACGCCATGCCCATGGGTGTCATTGAGTGTCTTGAAGTTGTCCAGATCCAAAAACATCAAGGTACCAAAAAGCCCGCTGCGCTTGCTGGTTTCCATGGCCTGGTTCAGGCGGTCATCCAGCATACGACGGTTGGGCAAGCCGGTCAGGGGGTCGTAAAAGGCCAGTTGGCGCACCGCTTCGCGCTGCTGCGCCAGACTGTCGAGCATGGCATTAAACCGGCGACCGAGTTGCGCCGCCTCGTCGTTGCCCGACAGGTGAACGCGTAAGCCGGAGTCGCCAGTTTGTATGGCGTCAGCAATCTGTTGAATCGTGCGCAGGCGACGCGTTAGGGCGTTCGCGACCACCGAAGCAAACAAGGCGCTGCACGCCACGGCGATCAGCACGTATAACAAGCCGTTGCGCCGCACCTGCGCCAGCTTGGCTGTCAGTGCATCGCCACCCAGCCCGATGCGCACCCAGCCGATCGTCTGGCCTGAGAGCACCACCGGGCTTGCCACATCGATCAGTTGATCGCTACGCTGCAAAATTTGCGTCGTGGTCGCTTGCGGCAAATCGGTCAGGTACTGGCCGCGCAGGGCCTGGTCGCTGTGGGCCAGTACCTGACCGCGCAGGTCAAGCACCATGGCGTGGCGCAAATCGGGGAAGCCGACAAGCCCTCCGACTATTTCCTGTAACCCGGCGAAGTCGCGCGAGGCCAACCACACGGCTGACGAATGCGCTACGCTTTGGGCCAATTCGGTGGCCTGCCCCGACTGCAGCTCCAGTACATAGGCCTGCTCGCGCCGGGTGGTGTCAAACACGAACAGCAGCAAAATGGCAGTCGCAATCAGTGTCATGCCCACGGTGAGTTGGCGGCGCAGCGTGCCGGTGAGCCAGCTTAGGATTGTGCTGAACACTATTTGCCCTCCACCGGGCGCACGGTCTTCTCGAACACCGCCACGTAGTCGCGCACTAGGTCGTAGCTTGCGTCGTCGGCGGCGTGAAAGCGGGCGGTGGCCATACCGGCCAGTATCGCCTGACCTTGTGCCGTTGCCGTCAAATCCAGCAATGTGGTGCGAATCGTCTGGGCAATG
>JBAWYQ010000197.1:0-7274 GCA_037143475.1 Burkholderiales bacterium | reverse complement strand
AGTATTGGCCTCCGAAGCCAAGGGTCGTGGGTTCGATCCCCGCCAGCCGCACCAAGCGACCGTTTTTTAACGTGTCAGAACACCTCAAAATCCGCATGTCTCCAAGCATCGCGGGTTTTTTCTTGTGTCGAGTCATTTCACCAGATACCATCACATCACACACAAATGATGGTATTTGTGTTGGTACTTCGATCAGTCGGCGTATCAGATACCAACACGAGGGACCGAACCCATGGCGCTCACTGACACATTCGTTAAAAACGTCAAGCCGACAGGAGCTGTGGCGGGTGACAAACACGCTGATGGACTGGGGCTGTATCTGCACGTTAAAGAGGCGGGCAAGTACTGGCGCATGAACTACCGTTTTACGGGGAAGCAGAAAACGTTGGCGCTGGGCGTGTACCCGGAAGTCTCGCTTTCCAAGGCGAGAAAGCGCCGTGAGATTGCGCGTGAACAGTTGGCCGAGGGCATCGACCCCGGTGTGGCCAAGCGCGAAGAGCGGCAGGCCAAGGCGGACGCAGCGGCCAACACCTTTGAGGCGGTAGCGCGGGTCTGGTTGACCAAGACGGCGGCCAAGCGCGCCGAGGTGACACAGTCGCGCATCACCACGCTACTTGAGAAAGACGTTTTTCCCTTCATCGGCGGCATGCCGATCACCGCCATTAAGCCGCGCGATGTGCTGGACAAGTCAGTGCGCAAGATTGAAGCGCGTGGCTCCATCGACACGGCGCACCGTGCAAAGCAAATTTGCGGGCAAATATTTCGCTATGCCGTGGCCATCGGCATGACCGAGCGGGACATCACCACGGACTTGCGCGGCGCGTTGGAGGCCATTCCCGAGTCACACTTTTCTGCCATCACCGAGCCGAAACAGGCGGGCGAGTTGCTGCGCTCCATCTTTGACTATTCCGGCCACCCATGCACTGTGGCGGCGCTCAAGCTGTCAGCCATGGTGTTCGTCCGCCCCGGCGAGTTGCGCACCGCCGAATGGACCGAGATCGATATGGACGCCGCAGAGTGGCGCATACCCGGCAGCAAAATGAAAATGGGCGTTGACCACTTGGTGCCGCTGTCCACGCAGGCGGTGGCGATATTGCGCAGCGTGCAGCCGCTGACTGGCCACGGACGCTACGTGTTCCCCAGCCTGCGCACAGGCGAGCGACCTATGAGTGAGAACACGGTTAACGCCGCGTTGCGCGGGCTGGGCTACAGTAAAGAGGTGCATACGGCCCACGGCTTTCGGGCCCTGGCCCGCACCATCATGGATGAGGTGCTGGGCGAGCGGGTGGACTTGATTGAGCACCAACTGGCCCATGCAGTGAAAGACCCGAACGGCCGCGCGTACAACCGTACGGCGCATCTGCCAGCACGGCGGGAAATGATGCAACGCTGGTCAGACTACTTGGACAAGTTGCGCGTGGGCGCTGAGGTGATTCCGTTCAAGACGGTCACGGTTTAGCAAGGGGATGTGATGGAACTATTCAAAAACGCCTGCGGCTATGAGCCGATACAGGTTAACTGCGAAGGCTACTGGGAAACGCCGCTGGCCGACCTGCCGCCAGAATTGAAGAAGTTGGTAACAGATACCTACTTTTTGTTTCGTTGGGACGACCTTGACCCGACCAACCGCAGAAACATCGCAGCACAGAATGACTATCAGCATGACCCGCAACACGAGCCAAGTACCTACTTTGCGCTGGTGCAGTTCGATGAAGACTTGAAGACATGGATTGCCAAGGCGCGGCAGGAGTCGAAAGACTCAGTAGTGGTCGCGCTGCGCGATGTTGCTGACCGCATTGAACAGGTTCTGTCCACAGACCGCGAGCGCGTGGGCAGCGAGATTCAGCTATTGCGGATGGCTGCAAGTCAAGCAGCCACACCAACTTCAAGCCCGCCATCAGCGGAGCGAGTCCTGACCACCACTGAGAACAACACGCTCTTGAAGTTGGTTATCGGTATGGCGATGAAGGGGTATGCCTACGATCCGGCGGCATCCAAAAGCGCGGTGCCCAAAGAGATTGCCGACGACCTTGCCACCCTTGGAATCAACATCACGGACGACACCGTGCGCAAGTGGTTGAAGGAAGGCGCAAACAACGTGCTGCCGTCCAGCCCGCGCCAGCCTTAGCAGCAAACCGAATTCGGTTTCGCATTACCGAATTCAGTCACGCGGAGAGAGCAAAAACCCACGATCGGGCCTTCACTTTTAGGAGGGCACATCGTGTCACGCACTACCAAGCCAAAGCAAACCCCCGTCGCTGCCAGCATTGCTGCCGCGTCCACCCAATCCGTGGCGGTGATTCCGTCATTTGACTTGCTGCCGGACAGCGCATTCATCCGCGAGGCGCAACTGGTGCAAAGCCACAAGCGGCCCACGACACCCGCGCCGCTGCCGTTCTCCGCGCCCACTTTGTGGCGCAAGGTGAAGGCGACGACCTTTCCGCCGCCCTACAAGTTGTCCCAGCGCGTGACCGCGTGGAAGGTGGGCGACGTGCGTGCGTGGATCAAAGCCCAGATGGCAGGGTGAATGACCATGCGAACACGCACATTAGCTATGTTATTAATAGCTGCTCGCGCACGTTCTACGGGGGCTACAGGCCAATTCGGCATATATTTTTGTCACAAAACACCAAAAACGCTTGTGCGGAACGGCGGTGCAGCATGATGCCGACACTTTTGCCAATCACCGAAGCGCAAACCGTTCTAACCGACGAAACCGACTTCACCACCATCACCAACGATGCCTTTCTGACAGCCATATTCGGCACCACCTTCGATGTAGAGCGCCCCTTGGTGTGCAGGATCGCGGGTGCCCCGGAAAACAAAGGCTGGTCACCACAGCCGTGGCCTTGCGACACCAGCGACGCGGCGTTGAACTGGTATACGGCTCCGGCCATGTTTGTCCCCAACGATCAAGGCCGCTACCGTGCCCAAAAGCGCCTCGGCCGCGGTGTGCATGCGGTTATGCTGGACGACATTGGCACCAAAGTGCCAGCGGCACGCCTGGCGGCGTGTCCGCCGACGTGGCTGATAGAGACGAGCCCCGGCAATTTTCAAGCGGGGTACATCTTTGCTGCGCCAGTTGACGACCACAAACAGGCTGAGGCATTGAAAGACGCATTGATTGAGGCGGGCCTGTGCGACAACGGCGCGACCGGCGCCACGGCGCGGTGGATGCGGCTGCCGGTGGCTATCAACGGCAAAGCCAAGTACGGCGAGCCGCCCCCACCTTGCCGACTGACGCAGTGGAATCCCGCGTTGCGCTACACAATCGACCAGATCATTGAAGGGCTGGAGTTGACACCATCGCAGCCGGCCCGATAGCCGGGGCGCAGGGCTGTTGCCATCGAGCGCAACGTGGCCGACGGTGTGTACACCCCGCGTGCCGATGAAAACGAAGTGATTGCCGCCCTCAAAACACGTGGCCTGTACAAATCGCCGTTGGGCAGTGGCAAGCATGACATCACCTGCCCGTGGGTGCATGAGCACACCGACCAAGTGGATCACGGCTCCGCGTACTTTGAGCCATCGGACCTGTACCCCGTGGGCGGCTACCGCTGTCAGCATGGGCATGGCGACACACGGCGCATTGGTGCGCTGCTGGAGGCGTTGGGCGTGTCGTTCCGTGCAGCCAAGCACAAGCCCACCATCAAGGTGGAGGCGGGTGAGTTGCACCGCATCGTGGACGCTGCCGAGCGCGAACTGGCGGCCAGCAAACGCTATTACCAGCGCGGCGGTCTGATCGTGGCGGTGAACACCGACCCTGAAAGCCGCGCCACTTGCATCAAACCGGTATCGCAACCGGCCTTGCTGCGCGCATTGTCTGGCGCGGCGGTGTGGACGCGCTTTGATGCGCGCTCGAGTGCAGACGTGGTGTGCGACCCGCCCCAGCGGCATATCGGCGTGTTGTTTGATGGCGAGGGCTACAACCATTTACCCGCCTTGGCAGGCATTGCACGCCAGCCCTACCTGCGCCCGGATGCCTCACTGGTGACGGATGCGGGGTATGACGCGTCCACAGGTTTGTTTGGCGTGTTTGATGCGCGCCAATTCACGGTGCTGACCAACCCCACGCAAGCCAATGCACAGGCGGCGCTGGCCGCCTTGCTGGCGCTGCTGACCGAGTTTGACTTTGCCACCGACAACGATAGGGCCGCAGCGGTGGCGGGCATGTTGACGGCGACCATCCGGCCCAGCTTGCCTACGGCACCCATGTTTCACATCAAAGCGCCACAGATCGCCAGCGGCAAAAGCTATCTGTCCGGCATCATTGCCGCGTTTGCCAGCCCGACCATGCCGCCTGCCATGGCGTTCCCAACCACCGAAGAGGAGTGCCAGAAGCTGCTACTGGCCACGCTGCTGGAGGCACCCGCCTGCGTGACCTTTGACAACCTGACCACCGATTTGATTCCTTTCAAATCCATGTGCTCGGCCTTGACTGAAGAGCACCTGACCGGGCGCATCTTGGGCGTGAGCAAGACTGCCACCGTAGGCACGCGTTCGCTGTTTTTAAGCTCGGGCAACAACGTGGATGCCATCCGCGACATGGCACGGCGCTGCATCACCATTGCGCTGGACCCGCAGGTAGAAACCCCCGCCACGCGGCAGTTCACCGCCGATCCGCTGGGCACCGTGCGCGCTGCGCGTGAGCACTATGTGTCGCTGGCGCTGACCATCATCCGGGCGTGGGTAGTGGCAGGCAGCCCGATGACACCATGCAAGCCGCTGGCCAGCTACGGCCAGTGGAGCGACTGGGTGCGCCAGCCGCTGCTGTGGCTGGGAATGGCCGATCCGGCACAACGCGTGTTCGAGCAACTGGCCCAAGACCCCGACCGCGAAACGCTGGGACGTTTGCTGCATGCGTGGCGCGCAACATTCGGCAGCACGCCCGCCATGATCCGCGAGGCGGTCAACCGGGCTGAGACCTATGCCTTTGGCGGCGTCAGTAATGTGCAGGCCGAACTGAAAGAGGTGATGCGCGAGATTGCCGAAGACCGTGGCGAGATCAACCGGCGGCGGCTAGGCAAATGGATTGCGCGGCATCAAGGCCGCATCGTGGACGGTCTGCGGTTTGAGAAAGCATCTGGTACCACCAGTGCGGAGGAGTGGATTGCCAAATCGGTTACGTCGCTTTTGACGGTTTCGGATGGGCGGGCTGGGGGAAGTGGCGACTGAATAGAATTCGTCGCATGAAGATGATCGATGCGTTTGCTCGGTCGAGTTCACTGGATGGTTCCGAGGGTGGCTTGAGAGGAAAACAAATGCGAACATGCAATATCACGAACAAAAGTCTAAGACATATCGTTCACTTGGCGCTTCTTTGCGCGTTATCGATGAACCTTGTCGGCTGTGGCGAAAGGTCGGCAACAAAGTCAACGCAAGTGGAAAACCACAAGAAGTCAGATGACAAATTGGAGAATTTGACGAAGAAAGCAGAGTTGGGAGACAAAAACGCTCAGTTCGAGCTTGGATCAATGTACCTCAAGGTCGAGAAGGTCCCATCCATTGAAATGAAGGCTGCCGAGTGGATTCAAAAGGCTGCGCAGCAAGGACATGTTGAAGCGCAATATATTTTGGGCGATCTCTTTCATTTCGGTAAGGGCGTTGAAATGGACAGGGAAAAGTCCATTGAGTGGTATGAGAAAGCGGCATCGCAGGGGCACGCAGGTGCGCAATATCGAATGGGTGAAATCCTAGCTGGAAATTTAGTTGCAAATGTTCTCTTTCCCTCAAGAAAGTGGGATAGAAAAAGGGGAATGGCGTGGTATGCAAAAGCTGCAGAACAAGGTCATGCCGAAGCTCAATCTGAGCTGGCGGCAGCGTATAGAACCGGCGATGCGGAAGCTGGTATCTCAGCTAGTCCAGCTGAAGCTGCGCGGTGGTATTTGGAAGCTGCAAAGCAAGGCAACGAAAGCGCACAAATCCAAATCGCGATGATGCTCGATGATGGCGAAGGAGTGCCGAAGAACTCTGCCGCCGCCGTGAAGTGGTATTTGGCTGCTGCTGCACAGGGACAATTGTTTGCACAGAGTCAATTGAGTATCAAGTACTTCAATGGAGAGGGTGTGGCACGTGACTTTGTACGTGCATATGCGTGGGCCAGCTTGGCCGTGACAAAGGGTTCGAAGGAAGCAAAGAAAAACGTAGTCACTATTGACAAGCAATTGACAAAGGACCAGCGGGCTATCGGACAAAGTTTGGCATCTAACTGGAAGTCCGGTGACAATTTCCTCCCCAAAGAAACGAGTCCGTCAACTAATTCACAAGCGTCCGGATCGATTGCTAAAGCAGGTACAGGGACAGGTTTCTTCGTCAGTAAAAATGGTCAGTTGGTCACAAACCACCATGTGATTAATGGCTGCAAGGAAGTACGGATTTCGGGGAGGGACAGTGCGGTAGCAGTCATTACTGCGGATCCGGTAAATGATCTTGCACTGCTTCAGTTTTCGGGCGCTGTCAACGCTGTTGCGATTATCGATTCTGACCAAGGGAAGCTTCGACAAGGCGATGAGATTGTTGTTTTCGGTTACCCGCTTAATTCTGTGTTGTCTTCTGGAGGCAATCTAACCCCCGGTATGGTCAGCGCGCTTACTGGTCTCAACAACAACACCAATCAGCTTCAGATCACAGCACCTATACAACCTGGTTCGAGTGGCAGCCCGGTAATGAATAAGAAGGGAGAAATCGTTGGTGTGGTTGCAATGAAGCTGTCCGATTCCAAAATGGCTAGTGCGACAGGGCAAGTTGGGCAAAACGTTAACTTTGCAGTAAACGGACAAACTCTGAAATCGTTTCTGGATGCCCACAAAGTGGAGTATGCAACTGGGGGGCTTCTCTCATTTGGGAAAAGTACGGCTGACATGGCAGATGATGCACGAAAGTGGACGACTGTTGTGGAATGTTGGAAGTAGTTTCGGGAGGTGCAAGCGCGGCCATGTGGCGCCGCCAGTCGCTGCGCTTGGTGGCAACGGCACATCCCGCTTTACCCGGTTCGATGCTCTGTAGTCTCAGCCAGTGGGCACGGCGGAGTACCGCCATGCCCAGGGACCACAAAGCTGTCGCGTGGTGTGCGTGGCAGTTGTGGTGCTCGCCCGCTACGGCCACCCGCTTCGCTTTTACATAACGCCGCATTGCCCTCAGTGCCCGCCAGTCGCTGCGCTAAAGCTCCGCTTGGTGCCGGTCACCGCTTCGCGCCCTTCGGGTGAAGGCAACAGGCGTTATGCAAAGTGGCCTTCGCTGGAGTCGGTCGCACAGCCGTCGGCGCTTCCCGGTCG
>JBAWYQ010000196.1:0-7370 GCA_037143475.1 Burkholderiales bacterium | reverse complement strand
TCATATAGGACATGTTATGATGAAATTCCTATATGAATATTTTTCTACGCATTCCGTTAAATGGTTCACCGGAGCAACTCGCCAGTTTGCGCGCGTTGCAACAGGCGTTTGCACAGGTTTGCAACGCACTGGCTCCGTTGGTGCAGCAGAATCGCTGCTGGAACCGGGTGACGCTTCACCATTTGGCCTACAAACAATTGCGCGATCAATTTCCTGCAATGGGTTCGCAAATGGTATGCAATGCGATCTACTCGGTGTCACGAACGGGTCGATTGGTGTTTCAGCATCCGGCGAGCCCGTTCAATTTGAATCGGCTGGGCGATAAGCCTCTTCCCCAGTTGCGGTTCTCTGACAGCTGCCCAGTATATTTTGACCGGCACACGCTGAGTGTGAAGGGTGGGCAGCTATCGATGTACACGCTTGAGGGGCGCATACGATTTCATTTGGCGTTGCGCCCTGAGGATGAGGTGAATTTTCATGAGCGCAAACTGCGGGAGATTGTTTTGTCCCAGACCACGGCTGGCGGCTATGAGCTGTCTTTCTTATTTGCTGCGCCAAACAAAGGCGATGACATTTCCGCTGCCCCGGATGAAGACTTGGGCGAAATTCCTGAATATGTGATGGTCGAGGAGTCCCAATGATCTTGAAAAACAAACCCTCCGAGTTGGGAGCAGCGGTTTCGACGCTGCGGCCGTATTTTTTGCGGGCGGCATGGTTCAGCGTGTGTTCGTGCCTGCTGGTACTTGCACCCAGCGGCTATATGCTCGAGGTTTACGACCGCGTGGTGAACAGCCGCAACCACATGACTTTGGCGATGCTGACTGTGATAGTTCTGGCAGCGTATGTAGTGATGGAGGTGCTGGAGTGGGCCCGCGCTGAGATCATGCACGAAGCCAGTCTGGAACTGGACAACAAACTCCGCCACCGGATCTTTGGCGCAATTTTTGATGCCAAACTGAGGCAAGCGCCCGGTGGAAGTGTGCAGCCGCTAAACGATTTTCGAACGGTTAAGGACTTTTTGCAATCCCCTCCACTTTTGGCGCTGATGGAGGCTCCGGTATCCTTGGTGTTTCTCGCGCTGGTGTTTGCGATTAGCCCGGTGCTGGGGTGGTCGGCCGTTGCCGGAGCAGCACTACAGGTCTTTATCGGATGGCTTAACGAGCGTAGCACTCAACCTCCCTTGGTGGCAGCCAACCGGTCGGCCATTGCAGCGCAGCAGTATGCAGATGGCACATTGCGCAACGCACAGGTCATTGAATCTATGGGCATGCTTCGCGACATTCATCGGCGGTGGATGGAGAAGCAGCGGGAGTTTTTGGGTCTACAGGCTTTGGCATCAGACCGGGCGGGGGCGTTTCAGGCGATAACCAAGTTTTTGCAAACCACCATGGGTTCTTTGTTGCTGGGTTTAGGCGCCTGGTTGCTGCTGCAGAATCAGCTCAATGGCGGATCTGGAATGATGATTGTCGGCTCCATTTTAGGCGGCCGAATTACCGCACCGCTGGTGCAAATTGTGACCCAATGGCGGTCGGTAGTGAATGTGCGCGATGCGTGGCAACGCCTTGAAAATCTGCTGGCGGTAATTCCCCCCAAACCAAAGAGCATGGCACTTCCAGAGCCGCGGGGGATTTTGCAGGTGGAAACGCTGATTGCGGGAGCCCCCGGAAATCCAGCAGCGATCATCAGGAACGTCGCATTTGGCTTATCGCCAGGCGACGTTCTGGCGGTCGTTGGCCCGTCAGCGTCGGGCAAGACCACGCTTGCACGGCTGTTGGTTGGTCTCTGGCCAGCCATGAGCGGCAAGGTACGGCTGGATGGTGCAGATGTATTCACTTGGGATAAGGCAGAACTGGGGCCCCATATTGGCTACTTGCCACAAGGCGTTGAACTATTGGAAGGCACCTTGGCTGAAAACATTGCGCGTTTTGGGGAGATGTCATTTACCAAGGTAAAAGCGGCGGCTCAAGCAGTCGGGCTGGATGATTTCATTATGGGCCTGCCAAACAGATATGACAGCCCAGTCGGTCGGGATGGAGCGATGCTTTCGGGTGGGCAGCGCCAGCGAGTAGCTCTTGCGCGTGCGATCTATGGAGACCCAGTATTGGTGGTGCTGGATGAACCAAATTCAAGTCTTGATGAGGCAGGCGATGCAGCATTGGCTGCGGCTATCGTAGAGCTGAAGGCACGTGGGACAACGTTTGTCGTAATGACGCACCGCACGAGTGTGCTGGCAGTAGCGGACAAGATGATGGTGCTGCGTGACGGTCTGATGCAGGCCTTTGGCCCCCGTGATGAGGTTCTGGCCGCGCTGAAGAAGGCCAATGAACAAGCTGCAGCGCAATCACAAGCACAGGCGCACCAAGCAACTGCCGGTTCGTTAGTACCGGCAGCCTGAGAAAGCCTCGAATAAATGGAAAAGTTCATGGAAAAATCCGCGTTTTTCAAGCGCAGTGAGTTAACTGCTACGTTGTGGGCCTTTCGGCACGAATTTTTGATCGTGGGGTTGCTGAGCTTCCTGGCGAATTTGCTGATGCTCGCGCCGACGATTTATATGTTGCAGGTCTACGACCGTGTGCTGAACAGTCAAAGTGAACTAACGCTGATTGCCGTTTCGCTGGTGACGCTATTTTTGTTTGGCGTGATGTCATGCTCTGAATGGCTGAGGTCCCGCGTGCTCGTACGGGCAGGCATGCGGTTTGACGAGCAGTTGAGTACCAGGGTATTCAATGCAAGTTTTGAAGCGTATCTCGAGCAATCCGCAACGAGTCCACAAAGAGCCTTTGGCGATCTGCTGCAAATTCGACAGTTCATGACTGGCAACGGTATTTTTGCCTTGTTTGACGCTCCATGGGCACCCATCTACATTGCAGTGACATTCTTCCTGCACCCATGGTTGGGTCTGCTGTCTTTGGTTTTTGCGATTGTGCAGGCTGCTTTGGCTTGGTTCGGTCATCGGCACACAGTGGCGCCCAGTGAGGATGCGGCTGTAGCCGCTAGCGAGACGACCGTTTACCTGCAAAGTAAGTTGCGAAATTCGGAGGTGCTGGAGTCGATGGGTATGGTTGGCAATCTGCAAAGCCGCTGGGATGAGAAGCATCTGACATGGAGGAACAAGAATTCATCGGCGCAGGGGCTAACACACCGTGTGATGGCATGGAGCAAGTTCATCCGTTACGCGCAGCAGTCATTGTCGCTGGGAGCTGGTGCACTACTGGTAATTGACGGTCAGTTGTCGCCCGGCGCGATGATTGCGGCCAATGTGCTGATGGGCCGGGCTCTAGCCCCTATTGACCAGCTGGTGGGAACTTGGAGAGGCTTTGTATCGACGCGCTCCGCCTTTGCGCGGTTGGAAAATTTATTGATGGTGTTTCCAGAGCGCGACCCAGCGCTGTCGCGGGTCGCACCAACTGGTGAAATTACAGTTCGCGGAGTCGTTGCCAGTGCCCCAGGTCGGGAGGCTCCAATTCTAAAAAACATTTCTTTTTCTATTGCAGCAGGCACTGTTGTCGTCGTATTGGGCGCTTCGGGTTCGGGCAAGTCCACTCTGGCGCGGGTCATTCTCGGGATCTGGCCCGACGTGATAGGAGATGTATTGCTGGACGGCTTGCCCATAGGGAGCTGGAACCGCATTGAGCTGGGCCCCTACATTGGCTATTTGCCGCAAGATGTGGAGTTGTTCGAGGGGTCAATTGCCGAGAATATTGCACGGCTTGGCGAAGTGGACTCCGCCATGGTCATTGAAGCGGCTCGATGTGCGGGCATGCACGAAATGATTTTGCGCTTCCCCAGGGGTTACGACACCCCGATTGGTGAGTCGGGGGGGCTTTTGTCCGGTGGACAACGCCAGCGCATAGGGCTGGCCAGGGCTATCTATGGGAACCCGGCCTTGGTTGTATTGGACGAGCCCAACGCCAATTTAGACGATGCCGGTGAAGCCGCGCTAATGCGCACCGTGCTGGAGTTGAAGGCGAAGGGGAAAACGGTTGTTTTGATCACCCACCGCCCAGGTGCTGTGGCTGTAGCTGATCGACTCATGATTCTGAAGGATGGTGAATTGGTAGCCAATGGGCCTAGGGAAGCCGTCATTGCGGCATTGCGGTCCAACACTCCGCCGGTGGCACCGGCTACTGCGTCAGCTCAGCCAGCCTGAGCTAGAGCGTGATTAATACTCAACATTAATAGAACCTGCCATGGATAAATCTAACTTGCTAAACCGCCTGCCCGCCGCACTGGGCAAAACACCCTCCACGAATGCATCAGGCTCAGACCTCACCAATGACGTATCTGGCCAAGGTCACGCCAGCCGGGTTGGGCTGTGGACTCTTGGGGTGGGTCTTGGCGTATTTTTGCTGTGGGCAGCATTTGCACCACTGGATGAAGGTGTTCCGAGCCAAGGGCACGTGGCCATTGACACCAAACGCAAGCCTGTGCAGCATCTGACCGGGGGTTTGATTAAAGAAGTACTTGTCGGAGAAGGTGACCAGGTCAAAGAAGGCCAATTGCTGGTCCGGCTGGATGACGCAGCGGCCAAAGCAAACTTTGAAGCGGTACGGCAGAGGTACCTTGGGCTACGCGCCATGCAGGGACGGCTGATGGCTGAGCAGGCCGGTCAGCGCTCCATCAAGTTTCACGCGGATCTGCAGACTGCAGCCCAAGACCCGCTGATCCGCCAGCAAATGGTGAACCAGGAGCAATTGATGCAATCCCGCCAATCCGCTTTACGCGCAGATTTGCAGTCGATTGAGGAAAATGTCCAAGGTCAGCAAAGTTTGATTTCGTCATACGAATCCATGCTGGGCAACCGCCGCAACCAGCTATCCTTGCTAATTGAAGAGCTAACCAATACGCGCGGTCTGGTCAAGGACGGCTATGTCCCCCGCAATCGGCAACTGGAGTTGGAGCGGATGGTGTCTGAATCCAGTGCGTCAATTGCGGATTTGCAGGGCAATACCGCCCGGACAAAGCGAGTAGTGGCTGAGCTTCGCCAACGCGCCATTTCCCGGCAGCAGGAGTACCGAAAGGAGATTGAGTCTCAGATGGCCGACGTGACCCGCGAGGTGCAATCAGATTATGAGAAATTTCACGCCTTACAGGACGACCTGAACCGCACCGAAATTCACTCACCCGCATCGGGCCAAGTGGTTTCTCTGGCCATGCAAGCACCAGGCGGCGTGGTTGGCCCCGGCCAGAAGTTGATGGACATAGTTCCGGCGAACGAGGTACTGATTTTGGAAACGCGGATACCGCCCCAGTTAATCGACCGGGTGCACGCCGAGATTCCTGTGGACGTGCGGTTTTCTGCGTTTGCCCATTCCCCGCAACTGGTTGTTGACGGAAAGGTCGTCTCTGTGTCAGCGGATCTGCTGATCGATCCCCAGAACGGTTCAGGCTACTTTCTTGCACGGGTGTTGGTAACGCCTGATGGCATGAAGCAACTTGGCAAACGTCAAATGAAGCCGGGCATGCCCGTCGATGTGGTTTTCAAAACGGGTGAACGCTCGTTGTTGACCTATTTGTTGCATCCGCTGACCAAGCGCATCGCTGCGTCAATGACTGAGGAGTGATACGGTGACCGAGATACACAATGCATTTCTGCTTCGCCAAGCGACGACCCGCGGGGTAGCTTTGGTTGCCCTGTTGTCGTGCCTGCCGGTCTGGTCGCTCGACTTGTCGCAGGCATATGAGACCGCACTGGAGCAGGACGCATCCATCCGATCAACCCGCGCTGCAACGGACGCTCGGCGCGAACGAATACCCCAGGCAAGGGCACAGTTGCTACCGAACCTTTCTGCCAATGTAACGCACAACACCAATCAATTGGAGAGTACCAGCCCGAACTTTCTTGGCACACCGGTCACAAGCAATTCTACCTATGGCAGTGGGAATACCAGCATTACGTTGCGGCAACCCATTTTTCGCAAATACCAGTTTGCCGACTACCAACAAGCGCAGGCACAAGTGGACGATGCCAACGCGGTGCTAGAGCGGGAGACGCGCAATCTTGCCGTTCGAGTGAGTGGTGCTTACTTTGAGGCGCTGCAGGCAGGAGAGCAACTAACGCTAGTACTTGCGCAAAAGAAGACCTACACAGCGCAGCTTGAAGCTGCAAAGCGGCGGTATGCCGCGGGTGCTGGCACGCGCACAGACGGTGACGAGGCTCAAGCCGCTCTTGATTTGAACTATGCACAAGAGTTAGAAGCACGCCAGAACGTTGACTTCACACGCCGCCAGCTTCAGGCGCTGGTCAACGGGCCCCTTGGCAACCTGGCGCTCCTGGATGCGAACAAGCTGGTGCTTGCGCGACCCGAACCTGAGCAAGTGGAGGCGTGGGTTGAGCGGGCCGAGGCCAGTAGCCCCGAGGTTCAATCCTTGACCGCTCAGCTCGAAGCCGCCCGACAGGAGGTGGAAAAGGCAAAAGCGGGCCACTATCCAACCCTGGATGCAGTTGCCCAATGGTCTCGCAGCGAGAGCGAGAATGTGACCAGTGTCAACACAAGTTACACCAATAGAACAGTTGGCTTTCAGCTTAATGTTCCGATTTACGCGGGCGGCTATGTGAATTCAATCGTCCGCCAGGCGGTCGCGGATCAGGAGCGCGCGACACAAGCACTGGAGGCACTACGCCGAGATCTTGGAGTAAGAGTACACCACGAATTTCGTGGCGTTACTGAGGGTGTTTTGAAAGTTCGGGCCATGGAACAGGCCGTGCGGTCGACAGAGCAAGTGGCAATCTCGAACCGTCGATCGTTTGAAGCGGGCAGTCGCACACTGATCGATACATTAAACGCTGAGCAACAGCAGACCGCTGCACGACGCGACCTTAGTCAAGCCCGCCTTATCTACCTCGCGTCACGAATACGTCTTGAAGCGCTGACGGGTGGTGCGACAACTGAGGTTATCAAAGAAATCAACGGCTGGCTTCAACATTAAGAAGTCGATAAATCAAATCCAGTCGCCCGCAATTTGGTTGATGCGTCTAATCAAGTAGGCCACTCAGCGAGTAAAGTTAGGCGTTGCACCGAATCAAGCAACGGGATGCCGGTTTATATTTATTTTTGTGGAACTTCCATGGTCAAAAAATTGCAAAAATCCAACTCGACTAAGTCCTCGCACGCGCAATTGAGCGGCTCGGTTAAAGACTCTGCCCAGCAGATCTGGCAGGCCGGGCTGGGCGCATTCACCCGCGCACAAGCTGAGGGCTCCAAAGCGTTTGAGTCGTTGGTGAAGGAAGGCGTGAGTATCCAGCGCAAGACCCAGGCTGTGGCTGAAGAAAGAATTTCGGAGGCGACCAGCAAGATGACGAACATGGCTACTGACATCACGTCCAAGGCTTCAGGCCAATGGGACAAGCTGGAAAATATCTTTGAAGA
>JBAWYQ010000195.1:0-7372 GCA_037143475.1 Burkholderiales bacterium | reverse complement strand
AGCCTGCCAAGCAGCAGTCGTTCTCGAATACGAGCAGAGTGCCCCATTGCAGTCAGGCACCACTTTGAAGACCTGACGCTCGCCAACTGGATAGGACGAGCCAAAACGGACATTTGGGTTTCTGCATTAAATTGCCAATGATGCAGTCGGCAGTGAAATACTGCGCACAAGCGCCTCAAATGCATCAATCAGCAGCGGCCGGCTGAAGAAATACCCCTGATACGCGTGGCACCCCTCGCGCGCCAGATAGTCACGCTGCTCCTGCGTCTCTACGCCCTCGGCAATGACCGCCAACCCCATGGTGTCAGCCAGTGCAATGACCATCTTGGCGATGGCGGCATCGTTGGCGTCAATCAGAATATTCTTGACAAATCCCTGGTCTATTTTTAATTGGTCCAGCGGTAGTCGCTTGAGGTATGCAAGGGATGAATAGCCGGTACCAAAGTCGTCCAACGCGAAGTGAATGCCGATTCCCTTCAATACATTCATCTTGTTGATCACCTCATCAACATTGACTACCAACAGGCTCTCTGTCAGCTCCAGTTTCAACAGTACCGGGTTGGCGCCCGTGCGTTCAAGGGTACCCAGCACTCCACTAACGAAGTTTGGATGGTGAAACTGGCGTGCACTGACATTGACCGCAACCGTGAGGTGCGCCAGCGCCGGTTGCGTTGCCCAAAGCGCCAGCTGCGCACATGCGGCTTGCAATACCCAAGCCCCCAGGGGCAAGATGATGCCGGTATCTTCGGCCAAGGAAATGAATTCGGCGGGCGATACCATGCCGTTTAGTGGGTGCTGCCAGCGCACCAGAGCCTCTGCGCCAGTCAAACGCCCCTCATTGGTCACCTGCACCTGATAGTGCAGAAGGAACTGCCCCTCTTGAATGGCCAATTGCAAACCCGCCTCCATGGCGGCTCTGGCGCTCACCACGGACTGCATCTGCGGGTCAAAGAAGCTCAATGTGTTGCGACCTGCAGCCTTGGCCTGATACATGGCCATATCAGCCCGCTTCAAAGGCTCTTCAATGCCCTCCAGCGGGTCGTTACCAAACAGGGTGATGCCTATACTGGGTGTGCTGTGGTGCGTGTGCCCGCCGATTTGATACGGCCTGTTGAGCGTCAGCAGTATTTTTTCACCCACAGATTCGGCCTGGGTGGCTGCCTTCAATGCATCCATACTCAGGTCTTCAAGCATCACCACGAACTCGTCACCGCCCAGTCGGGCCACTGTGTCGCATTCCCGGATGCAGGTGCTCAAACGGGTGGCCACCTGTTCCAGTAGCATGTCACCCTGGTAATGACCCATGGTGTCGTTGAGGGTCTTGAAGTTGTCAAGATCGACAAATAGCAGCGCGCCCTGGCGTGGATGGCGCATGCCCGCTGCCAATGCCTGCCCCAGCCGATCCATCAGCAATCGCCGATTGGGAAGGCCGGTCAGCGGGTCATAGAAGGCCAGGCGCTGAATACTTTCTTCCGATGTCTTGCGAAGCGTAATGTCGCTGAAGGTGCCTACATAGTGGGTTGTCAGGCCTGAATCGGACGTCACAGAGCTGATGGTCAGCCATTCAGGGTATACCTCGCCGTTCTTGCGTCGGTTCCAGATCTCGCCCTGCCACGTTCCGCACAGAGCGATGCGCTCCCACATTGCCGAATAAAAGGCCGCGTCGTGTCGCCCCGAGCTGAGCAAGTGGGGGGTTTGCCCTAGCGCATCCTCAGCGGTGTAGCCGGTGATTTCGGTGAATGCCTTGTTAACACGCAGGATGACCTTTGTGGTATCTGTGATGGTGATACCTAACTGGGACTCGAAGGCAGTGGCGGCGATGCGAATTTCATCCTCGGCCTTTCGCATGTCGGTGATGTCAAGACAGTGTCCGACGTAGCCAACAAAGCAACCTGCACTGTCAAAACGTGGCGCACCGTCATCCAGAATCCAGCGATAGTCGCCGGTATGGTGACGCAGGCGATAGACCATGCTGAATTTTTCGTGTCGATCAAATGCCGTTACATAGATATCAAGGCAACGTTGCAGATCATCTGGATGCACCCCCTCGACCCAACCATTGCCCATCTCTTGCTCCAACGTTCTTCCGGTAAAGGCCAGCCATGGCTTGTTGAAGTGGTGGCATCCCTTGTCCAAACCGGCGAGCCAGATCAATGCTTGGCCGTTATCGCTCACCGCCCGGTTGAGTTCACTACTCTCGATCAGGTTGGCTTCAACCTGTTTGCGGTCAGTGATGTTGGTGTGCACCACCACTGCGCCAAACCCGGTATCCAGCTTCAACGGGGTCACCACCATGGTGAACCAGCGATGTTGTAGTGGCGAATGGCAGGGGTAGTCCAAGGTGAAAGTTGGCAGTGTTCCGTTCAGCACCGCCATAATTCCATGACAAGCGTCAGGCGCGCCACCCGACTTGTTATCGCCAAGGGCCGAACACACAGCCAGGTAGTTGGCACCGACGTTTAAGCTTGGCGCCTTGGTGGCGGGTTCAATGCCATTTTGTGCGGCAAAACGATGCCAGGATTCGTTCACCATGACGATGCTCCCCGCATGGTCAAGCACTGCAATTTGAGCATCCATCGAATTCAGGATCGCTTGCTTGAACACCTCCTGCGCTTTAATTGCAAGCTCCCGTTGCGCCAACACTCCGATCGAACGGTTGAAGCCGTCGATCAGTTCACCCACTTCGTTCGGCTGTTCGACAGGCAATGTCTTTGGCACTCGGCCGGCAGCGGAATCGCCGGCCAGTAGTTTTGCTGCAACACGGATCGGGGTGAGTTGGCGTCGCAAATTCCACGAGCTCAACAGCCAGGTTATGCCACCCGCCAGCAGGATCAGACCAAACAAGGACTTGTCTATGTGCTGCTGCATGGCGTGAATTGGTGCATAAGCCTCTTCGGTCGGCAGAGTCAGGGCCATGAACCAGCCTGCGACCGGCACACTTTTAGCGGCGGTGAGCTCCTCCACGCCACGAGAATTGACAGAAACGCCATAGCCCTCGTAGCCGCCAGCATAGCGGTCAAGCATGGGGTTGATACCCGGTGCCGGGAAGGGTTGCATGACGCGACTCTTGTCGGAGCCGGTGACGATCAGCCGATACTGCGGGGCATTGAGAAGATAGCCTCCAGTCTTGCCATAGTGGTGCTGGGTCACATGGTCCAGAAAGCTCGGTTGGCTCAGGTCGGTGATGCCAGCCAAGGCACCTATGACCAGTCCCTTTGCATCGCGAATGGGCACGGCCACGACAAAAATTGGCGCTGCCAGCTTCTTGCCCAATACAGGCCGCCCCACCGTTGCCTTGCCGTCTTTGAGCGCGGCCATGATGAAATCCCGGTCCATATAGCTAACCCCACGCCGCCCGACGGCCAAGGGCAACGAAGCAAGCGCAATGCCATCAGGTCCTGTAACAAAGGTCCCACCGTTAAACAACCGCTGAAAAATGGGGCGGTGCTCCAGCGCCAGCTGTAACGCGGCTGGTTTGCCCAGCAGGGTCGGTGTGATATCTGCAGCAACTATGTTGAGCGATTTGAACTGATCTACCAGTTCTTCGTTCACCTGTTCGGCAATGACGGTGATCGTCGCCAGGTGCTGCTCGCCCAACATGTGCTGCATATCCTCACGGAGTGTCCGACTGGCAAAGAAGGACATCGCCCAGATGCTGGCGATAAAAATTGTCAGCGCAATGAGTGGCACTCTGGTTTGCAGTGATCGCCACCAGAAATTGTTCAACTTCAGCAAGATTCCCCCTGTGTCTGACCTTGCCTTGTGGACAACATGAAAGCTTCGTATTTCCTTGCAGGGCAAGGATTGGCTTTATTTGGGGATTGCCAGAAATCGCAATCGGTCTCCTATCCTTCTATCTCCGTTCGAAGAATTTGACCTTAATCTGCGATAGGAAGTGAAGCATCACCGAAAAGTAACTTATCCTTGGCAAAGCCGGGGGCTATTTAAATTGTGAGCCGCTCAAAACGGCTAAACGAGGCCGCTAACGCGGCCCCAACTCTTGGTGCCACCCAATCGGTGGCCAATGTCGGGGCCTGGCCATTGACGGGGCAGACGCCTCGGAATTCAGAACAACATTGCCGCTGGTCGCTGTGAGGTAACGAGTGTCGGCTTTGTGGATTCTTCATTCGCTTCAGGACTGCAACGCACAAACGCATAAGTGAACAGGTGGGTGTGGCATTTCAATGAAAATCCCGACTCGTGGTCGCCAGGTCACCCAACAGTGGCGTCAAATCCACCAGCCGTTTGGCAATCACATGGCGCACCTGGCCACCGCTTTCTTCGTCACGCTGCCACACGCCGTACACAGCCAGCAGACGGGCCTGGTAGACCTCCTGGCGAAAGCGCTCCTTCACAGCCTTCCAGACGATGACGTTGACGCTGCCGGTTTCGTCTTCCAGCGTGATAAAGACCACGCCCTTGGCGGTTTGGGGTCGCTGGCGCATGGTGACCAAGCCGCAAGCGCGAACCAGGCGGCCACTGGGGTAGTCGGCCATTTGCATGGCTGTGAGGTGCTTCTTTTTTGATAGCTGCTCACGCAATAGCAGCAAGGGGTGTGAGCGCAATGAGAGGCCCAGTGCGGCGTAGTCAAACACCATTTCCTCGCCCTCTGGTGCGGCGGGTAAAAGTAGTTCATCTTCCTCAATCGGAACCCCTTTAAGCAGCTCGGGAGCCGGCTTCAGCGCTGCGGCGTCCCACACCTGCTGCCGGCGGTGGCCCGATAGGGACTGCAACGCATCGGCACTGGCCAGGGCCTTGAGGTCGACATCGTTCAAGGTGCACCGCAAGGCAAGGTCCTGGGTATTCTGGAATGCGCTCAAGACCCGCTCGGTGGCAATGCGGTCAGCAACTTCTTTGCGCAGACCGCTGACCATTCGCAGGCCCAGGCGAATGGCGGGACCTGAACGGATGCCTGAAGCGATGGGGTCAGAGCACACACCTTGCTGCGCAAGGCGGTGGTCTGACCCCATGGGCTGGGCCGTGCAATCCCAGTCGCTGTGCGAGACGTCCACTGGGCGCACTTCCACACCATGGCGACGCGCGTCCTGAACCAGCTGAGAAGGACCATAGAAACCCAACGGCTGGCTGTTGAGCATGGCGGCCAGGAAGAAGGCCGGTTCGTGCCATTTCAGCCAGCAACTCACGTATACCAGCAGCGCAAAGCTGGCTGCGTGGCTTTCGGGAAAGCCATACTCGCCAAAACCCTCGATCTGTTTGAACAACTGGTCCGCGTACTCCTGGGTGTAGCCATTTTTCAGCATGCCGCTGACCATGCGGTCGTAGAACGCGTGCACGCCGCCCTTGCGCTTCCAGGCCGCCATGGAGCGGCGCAACTGGTCGGCCTCTCCGGCAGAAAAGTCGGCCGCCGCCATGCCCACCTGCATCACCTGCTCCTGAAATATCGGCACACCCAGTGTGCGCTTCAAGGCCTCTTTGAGCTGGGGACTGGCGTACTGCACAGCTTGCGGGTTGGCGCGGGCCTTCAGATACGGGTGCACCATGCCACCCTGGATGGGGCCGGGCCGCACAATCGCCACCTCCACTACCAGGTCGTAAAAGCAGCGTGGCTTCAAGCGGGGCAGCATACTCATCTGCGCCCGGCTTTCGATCTGGAACACGCCCACGGTATCGGCCTTGCAAATCATGTCATAAGTGGCAGGGTCTTCGGCCGGAATGTCCTGCATTCGCATCGTGGTGCCACGCCACTGGCCAATCAGTGCCAAGCAGCGGCGGATGGCGCTCAGCATGCCCAAAGCCAATACGTCCACCTTCAGAAGACCCACAGCATCCAGGTCATCCTTGTCCCACTGGATGATGGAGCGGTCCGGCATCGAGGCGTTTTCGACCGGAACCAGTCGCGTCAGCGGCCCTTGCGTCAACACAAAGCCGCCCACATGCTGACTCAGGTGGCGCGGAAAGCGCTGCAACTGGGCACTCAGCGTGGTCCAGAGTTCCAACCGTTCTACCGGCGGCGCTACAAAATCGGCACCCAGCCGTTCGATGGCCGAATGCAAGCGCTCGGCCAATACCTCACGGCTGTACATGCCGGGGTGTTCTTTGGCCAGTGCGGTAATCAGGTCTTCAGGGATCTCCAGCGCACGCCCCACATCGCGCAAGGCGCTGCGCGGGCGGTAGCTGATGACGGTGGCAGTAAGCGCTGCCCGCTCGCGCCCGTACTTGGCATAGATGTACTGGATCACCTCTTCGCGGCGCTGGTGCTCAAAGTCGACATCGATGTCGGGCGGTTCGTCTCGCTCGCGGCTGATAAAACGCTCAAACAGCACACTGCTGCGTGACGGGTCAACCTCGGTCACGCCCAGGCAGTAACACACCGCCGAGTTGGCTGCCGAGCCGCGCCCCTGGCACAGGATGTCCCGACTGCGGGCAAAGCGCACGATGTCGTGCACGGTCAAAAAGTACATCTCGTACTTCAGTTCGGCAATCAACGTCAGCTCGTGCTCCAGTTGGCGCTGCACCGATTGTGGTGTGCCCTGGGGATAGCGCACCCTCGCACCCTCCAGCGTGTATTGGCGCAGCGTCTGTGCAGGGGAGTGGCCTGGCAGCACCGCCTCCAGCGGGTAGTGGTAGCGCAACTCGTCCAGACTGAAACTGCACCTGTGCGCAATCACCAGCGTATTGGCCAACCATTGCGCCGGGTAAATTGCCGCCAAGCGCTCACGCGAGCGCAAATGCAACTCGGCGTTGGCTTGTAGCACAACGCCGCACTGCGCAACCGGCAAACCCTGGCGCACCGCCGTCAGCACGTCATGCAAGGGCTTGCGCGAGCGCACATGCATATGCACATGGCCCGCGGCCACCAAAGGCACCCCGCTGAACTGTGCAAGCTGCTGCAGGCGCACCCGCTGCACGGCATCGTCCAAGCCCAATGGTAACTCTGCCACGAGCCAAAGATTAGAACCAAACAGACCTCTAGCCCCCGTGGATACTGCGCAAGCAGCTTCCATATTGATAGCAGACGGAAACGCCAGTAAAACTTCGCAATCTTTGAGTTGCGCCCACAAGGCCTGGTTTTGCGTGCCGTTCCAGGCCACCTGGTACTGCCCCTTGGGCGCAGAGCGGCGCGCCACGGTGATGAATTGGCACAGATTGCCCCAGCCCCGCAGGTTGTGCGCCAACACCACGACCGTAAAGCCCTCGGCCATCACAAACTCCGCCCCCAGTAGCAGCTTGAGGCCGCGCAACTTCGCCTCGCCATACGCACGCACCACCCCCGCTACAGAGCACTCATCCGTGATGGCCAGCGCGTCGTAACCCAACGCAGATGCACGCTCCACCAGTTCTTCAGGCTGCGACGCGCCGCGCTGGAAACTGAAGTTGGAGAGGCAATGCAGTTCAGCATAGGCAGGATTGG
>JBAWYQ010000194.1:0-7388 GCA_037143475.1 Burkholderiales bacterium | reverse complement strand
AGAAGTAGTTGGCCATGAACTTGATGATCAGCGCCATGTTGACGTGCACCGTGCCCTCCAACTTGGGCAGGCAGCGGATGTCGGCGGCGGCCATGGCAAAGAAGGGCTCCTTCTCGAAGCCCTTGGCGGCAATCACGTCCCACAACAAGTTGATGACTTCTTCGCCCTGGGTGGTGACCTTCATCTTCACCATGGGGTTGAACAACAAATAGCGGCGGTCTTCTGCGCTGGCAGTCTTCATGTAGTCGGCCGCGCGCAGGGCAAACAACTTCATGGCCACCAAGCGCGTATAGGCGTCTGTGAAGAGTTGCTTCACATGCGGGAAGTCAGTGACGGTCTTGCCATACAGATGCCGGTTTGAAGCGTGGTCAATAGCTTCATAAAACGCATGGGTGCACATGCCAATCGAGGCCCAGCCCAAGTTGTACTTGCCCACGTTGATGGTGTTGAGCGCCGCATTCCAGGCGTCGTCGCCATGGTGCAGCACTTCGGCCTCGGTGAACGGGTAGTCGTTAAGGCGGTACTCAGCGACGAAGTTCTGGCTGTAGACGGTGTTCTTTACCAGTTCGTAGTTGGGGTGCTGCGAGTTGGCGACGAAGAAGATGTATTCACCAGTGTCTGCCATTTTGCCGAAAGTAGAGACCATGGCAGCCTTGTTGGCGTTGCCAATGTAGTACTTGCCGCCGCTGGCCTGGTAACTGCCATCAGCCAGTTTGGTCACGATCATGTCGGAGGAATAGATGTCGGCGCCGTGCTCCTTCTCCGACAGCCCAAAGGCGAAAATTTCACCGTTATCAAGCAGCGCTTTCGCCTTGGCCTGTAGCGCAGTGTTCTTGCTCATCCAGATCGGGCCGATCCCTAGCACGGACACTTGATACGTATACCAATAGCACAGCCCGAAAAAGCCCAGCACCTCGGCAAAACCGCAGACCCGCCAGGTGTCCCACACCGCAGCTTCGCCAGGCTTGCCATGTTTCGCAGGCGTCATCACCGACGACAAAATCCCTTCTGCCTTGCAGAACTCCAGAAAGTCCGCGTACCAGACTGCGCCGTTGTAGTCTTCCTTGAGCTTGTCGAGGCCTTTTTTCTCAAAAAAGGCAATGGTCTTGCTCATAATCTCGCTGGAGCGCGGATCAGGGTAGTGGCGGTCATTGTTGCGGGGGTTGAGCAGAAACATGAAGGACTCCTTGGAGTTATTGAGGGAACCGGTTGAGCTGCCTGTAGGCGTTGAAGTTTCGTAGGGCAGTGTGCCACGGCGCGGCCAACGCGATTGGAGCGTATGGCCTAAAGTGAAGCGCGCGCCCCTGTCAATAATAGAATCGTCGCGTCCACACCGGTGTCACTATAAAAAGGTCCTATGTTCACCCAACAAGCCGTTATTGACGCCGCTTGCAGCGCCGCCGTCGCAGCTTCGATGCCTGCTGAGCATTGATCATGGCAGTATCTGTTTTTGATCTTTTCAAGATCGGCATTGGCCCCAGCAGTTCACATACCGTGGGGCCAATGCGGGCGGCGCGGCAATTTGTGCTGCGACTGCAGCAGGCCGGTCTGCTGAAGCAAACCTCTGGTGTGCGCTGCTGGTTGTATGGGTCACTGGGCGCCACCGGAAAAGGCCACGGCAGTGACACCGCCGTACTGATGGGTTTGTGCGGGCACGAGCCCGACACCGTCGAGATTGAGGCAATTCCCTCCATACTGGCAGGCATTCGGTCTGGCAAATCGGTGTGCCTTTTGGGCCTGCACAGCGTCCCGTTTGTGGAGCGTGCCGACCTCAACTTCATGCGCCGCGAGACGCTGCCCTTTCATGCCAACGGCATGCGCTTTGTCGCGTTTGGCGCCAACGGAGTTGAGATCAGCAACCGCATCTATTACTCGGTAGGGGGTGGATTCATCATCAGCGACGAAGTGGCCGCCGATGGGACGCGTCAAAAAGTGATTGCCCCGGACGCCACGGTGCTGCCCATGCCCTATGCCAGCGGGGACGCCTTGCTGGCCCTGGCACGCTCGAATGGACTGAGCATTGCCCAGATCATGCGACGCAACGAGCGACACTGGCGCACCGACGCCGAGATCGACGCCGGCCTCATGCGCATCTGGCTGGTCATGCAGGACTGCGTGCGCCGGGGCTGCCGCACCGGCGGCGTGCTGCCCGGCGGCTTCAAGGTCAAGCGCCGCTCCAAGGCCCTCCTGCAGGCACTGAGTTCCAACCCCGAGGCCGCGCTGAAGGACCCCCTGCAGGTACTGGACTGGGTCAACCTGTACGCGCTGGCGGTGAACGAAGAGAACGCCGCTGGCGGTCGCGTAGTGACGGCGCCCACCAATGGCGCGGCTGGCATCATTCCCGCCGTGTTGCACTACTACAGCCGCTTTGTGCCCGGCTCCAACGATGCGGGCGTAATGGACTTCCTGCTGACAGCGGCTGCCATTGGCATCCTGTACAAAGAGAACGCATCCATCAGCGGCGCCGAAGTGGGCTGCCAGGGCGAAGTCGGCGTAGCCTGCTCCATGGCGGCAGGTGCCCTGTGTGCAGTGATGGGCGGCACCCCCGAGCAGGTAGAAAACGCGGCCGAAATCGGCATGGAACACCACCTGGGCCTGACCTGCGACCCGGTGGGTGGACTGGTGCAGATTCCGTGTATCGAGCGCAACGCCATTGCTTCAGTGAAAGCCATCAATGCCGCACGCATGGCCCTGCGCGGCGACGGCTCGCACTTTGTGAGCCTGGACAAGGTCATCAAGACCATGCGCGAGACCGGTGCCGACATGAAAACCAAATACAAGGAAACGGCACGTGGCGGACTAGCCGTCAATATCGTGGAATGCTGAGCGAACACAGCGCCCACCGATAATTCCGGCATGACGCAAACTCACGCCGACACTTCCCGGTACCGTACCGACCTCGCTCTTGTTTCCCACCTCGCGGAACTGCTGATCAGCAAGCAGTGGCGGCTGGTCACCGCTGAAAGCTGCACCGGCGGCATGATCTCCGCCGCCTGTACCGATCTGGCCGGCTCCAGCGCCTGGTTCGAGCGCGGTTTTGTGACCTACTCCAACGACGCAAAAATGGAATTATTGGGTGTGGAGGAACGCATCCTGCGGCGCGCGGGCGCGGTATGCCAGGGCGTGGCCAAAGCAATGGCCCTGGGCGCCATCGCGCAGTCCCATGCAGACGTTGCGGTGGCAGTCACGGGCGTGGCCGGCCCGACTGGCGGCAGCTCGGCCAAACCGGTGGGCACGGTGTGGTTTGGCTTTGCCCTGCCTGGCAAGGTGGTGACCGAGAAATGCCACTTCGACGGCGACCGCGCGGCGGTGCGATCCGCTACGCTGCGTCACGCCATCAACCGGCTCATTGCGCTACTGCAGACAGACGTTTGACTACAGGAATTTCTACATTCAGTAACCATTTACCAGTCAGATTGGATACCTCTTAAGAATTATTTAAGGGAATTTTTCCCAAATACTGCTACATTCAACCCATCTTTTCTACTGGAGGTGGGCCATGCGGTATTGGATCGGGGTGAATTTCAGAGGCGTGTTGGCAATGATCGTCTGTGCCGTTGGCGCTTGGGCAATGCCTGCACTGGCCGACGAGTTTTTGGCTCCGGAGCAGGCCTTTGCGTTCTCGTCCCAACCGGTGGACGCAAAAACAGTCCGACTGCACTGGGACATCGCACCCGGCTACCACCTGTACCGTGACCGTATCAGCGTGCAAACCGACGCGCTCGACGTGAAGTGGTCGGCGCTGGCCCTGCCACCAGCCAAAGAGACGTTCGACTCCAACTTCAACAAAACCATGGCGGTGTACGAGCGGGTATTGGACATTGAGGTCCACATGACGCAGGGCAACGCCAAAAGCCCACTGACCGTCAACTGGCAAGGCTGTGCCGACGCAGGACTGTGCTATCCGCCAGACTCGGCGGCACTAAACCATCCGACTGGATCAACATCAAATCAGCCGCTAGCCACCGTGGAATATGCGCAAGGCGCTACGGATTCAGTAGCATCTGCACTGGCCTCCGGCAGCCTGTTACGCACCCTGGGCGTATTTGGACTGGCCGGTTTGCTGCTTGCGTTTACGCCGTGCGTGCTTCCTATGGTGCCCATCCTCTCCTCCTTGATCGCCGGGCAGACCGGGGTGGTCAGCCGCAGCAAGGGCTTTAGCCTGGCGCTGGCCTATTCGCTGGGCATGGCGCTGGTCTATGCGGGTTTTGGCGTCGCAGCCGGGCTGGCCGGTGAAGGACTGGCCGCCGCACTGCAAAACCCGTGGGTCCTGGGCGGATTCGCCCTGATGCTGTCGGCCATGGCGCTGTCCATGTTTGGTTTTTATGACCTGCAAATGCCAAGCGCCATCCAGAGCCGGGCCACCGAGTGGTCCAACCGCTTCAAGGGCGGATCGTATGCAGGCGTGTTCCTGATGGGTGGCGTGTCAGCGCTTGTGGTGGGGCCCTGTGTGGCCGCACCGCTGGCCGGTGCCCTGGTCTACATCAGCCAAACCAAAGACGTGGTGCTGGGCGGCCTGGCGCTGTTTGCCATGGCGCTGGGCATGAGCGTGCCCTTGCTGCTGGTGGGCCTGTCGGCGGGTAGCCTGCTGCCACGCGCCGGTGCCTGGATGGAACGCGTCAAGCAGGTGTTCGGCATGATGCTGCTGGGGGTCGCTATCTGGATGGTGTCACCCGTGCTGCCAGCCACCGTGCACATGCTCGCCTGGGCCGTCTGGCTGCTGACTGGCGCCGCCCTGCTGGGTATCTTCGGCCCGGCCACACCGCAGCACACCCATACACCGGTGGCCGCACGTGCCAGTGGCACCGCGCTGGCCACGCTGGCGCTGGTGTTGGTCGTGGGCGCGGCATCGGGCGGCCAGTCGGTGCTGCAACCGCTGGGCCACCTGCATTCTGCCCAGGCAGCCGGTAGCCCCAACGCTCCCACCCCCACGGGCTTGAAGTTTGAGCGCGTACAAAGCGTGCAGGCACTGGACACCGCCCTGGCGCAAGCCCAGCAAAAGGGCCAGACCGTGATGCTGGACTTTTATGCCGACTGGTGCGTGGCCTGCAAGGAGCTGGAGACATTCACCTTCAGCGACCCCCAAGTGCAAAAGCGCCTGGGCAATGTGGTGCTACTGCAGGCGGACGTCACTGCCAACACTACGGCCGATAAAGATTTGCTCAAACGCTTCAGTCTGTTTGGGCCACCGGGCATGGTGTTCTTTGATGGCGCAGCCGCCAATCGCGTCGTGCACAAGGTGGTCGGCTATCAAAACGCCAGCGACTTCCTGGCATCCCTGAGCCACGCGGCCATTCGCTAAAACTTTCATTCAACTATTACTTTGTTCAACCATGAAACACCTCTACCGAAAAACACTCCCCTTGGTCTTGTCCACATTGCTGTGCAGTTCTGCCTTTGCCATGGAAGTCGGTCAAGTCGCTCCCGACTTTGAATTGCCCGGGCGCGCCAGCGCGGTGAAGCTGAGCGACTACAAAGGCAAGACCGTGTACTTGGACTTCTGGGCCTCGTGGTGTGGTCCGTGCAAACAGTCCTTTCCCTGGATGAACGACATGCAGTCGCGCTATGGCGCCAAGGGCCTGCGCGTGGTGGGCATCAACCTGGACCAAAAAGGCGACGATGCCCGCGACTTCTTGAAGGAAACCACGGCCAGCTTTGACGTGGCGTTTGACCAAAGCGGAAAAACCCCCAAGTCATTCGCCATCAAGGGCATGCCCACCTCGGTGCTGATTGGACCGGACGGCAGGGTGCTCAGTATCCACAGTGGCTTCAAACCCGAACAGAAGACCGAGCTTGAACAGCAAATCAAGCAAGCACTCCACCTCAAAGACTAACAACGAAGGACACATCATGATGAAAAGAACCATTCTGGGCCTGTTGGCCCTCACCTCCCTCGCTTGGCTGAGCGGATGCAGCAGCGCAGGACCGGTCAACGCCTGGGAAAAAGGCAACCTGGCCAAACCCGGCATGACGTTTGAGTCCGACCCGCTGGACCAGCGCTTTACCCAACACATCTATGGCAGCAAAGAAAACTCCAGCGGCGGTTACGGCGTCGGCGGTGGCGGCTGTGGTTGCAACTAAGGGATGAACAACATGAGCACACACAACACCCCCCCAAGCCAACAGTCCGCCACTGGCGTGCTGCTGGCATCGTTGCTCTTGCCAGGCCTGGCCTCGCTGGCGGCACTGGCCCCAGCCACTTCCGCAGCTGAAACGGCCCCTGAAAAATCCACCATTGCCGTCAAGTACGGCAGCTACAGCGACAGCCAGCCCGGCTGGGACCGCATCAAGGCCACGGCACCACAGGTCTACGTGCAAGCGCCCATCGCCGGAGAGTGGTCGATAGAAGCGTCAGGCGTGGCCGACAACGTGTCCGGCGCAACGCCCTACGCGCACACGCAAAAGTCGGGCGCCAGCAGTGGCGGAAAACTCGGCATGAGTGATGAGCGCAAGGCGGGCGACGTCAAGATCACCCGCTACATGGCGCGCTCGGCCATCTCGGCCAGCGTGGCCTACTCCACGGAGAATGACTACAAATCCACCGCGCTGGGTCTGGATGCGCGCTGGTCCAGCGACGACAACAACCGTACCTGGACTCTTGGGTTTGGAGCTGCCAGCGACACCATCGACAACACCGCCAGCGGCATCAACACGGCTATCAACGAGCACAAGAACACCCAGGAATTCATGGGCGGCATCACGCAAGTGCTAACGCCTGCCGACATTGTCCAGTTCAACCTCACACGCGGCGTGGGCAGCGGCTACTTCAACGACCCCTACAAGTCGTACGACCTGCGGCCAAACCAGCGCGACACCTGGATTGCACTGGCGCGTTGGAACCATTACCTGGAGCCTTTTGACGCATCTCTACGCACCAGCTACCGCTACTACAGCGACACTTTTGGCGTGCAGTCGCACACCGTCGGGCTGGACTGGGTGCAGCCGGTTGGCAAGCTGACGCTTACCCCGGGCATGCGCTACTACAGCCAGCAAGCCGCCAACTTCTACTTTGATCCGGTGCTCAATGCGCAGGGGCAGTACGACGCGTTTGGCACGTTGATGCGGGTCGTGGGTTTGAAGGGCTACAAATCGGCCGACCAACGGCTGGCCGCATTTGGCGCGGTCACGCTGTCCATGAAACTCGCCTACGCCATCACGCCGGACACGGTGGTGGATTTCAAGGTCGAAACCTACCGGCAATCTGCCGATCTGTATCTGAGCGGCAAGGGCAGCCCCGGTCTGGACCCGTTCAATGCGCAGTTCATCCAGATCGGACTCACGCGCAGGTTTTAAGATCGGGGCATTTAAGATCGTGGCATGAAAAGCTGGCGCGCACTGCGATTTGACTTCCGGGCCATGGCCTCGCCCTGTTCCATCCAGATGGATGG
>JBAWYQ010000193.1:0-7413 GCA_037143475.1 Burkholderiales bacterium | reverse complement strand
AAGTGGCACCAAAGTGCCACAAGACGGGACATTACTGTAACCCGCACCCTTGAAAGCTTTAGCTGGTGGTTGTTTATTGAAAGAGAATCATAGTTGTGAAGCTGGAGCTGAATCCTAAATCCAAAAGATTGCTTTTTTGCTTGAAGTCCACGCCTCAAGAAAAGACCCATATACATCTTCAATCTGGTTGCGCTTGACTTTCAACGTGGGGGTAATGAAGCCCGATTCCACAGTCCAAGGTATTTGATCCAGCACCAAACAAGATAAACGCTCGTGCGGATCGAACTTTTGATTGAGTATCGCAAGCTCACGCTCGAAGGAGGCTTGCATTTGTTGACGCTCTTCAGGTTCTAGCGCTTGTTTGAGCAGTTCAGGTGTCAGCGCTAGGATGGCCAGAGGTTGCGGCAAATTCGCGCCCACGACACAGCAGGCCTCCACACCGGGGATCAGCGCCAACAAGGACTCAATGGCCGCTGGCGATACATATTTACCCTTACTCGTCTTGAATAAATCTTTCACCCGCCCCGTGATCTTGAGGTTGTCCTGCGCATCCAGTGCGCCTTTGTCTCCGGTATGCAGCCAGCCATCTGACGTGAACGCTTGGGCGGTCAATTCGGGCTCCAGAAAATAACCGCGCATCAGGCCCGGCGACAACACCTGCACTTCGCTGGTGTTAGGGTCAAGCCGACATTTCACCCCACTCAGTACTTGTCCCACGCTGCCCGGCAAGGGATTCCGCACATCGGTCGAATGGGTACATCCGTTCTCTGTCATACCATACAACTCGATGAGGTTCAAACCCAGTGCGCTATACCAGCGTAACAATTCAGGCGGCATGGGCGCGGCGCCACCTGCAGCCACGCGGCATTGGTCCAGCCCCAAAGCTGTCAATATTTTTTTCTGCACTAAACGATTGAGCAATGGAATCTTGAGCAGCGTCGCCAGCTTTTTTGGCGGCATCTTGGCATGTACACCTTCGCGAAATTTAAGCCACAACCTGGGTACTGAAAAAAAGAATGTGGGGCGAGCACGTTGCAAATCCTGAGCAAATGTTTCTTGCGACTCTGCAAAAAAAACATGCATACCCGTGGCTAAAAGCATGTGCTCAACCAGGCCCCGTTCTGCAATGTGGGACAAAGGCAAGTAAGACAGCATCCTGTCGTTCTCATCGAGGGGAATCCGCTCCAGCCCCTGCGCAATGATGGCTTGGAAAGTACCAAAGCTGTGCATGACGCCCTTGGGGTTGCCTGTGGTACCCGAGGTGTACATCACTGTACACAGGTCTTCTGCAGGTCGCACAGGTTGGCCTTGCATTGGGGCTTGCTTACCCACAATGCCAGACCATTGCGCGCCAGGCCACTGTGGGCCCAAGGGCAAGTTGATGCAAAGCAACTTCTCCGGAACACCCGCCCTCATCGCATCCGGATCATCGAGCTTGCCGATAAACATCAGACATGCGCCACTGTGTTCCAGAATTTGCTGCGCCGTCTTGACGGCCAGCGTGGGATACAAAGGCACGGAAACATGCCCGGCCATCCAAATGGCCCAATCGGCCATGATCCAGTGGGCGGTGTTTTTGCCCCAAATCGCGATACGACTCCCGGGCGGATGGCCCAGCGATTGCAGATGGCTGGCCATGCACCGCACTTCATGTGCGACCTCTGACCAAGTGAACGTCTGAATCACGCCCCGCCCCAAAGGCTGTGTGAAGCATACGCGGTGGGGCGCAGTCGCCTCCCAGTGGTACAGGCGTTGCAGAGCTAGCATGGCTGAGGGCGTGCTCATGTTACATATCTCCTAATTTGAAAGAAAAAGCTGGCATCAAACTGCCACAAAAACGGGATATGTCTGTACCCCCCACCTTGGAACCGTGCCGGGTTGCTCCGGAAGTCAACCGCCCAACTTAGCTTGACGCACTACCAATCGCTTGCGCCTTCCATTCCGCAACATCGGCCTCGATGGCGTCGGACATGGCTTCAATTACCTGGGAGTTGATACGGCGTTTATTTCTGGCAAATGAATCCGCGTTCACGGTCATTAGATCGGCGCAGTGCCGTTGAATAGCCTCATGCATTGCGTAACCAGGCACCAGTTCATCGACAAAACCAGCGGCCAACGCAGATGCCGGCGTATAGGGAATACCCAACGTTGTCGCAGCATGAAATTGCGCTGGTGCCAGCTTTCTGCGACAAACTTCGAGTGCGAGGCGCGGAATCACTATGCCGATGCGAACCTCGCTAAGCTGGAATCGCGCACCCACATCCACCCCGAGGCGCAGGTCACATGCAAATAGCAAAATCGCACCAAGCGCCACTGCATGGCCAGTGCAGGCGGCGATTACCGGAAGCGGATACTTGACTAGGCGAGCGCATAACCGTAAGCCAGCCTCAAGCATCGTCGTGACTTCAGCGCCACCGCGTTTAAAGGCACCCAAATCAAAGCCACCGGAAAATGACCCCTCTCGACCGTACAAGACCACCACTTTGGCTTCTTGTTCGGCGCGATCCAGCGCTTCATTCAACGCAGTCAGCATGGCAATGCTCATGACGTTGGCCTTGCCGTCGTCCATTCGAAGCGTCGCTACTCCGTTGTTCAATTCGTAACGAACCAAAGTGTTCATTTCATCTCCAGAGAAAATATTGCAAAACAGCGTGATAGCTTGGTCGCCGATTAGCAACCTTGCCATTTCGGGCGTCGCTTTTCAGCGAACGCTGTGGCACCTTCGATGGCATCTTTGCTCTTGGCAATGGCCTTCAGCAGGGGTTCCTGCTGGCTAAACATTTCACTGGATAACCAGTCTTGTGACTCACTGATAACTTTCTTGCTGGCGGCCACAGCAAGGGGGCCGTTGGCTACTATCACCCGTGCTAGTGTCTGTGCCGCAGTCAACGCCCCACCAGAAGTAACAACACGGTTAACCAGTCCCAGGTCGTATGCCCGTGCGGCGCTGATCATTTCGCCCGTCAGAGCCAGTTCCATGGCGATGCGTTGTGGGATTTGGCGTGGCGTGCGCAGTAGTCCACCCGCACCCGCAATTAGGCCGACTTTGACTTCGGGTGTGCCAAAGCGGGCGTGCTCGCCTGCCACAATCAGGTCGCATGCAATCGCCAGTTCGAACCCACCCGCTAACGCAAAACCTTCAACCGCCGCGATCAACGGCTTTTGCGGTGGCGCGCTGCACAGCCCGCCAAAACCGCGGCCATCAATGAAGGGGGACTCGCCACGGATATAAGCTTTCAAATCCATCCCCGAACAAAACATACCGCCCGCACCCGTCAGAATTGCCAGACGGATGTCGGGGTTGCTGTCCAACTCAATCATCGCCGCAGCAATCCCTCGGGCCACATCGGCATTAATCGCATTCTTGGCTTCAGGACGGTTGATCGTTACCGTCATGACGCCTTCATCGACGCTCACTAGAACTGTGTCGCTCATTTCAAATTCCTTTTGGTTGAGATGCGTATTGCCAGCGGCTACTGAAGCACCAGCACGTTGTTGCGCCGCTCGATCAAGTGCGGCAGGGCCAAGGCCATCACATCCTGGCCTCCGGTACGCTTTAACAGGGCTGCCAGGTTCTGCCCGGCGTCAGCGGACATGGCCTGCGCCACAGCCTGTGCCATTTGAAACAACCACAAACCATGAACGGCGCTGGCACGTTGCACCTGCACACCTCGCCATTCGTAACTCACCATGCCAAGTGTCGGATGCACTAGGCGGCCGTCGTTAAAATTGATCAGTTGTCCCGCTTCAATTCCAGGGTGTGCATCGAGCCAATGCTGATAACTAGCGATGTCGGCACTAAGCTGTGGCCCCCAGTCCTTGAACAGCAAGGTCAACACGGGCTCCAGCGTGGCGGGGATCTCATCATCGAGTAGCCAATCAGCAACGTAAGGTGCATATTCACCGTCCGGCGTATTGGGCAGTTGCATGCGTTCCACCCAGCGTGCAACGTTGGGTGCGCGCTTCTTCATCAACGCTGTCGGATAAGGGTCTCGCCCAAGGTGGGCGTACATCGGCGCAATCAGACCCAAGTCCGCAATGCTGACGCGCCTGCCCATCACGTAAGGGTAGTGTTGGAAGTGGATGTCCAATGCTTCCAGAAGTTCTTCATAAGCATTCTCTATAGCCGCAATGGTCTGTGGGTTGATCCCCAGCGTCGGCAGACTGGAACTAAAAAAGTCCATGACGCGCCTTCCGGCCGCACGTCGTGCTTCTCGATCCTCGCCAGGATACAGTCCGCGCCCAAACTCCGTTTGCAGGAACAGCTCCTGCTCGTCGCGGTAGCTCCAACGGTAGTGCATGGCAACCTGCAGCATGCCTTCCAGACCAAAACCATCGATCAGCCTTGCTACCGCAAGTTGCACCGGTGTAGATGGCGTCAATGAGTTGCCCGATGCCAGGTTCTCAAGTGAATCGAGGTAAGAAACAATGTCCGTAGAGTCCTGTATGAACTGGCCGTCCGGGGTTTCGAGAACCGGAAAAGTCACCAATCCGACCGTCGGACGAACGCGCGCCTTGTAATCCGGATGGGAAGGACAGCGTTCAACGAATCGCAGCCCTTTCTTGATCAGGCAGGAGCGGGCCTTTCCTGTGTAAAGCGAATGGGGTGTTCCCCACAATATATAGGGGTGGTTTGTATCTGTGTTCATTGCCATTACACGGTTTCTCATTCAAAAATCACAGCATCTGGTCCGGTCATGCTTTGCACCCAGGATCGGTACTGGGATTCAAAGATGACAACGTCCTTACTATTGGCGGACCGCAGCGCAATTCTTGACCCAGCCGGATAGCTTTTGGCGAGAAGGAAAGCGGTAACCCGCCGAACTGCATCACCGACTTGTGCCCAGGTGTTTTCGGTCCACTGCAGCGCCTTGGGTTGTCGCAGAAACACCGGCTGCGGTGTCTCACGTTCCCAGTGGTAGAGCATTTCTAGCGGTGTTTTGATATCTTCGCGCATTTGCTTTCCTTGTATCGAGGGTTATGGTTCGCCACGCCGAAACGTAGTAAGGCACCTGCACATGAGCGCAGGCGTCTATTCCTGGCGTGTGCCTTAGGTGCTTTGCCCGGGCAAGCGACCCATCCAGGGGTGGAAGCGCCCCTGCGGGTCATATTTGGCACGTGCCTGATCGAGCCGTGCCATGTTGGCGTCGGAGACAAATCGAGCCGGTCGCCTTCCCAGGTTTTCGTCGGCCAGTTGAATGCCACGACTCCATGGTTCCAACGCTCGCATGTGATCAGTAGCCCAATTCGCATGCCGGGCTTCGTCAACGCCCTGGCCCAAACCACAATACAGCGCCAGATATGTGCGGTGTTCAACGGAAAAAGCCATGTCCGGGCGATTGGGAGGAGCGTTCCAGTTCAGCCACAGCACATGGCTAGGGTGAGGCGGCTGTGTTTCTGCGATGCGGTGCAGACCCGGCAATACCGGATCAATCGGGCCATCCATCCACATGTTGTCGGCGCTCCAGCGCGTGTTCGACAAAAACAGCGTTTTTTCACCGGCTTTCATCATGAAGTTGAGCGACATCGGCAGCAAAGGCAGCGTCACGCTGGCCAGAGATCGGACCGGGCTGTTGCTAATAAAGTCCACGTGCTCGCGTGCCTCTTTCCAGCTATTTGCAAACACCGGTGCGATGACCTCGATACCGTGCGCATTGATGATTGTTGCCTTTGGATTCATTACCATCTGAAACTCGACATTGCGCGCAACCTGCGGGCCGACACGGTCAGCCCACTTCATCACCTGCTCCAGGTGTTTAATGCGAAACACCTGCATCTTCATACCCATAAATTTGGGGCGTGCATGAAGTTTCAGGTGAAAGCGAACCACAACACCGAAAAAGCCTGGTCCGGCCCCACGCGCGGACCAGAAGAGGTCGGCATTCTCGGTCTCGCTTGCATGAACTAATGTGCCGTCAGCTAGCACCACGTCAATGCCAAGTACGTTTTGGCAGCCAACCCCGAGTTGTGGACTGTTCCAGCCGAATCCCCCCTGCAGCAAGAAACCACCGATACCAACAGTCCACGCATGTGCGGTTGGAAAAAACAGACCGTGTTCAGCCAACGCCAAATTCAATTCGCCAGATAGACAACCGGGACCCACGATGGCAGTCCTTTTGGTCGCGTCGACTTCAATCGCATTCAATCTTGAGAGGTCGAGCATCATGCCGCCTTCTCGGATGTGGTTTTGCGCCCAACTGTGACCGCCGGAGCACATGCCAATACGCAGACCATCACGTCCGGCCTGGCACACTGCAGCTATTACTCCGTAGACGTCATTGACTTGCACCACGACATCGGGTCTGCGACCCGGATCACGGGCTGTAAAGCTTGTGCCTAGCACGGCCTGCTCAAAGCCTCCTTCGCCGCGACGGAACACGGCTCCCTTGGTGTTAGTTCGTTTCATGAGAATTCCTCGAATTTGAATGAAGCAAAGGCGCCGGTGTTTTACCCCTGTCGTGCAGGGCCGAACGCGGTATATAGCTCTGGCAATATTCCCGCCAGATGGTTCATTTCCTGGGCGCAATGCACCAACAGTTCCATGCCCATGTTGTTGGTTAAAGGCGCGAACTTTGCAGCAACTCGGCCTATCAGGGCACCAACTGGCCCCGGCATGCCGCGTGGCCTTATGTTTGAGCCGGCCAGCCAAAAACGGGAACGCATTTCCGCGCCTCCCGGAACAGGGCGCACGTGGTGAATGAGCCATCCAGTCTCCATGGGGGTCCCTAGCATGCTCCCGCGCGCGCAGATAGCCACTTCACCGTCGCTGGCTAGGCGCGACTCATTCAGACCAAGGCTGCCGGGAGAAACAAAGCGAATGCCCAAGTTGAGGCGTTGGTTACCCACATACTCCACTACGTGCGAGGTGCGCCCGACGTAGTGTGTCAAGTCATCACGTCCGTCAGCCCAGACCGCATGCATGTGCGCACGCGGGTGCCACAACTTGTAGCGCTGTGCCTCGCTCCCGTGCCATCCGAACCACCAGTCCCACATTGCGGGCGTTACACCGGGCATTTGAGTCAGAACAAATACACGAAAGGCACCATCAGGACTGATGGTGATGCCAGTTTCCACCGGCCAGTATCCTTTTGCATGCAAGTCTGGAGCACTTTCGAGGGGCGGCAGCAAATCAACGGTCTGGAGTCCCACGGCGGTCGCCTCGCGCACATGCTCTGGTAGCGGCGCCATGTCGGTTCTGAAATATCGGGCATAAGGACTGGTGGCCAGTTCATTGGCGCTATAGCCGAGGTGAATGTTGTCCGCGTTTGGTGTCATATCAAGGTCGTTTCAACTCAATCGATCAGGTCTTGAAGGTTTCGTATAGTTTCGGCAGGATCGCCGCAAGGTGTCCCATTTCGTGCGCGTCATGCACCATGAGTTGCTCTACTTGGGTGACCGTGATGGGCTGCAGCC
>JBAWYQ010000192.1:0-7446 GCA_037143475.1 Burkholderiales bacterium | reverse complement strand
TATGACTAACATTCAAATCGGCGTCGTCATGGGCTCCAGCTCCGACTGGGACACTATGCAACACGCAGTCCAGATTCTCCAACAGTTTGGCATCAGCCATGAAGCAAAAGTAGTTTCGGCCCATCGAATGCCCGATGACATGTTTGCCTACGCTGAAGCCGCCGTGGAGCGCGGCCTGCGCGCCATCATCGCCGGTGCAGGTGGTGCGGCCCATTTGCCGGGCATGTTGGCTGCCAAGACCACGGTTCCGGTGCTGGGCGTGCCGGTGGCCAGCAAGCACCTCTCGGGTGTGGATTCTCTGCACAGCATTGTGCAAATGCCCAAGGGCGTGCCGGTGGCTACCTTTGCCATTGGCGCTGCGGGCGCGGCCAATGCTGCCTTGTTTGCGGTGGCCATGCTGGCGGCGGACCACCCCACGCTGCGCAAGAAACTCGACGAATTTCGTGCCCACCAGACTGAAGTGGCCCGCAATATGACCGTGCCGCCCGTGCTATGAAAGAAATCACACTCGGTGTGATGGGCGGTGGCCAGTTGGGCCGTATGTTTGTGCATGCCGCCCAGCGCATGGGCTATTTCACCGCCGTGTTGGACCCCGATCCGTTGAGCCCGGCAGGGCGCGTCAGCCACCACCACATCCAGACGGCCTACACCGACCCCGCCGGTTTGCAGCAACTAGCCCAGCGTTGCGTGGCCGTGACAACCGAATTTGAGAACGTGCCAGCCCCTGCGCTGGCTGCACTGGGTAAAAGCATTCGGGTCTCGCCGGGTGCCAACGGCGTGGCCATTGCCCAGGACCGTGCCCGCGAGAAGGCGCACTTCGAGTCCTGCGGCGTGCCAGTCGCCCCGTACTCGGTGATTGAAACCCCGGTGCAACTGGCAGTCGTTGCAGAGGATTTGCTGCCCGGTATTTTGAAAACCGCCAGCATGGGCTACGACGGCAAAGGCCAGGTTCGGGTGAGCACCCGTGCCGAACTGTCAGCCGCGTGGGACGGCCTGAAGCAGGTGCCCTGCGTGCTGGAAAAGATGCTGCCCCTGCAACTGGAGTGCTCGGTCATTGTGGCGCGTGGTGCAGACGGCACCTGCGTGAATCTGCCCGTGCAGCGCAACCTGCACCGCGACGGCATCCTGGCCGTGACCGAAGTCTATGAGGGAAATCTGCCTCCAGCCCTCGTGGAACGTGCGGTAGCTGCTGCAAAATCCATAGCATCCGGCCTGCAATATGTGGGTGTGCTGTGCGTAGAGTTTTTTGTACTGGAGCCCGATTCGGAGGCTGCCAAGGCGCTGGGTGGTCTGGTGGTCAACGAAATGGCCCCCCGCCCGCACAACAGCGGCCACTACAGCCTGGATGCCTGCGACGTGTCGCAGTTCGAGCTACAGGTGCGCACGCTGGCTGGCCTGCCGCTCACGCAACCGCGCCAGCACAGCCCGTCCATCATGCTCAACCTGTTGGGCGACATCTGGCCTGAAGGGGGCGCGCCGCCCTGGGCGCAGGTGCTGGCCCTGCCCGGTACGCATTTGCACCTGTACGGCAAAGCAAAAGCCAGCAAGGGCCGCAAGATGGGGCACCTGACGGTCACCGGCCATACGGTGGAGCAGGTGCGAAAAACAGCACTGCAAGCCGCCGCCGCTCTCGGCATTGCCGCATTTTGAGCGGCCATGATCCTGTTGGCATCTGCTCCTGAATCAATAGCTGCTTGCGCAGCAGCCATGAGGGCTGGAAGCGTTATTGGCTTTCCAACCGAGACCGTTTATGGCCTTGGTGCCGATGCCGACAACGACTCTGCGGTCGCCCAAATTTTTATTGCCAAGGGCCGCCCGGCGGATCATCCGCTGATCGTGCACGTCTCGTCACAGGACGGTGGCATGTCCGGCGTGGCGCATTACGCCGCTGTGGTGCCGCCGTTTGCGCAGCAGCTGATGTCGGCGTTCTGGCCGGGGCCGCTCACCCTGATCCTGCCGCGGCGCGCCGGCGTGGGCGCGGCCAGCGCCGGTGGCCAAAACTCCATTGGTTTGCGTTGCCCGGCCCACCCGGCGGCGCAAGCCGTTTTGCGCGCCCTGCGGGACACGTCTGACGGTCAGGCGCCGGTGTGGGGCATTGCCGCACCCAGTGCCAACCGGTTTGGTCGCGTCAGCCCGACCACGGCCGCCCATGTGGCCAGCGAGTTGGGCCCAGATTTGCTGATTCTGGATGGAGGCCCATGCGATCTGGGCATCGAGTCCACCATCATCGACTGCACACGCGGCGCACCGGTTCTGCTGCGCCCGGGCTCCATTAGTCGGTTGCAGGTGGAACAAGCCTGTGGCCGCAAGTTGCTATCAAAAGAAGAGCTGGTTGCGCAGGATCTACGGGGGCTAGAGGCCCCCAGAGCATCCGGCACGCTGGAGTCGCACTACGCGCCCAACGCTAAAGTGCGGTTGATGGATGCAAAAGCCTTGCAGACCGCTATCGACCTGCTGGGCGGGGTAATGTACACGGCGGGTTCTGACACCAAACCCTCGATTGCCATCTATGCACGCACGCCTTTGAACCATGTGCCGCTGTCGATTGAACTGCGGCGCATGCCGGACGACGCCCCCGCCACGGCGCACCAGTTGTTTGCCGTGCTGCGCGCAATGGACGCAACCGGAGTCAAGCTGATCTGGGTGGAAACTCCGCCCAGTGCGCTGGAGTGGGAAGGTGTGCGCGACCGCCTGCAGCGCGCCAGTGCAGCCTGACAAATCAATGCGCCATCCGAAAGCGCGTTCCCCGGAAACTGAACTCTGAGGTGTTGGCCCCAATGTGCTCCAGAGTCACGTCGGCGCCAGCCATACTCCCCTGGGATAAGACCTGACCGTTGAGCAGCAGCAGCCGCTGCGCCGGGTTCTCCGAGTACACGACGCCAGTGATGGTCAGCGCCGGAATCTGCTGGCGGATGTCTTGCGGCAATTCGCTCAAAAGTGGCGTGTTGATCGTGGATGATGGTGGGATGGCCGCCTTGGCAGTGGGCGCTATGTCCGTTGCCGGCGCTCGGGGTGCGACAACCCGGGCGACTGGCACGGCTGTAACCGAGGCCGCCGCCGGCGCAACGGGTTGCAGTGATGCAGCGGTCGGCGCAGCCTGCACCAACGAATTGGGTTGCGCGACGGGCAGCGTGACCGGTGAACGCCAGGCCCAAAGTCCGGCGGCCACAGCGCAAAGTACCAGCACACCGATCAGGGCCAGCGTTGCGCGACGGCGCGCCGACAAGCCTGTTGCCGAGATGCCTGGCGGGCTGGAGTGCGCGTGCAGCCCGGGCACGCCACCCCGTTCACGGTCGGCTTCAGCACGTTGGAGGGCGTCAAGTATGTAGGACATGGTCTAGGGATGTGCAGCTTGCAGGCGCGGCGCGGACGTGCCCAGGGCGCTTTCGATCTGCATGAACGTTAATGGACCGGGCTGACCGTCAGGCTCCAGACCATGGGCGCGCTGAAAATCGCGCACCCGTTCCTTGAGCGTGGCGTCCAATCCCGTTGTGGCTGTGGCCGCTGTGGACAGCGGCGTGCCGTCCAATTGGGCCAATTGCCGGGCCAGTTCCTGGAAAACCGCTGGAGTACTGCCGCCGCGCGCCACAGGGCTATAGCCGGGTGGGGCACGCCAGTAGGTGGCAAAGTCGCCGTTCCACAGCCGTCCCAGCGCGGTCACGCGGATGCGGTGCAGGTCGGCTCCCATGCGCAGCGTGGCCGTCTGTTCGTCCAGACCGACCAGTACCGCATAGACCGGTGCGCCGTTGTTCGCCCGCAATCCCACGATGCCGGGTCGCCCCAACTGGCGCAGGACAGGCAGTGTGAGATGACTGGTGCGGAAACACTGCAACTGCTGTGCAGCGGCAGTGGAACAAGGGTCTGTCGTGTCACTGGGCAGTTGCCAGCTGGGTGCCAAAGTATTCCAGGCGCTGTTGATGTCTTTTGGCAGCTGTGTAAGCAACGTGTCCATGCTGTCGGGTGTATCGGGCGCGGCCGGTTTGATGCCAGCCCCTACGGCGATTGTTGGTGAAGGCGCGCTCGCAGAGAGGGCCGTCGCGGGTGCCTTTACAGCCTGCATCGGGGCCATGCTCCACCAAGTTAGCACAGCGCCTGCTATCAAGCACACCGCCCCGGCCAGGTAGGGGTCTGGCCTGAGGCGCCATAGCGACGCGCGCTGATTGTCTGTTCCAAACACCTCCACAGCAGCCTGATTGACCACAGCCCGGTTGACCTGCCGCAAACCGTGCGCCCAGGCCCCTAGCAAAGCGCGACCGCACAATAAGTTGATACGGCGCGGCACCCCTTGCGCCAGTTGGTGAATGCGACGTAGCGCCGGGCGGTCGAACGGAACGGGACCGGTTAGGCCGCCAACGGCCATGCGATGCGCAATGTATTGGGTGGTCTCGGCCTCGCTCAGGGCTGTGAGGTGAAAACGCGCAATCACCCGCTGCGCCAGCTGCTCCAGATCCGCGCGCTCCAGCATGGTGCGAAGCTCGGGCTGACCTATGAGTACGATCTGCAACAGTTTGCGCGCATTGGTTTCCAGGTTGGTCAGCAGACGCAACTGTTCCAGCACATCGGCTTGCAGGTTCTGAGCCTCGTCAATGATCAGCACGCAGTTGCGGCCCTGTGCATGGCTTTGCAACAAAAAGGCGTTGAGTGCGTCAATGTAGTTCTTCAGTGTGGGCGCAACAGCCGCCGTGGCCGCTGCGGCAACGTGAAATTCCTCACAAACCGTTTGTAGCAACTCGATGACGGTAAGTTTGGGGTTGAATATGTAGGCGACGTGGCAACCCGGTGGAACCTGTTCCAGAAAGCAGCGGCAGATGGTGGTTTTTCCGGCTCCAATGTCACCGGTCAGCAGCACAAAACCGCCCCCGGCACCGTTAACCGTCGAAGGGCCGCGGCCACTGACACCGTACAGCAAATGCGCCAAAGCCTCCCGGTGGCGCTCGCTCATGAAGAGGTAGCGCGGGTCCGGTGCAATGGAGAACGGGTCCTGGTTCAGGCCAAAATACTGCGAGTACATAGAGGTGCCAAGCATCCCATAAAAAAAGCAGCCCGAAGGCTGCTTTTTTTGAGTTGACTGAATCAGCCTAGAACTTGATGCCAACCGTCAGGCTGACCGAGCTGGGGTCCAGCTTCGCGTCCAGCGTCTGCCCTGATGAAAGGGTTGTGCGGGTGCTCAGTGGCGTGTAGGTGTAATTTGCGTCAATGAACCAGCCACTGCCGATCTGGAAACTCGCGCCAAGCTGAACGGATGCCGCCCATTTGGACTCAACCGACAGGGTAGTCGGGTTGGCAGGTGTGCCACCGGTGAGGGCTGTCAAAGTGGAGGTCGAACGTGCACCGTAGAACGCGGCGTAGGTCAGACCCGCGCCGATATACGGACGAACAGCGGAGTTGTATTCCATAAAACGCCATTGCACCAGCAGAGTCGCAGGCAGTGCTTTGACTGTGCCAATCTTGCCCGCACCGGAGATGGCGCCGTCACCCGTAATGTCGTGCTCAAACGGCACGGCCAGGGGCAGGTCGATGGCGATGTTGTCATCCAGCATATAGGTAATGCCACCCGACAGACGGGTGGAGCTGCCAATGGCCGACTTGGTGCCCGCCAGGCTCGGTGCGGTCAAGTCGCCGCTCGAGACATTGGGTGTGATGGTGGTTGCACCGCCGCGAATCAAAAGCGACCCGGCAGATTGCGCCTGGGCCGCAGCCGCGCATGCCAACAGGGCGGGAATCAAAAGGAGTTTTGCTGTGTTTTTCATGATAGTTTGCTCCTTGAATTACAGCCAGCCTGCTTTGGCGAGTTGCAGGTTGATGGATTGGGCAATCAACTGGTTCGTGGTCGGGGTGAAGTGGAACTGGTCTGCGAATGCGTAGCCCTTCCACCAGTTGGCTGAAGTTTCACCCACGGGTATGTTGGCCGACATGCTGGCCGAGTTGCACGCCATCACGGTCGGACCATAGTCCAGGGCGGCCAGTCCGACGCTGCTGATTCCGCCGGCGACCTTGGGGCAAGCGGGTGTCGTCGTGTTTGTCAGTCCAAATTGGGCTGGTGTCCCGATCATTTTTGCGCCTTCGCTGTAGAAGTCCCAAATCTGCACGTTGGTGCCAGCCAGGCCCGCGGCCAAGCTGGCGTTGAGAGCTTGCGTCCAGGCGCGAGCTGCACCCTGCACGGCATCGCGCTGTGCGGTTCCGCCGGCTGCAGCCACTGCGGCCAGAACTGCCTGAAAACGTGGCGTAATAGTGACGTCAGGCGCGTTGATAACGACCACCTTGGCGACGCCTTTTGCAAGCACGTTGGTCTTGATGGACGCCGCGAGTGCCGACCCGATAGCCTGGGCGTAAGCACCTCCTGCATTGCCCATGCTCACAGCATTGGGGCTGGCGCCAATGATGGTGGCAACGGTAGCGGGTGGCAACATGGTGCCCAGGGCAGACATATAGGTACCAATGCCCGCTGGCGTAGTGGCACCCAGGTAGGCGCCGACCAGTTCGGCAAGATCATTGCCTCCGCCGTCCACAATGACCAGGTCGGTAGGCGCCAATGTGGCCGAGCCAGTTGCCAATTGGAAAGTCACTGAGAAAGGAGACGTATTGCTGGCGGCGCCCGGTGTGCCGTTCACCAGGTTGTTGATACGGGCTCCGGCTACAGCGTAGTTGGTGCAAGCCGCATTGGGAACGAACGTAGAGGCCGCCGTGTTCCATTGGAAAAATGGACACAGTTTCGGAGCCCCAAAATTGGCCGCCACGATTTCTGGAAAGACAAGGAACGGGTTGGCCGGATCGGCGCTCTGAACGGTGAACTTGTAGCCAAAGGTGCCACTGTCCATGATGCTGTCGCCGAAAACTTTTACCGAAGGCGCAATGGTCTTGGGCGTGGTGTTGGATCCGTCACTCGCCCCGCCGCAACCCGCCAAGACGACCGCGCAGCTTGCTGCGACTACTGCCCATTTCCATTGCTTCATTGTTCTCTCCAGTTAATAGAACGATCGTTCGTTTTTGAACGCTAAATCATAAAACGGAAGGACTTGTCAAGCTATGGGGTAAACACTGACCTGATTTGGACGGGACGACTTAAATCGGGTTAACGGCTTCCCGTGCGAACCGAAGCGCGCTCAGGTGTTTTCAAAGTCGAATTCAGGTACTAACCTGATACCGCGTCACAGGCACCCGGTCTAGAGTGGGAAAAATGCGCGTTAGCGTGGCGCACTGTCTAAAACCATTTCCTCACACCCATGAAAATCCAAAAACGGTTGCTGTTGTTGACGATGTCAATGACCGTTGTTGTCGCGACTTTTACTTTGGTCGTTTCAAGCTATTTGATGCACGATGCGCTGGAGTCGGACGCCAAGGACACACTGGTTGCCGTGTTGGAAGGTCGCCATAGCGCATTGATCCGACGGTTCGGAGCCATTGAATCCGAATTGCAGGTGCTATCGGTATCAGGCGGCACCTATA
>JBAWYQ010000191.1:0-7516 GCA_037143475.1 Burkholderiales bacterium | reverse complement strand
TGAAGACTGCTTGTCAGCAGTTGACTAGCTGGGCAGGCGCGCCCGAGACCGCCCAACTAACCATAGCCGTCAACGTCAGCGCCCACCAGTTTCGCCAGCGTGACTTTGTGGCACAGGTTTTGGATGTGTTACGGACAAGTGAGGCGGATCCTACCAAGCTCAAACTAGAACTTACAGAGAGCCTGCTGTTGGACGATGTCGAGGAAGTCATTGCCAAGATGACGACGCTTAAGGCAACAGGCGTATGTTTTTCGCTGGACGATTTTGGTACCGGCTATTCCTCGTTGTCTTACCTCAAACGACTGCCGCTGGACCAGTTAAAGATTGATCAGTCCTTTGTTCGCGACGTTATGGTCGACCCCAATGATGCCGCGATCGCACGCACTATTGTTGCGCTAGCCCATAGCCTGGGCTTGGGGGTTATCGCAGAGGGAGTCGAGACCGAAGAGCAACTCCTGTTTCTGGCGGACCACGGCTGCCATGCTTACCAGGGTTACCTGTTCAGTCGGCCGATGTCGATTGATGCCTTCACCGCATTTATGCGTAGCCGATAAAGCAACTGAAACTTAAGCCGCCGCATTAACGGGAATGGAGCCCCCAGTCACGCGAGCGTTCAGGTCCTGAAGTCGCTGCGGCGTGCCCACATCGGTCCAGCGCCCGGTGTATAGCTCTGCGCTGACCTGTTGCCGGTCCATGGCAGAACGCAACAGGGGCGCCAAGGCGGCTTTGACGCCTTCTGGGTTGCCAGCGGGGATATCGCACCAGGGTTGTTCGAACAAGGCTTTTCGATACAAACCGATCGTGCTGTAGGTGAATCGAGGCCGTGGGTCGTTGTCTCTCAGATTCAGTGCGAGCTTGGCTTCACTGCCACCGTTGGGGTCTGGTGCCATGCCAAAGTCCCCATGGGGCTTGTTCTCGGGGTTGGGAACCAACCACAGATGGGCTAGTTTGTCGCTGACCGCAAAACGGTCTACCGAGGCCTGTCTAAACACAAAATCAGGGGCAAAAACGTCTGCCGCCAATACCCAGAACACGTCGCTAGTAATGCCGGTGTCGGCACTGCTGAGTGCGCTTCGTGTCGGGCACAGTAGGGGTAAAGCGCGCACAATTCCACCTGCGGTTTCAAGCGCTGCACCAAAATCGCGTCCCTCTTGGGAGTAGCTGATCTGCGTAGCCACTCCGGAATGCTCCTTATTTGATAGCTGGCTACGCATATCTGACGAGGGCTGGATGGTTAATTCGCTTCCATATTTTTCTAAAATCTGTTCCCCTAACCAGGCCGTGTTGATTGTCACCTGCCTGAATCCGCCGTAGGCCAGGGCCTCTAGGCACCACTGAATCAGCGGCTTGCCGTGGACGGCAAGCAAGGGCTTGGGGATGGTGTCGGTCAGTGGGCGCATGCGCTCACCACGGCCCGCGGCCAGGATCATGGTTGAAATCGGTATGCCAGACATGACTGCAACCTCAGCGGACGCCAATCGCCACTTTTCCGAAAACCGATTGTGCTTCGCGCTGCAGGCAGCGCCAGTAGTTCGGCTGCGCCCGGACTTCGCCACCTATTACGGCTGCGGCATGCCTACCCCAACGCGGCTTGTACAAAAATGCCCGAGCCAGCGCAATCAGGTCGGCGTCACCCGCCTGGAGAATGGCTTCGGCCTGTTGGGCGTCTGTAATGAGGCCGACGGCGGTGGTGGGTAGTCCGCTGACCAAGCGCGCCGCGCGTGCGAATGGCACCTGGTAGTTGGCGCCCGATGCAATCTTCTGCTCAGGGGAGACTCCGCCGGATGAGAGGCCAAACGTTTCCCAACCACCCTGGTCGGGCGTCAGCAATTGCGCCCCCTCCCACGGCAGCGCGCTGGATGCCTTGCGTCCAGCATGGGCGAGTTGAATGCAGGCAGCAATGCTTGGCGCAAGTGATCGTGCCCGTTGCAGGGTGCTGGTCATGGCAGTCGCGGTATGGTCGGCCCACAGGCCCAAGCAGGCTGGAGTGGTGCACCCTTCCGGAACCACGGCGGTTGCTGAGCAAGTTGCCCCAGTGCATCAGATGCCAGTCGCCAGGCACGCCGTGGGTCGCGGCGTATTGGCACACGGGTGCGACCACGATGCGTTTGGGTAATGTCCGGCCACCACAGGGAGATGGAAGATGAAAGGTGAAAGGGAGCAAAAAGCAGGCTCATGGCAGCAGCATATCCCATACGATTTGCGGGGTGACACGCAAAGTGGCTTGCTGTGTATCATTGCCACTGGTTCACCCAATCACCACTTAGGAGATGCCCGCCATGGCTCTGATGGATTTCATCAAAAAACAATTCATTGACATCATCCAGTGGACTGAAAGCGGCGATGGAACGCTGGCTTGGCGCTTTCCCATGGCAGACATGGAGATTCAGAACGGTGGGCAGTTGGTGGTGCGCGAGTCGCAAATGGCGATCTTTGTGAATGAAGGCAAGGTGGCTGATGTATTTGGCCCCGGCACCCACAGGCTCACTACACAGACTCTGCCCGTTCTGACCTATTTGAAGAACTGGGACAAGCTGTTTGAGTCGCCCTTCAAGAGTGACGTGTACTTCTTTAGTACCCGTCAGCAGATCGACCAGAAGTGGGGTACGCCCCAGCCTATCACCATCCGTGACAAAGACTTTGGCGCAGTGCGCCTGCGCGCCTTTGGCAACTACGCCTTCCGCGTGGTCGACCCCAAGCTGTTTCACACCGAAATTTCGGGAACACGCGAAACCTATACGGTGGCCGATGTGGATGGCCAACTGCGTGGCCTGGTGCTGCAAAACCTCAGCACGGCTATCGCTGCCAGTGGCATTCCATTCCTGGACCTGGCATCCAATCAGATGGAATTTGCCAAGGCCCTGACGGTACAGCTGGACCCCGAGATGGCCAAGCTGGGCCTGAAGCTGGAGAGCATGACGGTGCAAAGCGTCTCGCTGCCCGAAGAGCTACAGAAGATTCTGGACCAGAAGATTGGCATGGGTATGGTCGGCAACGACATGGGCAAGTTCATGCAGTACCAGACTGCGCAGGCCATTCCGAAGTTCGCCGAAGGTGTGGGTGGTGGTGGCATTGCCGGCGATGCCATGGGACTAGGCGCCGGTGTGGCGCTGGGCCAGGTTCTGGCGCAAAACCTGCAAGCCGGGTTGCAAGGCAATAGCAACATGGCAGCACAGACGGCGGCGGTTCAGGCAGCTGCCACGCTCAAGCCTGACGACATCATCGCCACGCTGGAAAAGCTGGGCGACCTCAAAGTCAAGGGCATTCTGACCGCGGAAGAGTTTGATGCCAAGAAGGCCGAGCTGCTGAAAAAATTGGTCTAGTGGCCACAGATACTGCACAGCGCAAATACACCGCGCCCTGCCCGGGCTGTGGTGCGCCGGTGGAGTTCCGTTCGGCGCAGTCTACGCACGCGGTGTGTGGCTATTGCCAAAGCACAGTGGTGCGCCAGGGTGATGTGCTCTCGCGCATCGGCAAGATGGCTGAGTTGTTTGATGATCACAGTCCCCTGCAACTTTTTGCCACCGGTACCTACAACAAGCGCAATTTCACGCTGATCGGGCGGCTGCAATACAAAACGGACGAGGGTACCTGGGCCGAGTGGAATGCTCTGTTTGACGACGGCCAGTCTGGCTGGTTGGCAGAGGACAACGGAGCCTATGTTTTTACCCAGCCCGACGCGGTGCAGCGCACCATGCCACCGGCTGACCGCTACGTATTGGGCAAACAGGTTGGCGTCAACGGCAAACCATTCAGCGTGGCTAGCAATGTTTCGGCCCTGCTCATCAGTGCGCAGGGTGAGTTGCCCAAGCTGCCGCCACTGGGTCAACCTTTCGACGTGGTGGAGTTGCGCAGCGCCAGCGGCGAAGTGCTCAGCATCGACTACACCGCGACTCCCCCTGTAGTCTCGCAAGGAATGGCCGTTCTTCTGGACGACTTGGCACTCAAGGGGTTGAAAGACGAATCGGTCAAGGAAGAGAAGGGCCGCCAGTTCAATTGTCCGCATTGCGGCGCGCCAGTGTCCGTGGCCTTGGCCGCCAGCAAGAGTATTACCTGCGGCAGTTGCAACAGCCTGATCGACTTGAGTCAGGGCATTGGTGGCGAGTTGAAGTCGGCTGTTCAGGAAGAACCGATCCAACCCTTGATTCCATTGGGTACCTTGGGGCAACTACAGGGCACACCGTGGCAGGTGGTGGGTTTTCAGCACCGTATGGGCGTGGCACCAGGGGATGACGAGCATTTTGGCTGGAGCGAGTACCTGCTTTACAACCAGAAGAAGGGTTTCAGTTTTCTGGTCGATTCTGAAGAAGGCTGGAGCCTGGTTCGCCCCACAACCGGAGCGCCCAGCATGGCGAGTTCCAATGCGAGCAGCGCCAGTTACATGGGCACCAATTACACATTGAAGTACAGCTATGCTGCCGAGACAAATTACGTCTGCGGCGAGTTCTATTGGATGGTTACCCGGGGCCAGAAGACCGCCAACAAAGACTTTGCCAATGGCAAGCGCCTGCTGTCGCTTGAGAAGAGTGCCAGCGAGCTGGTATGGTCCAGCGGCGACCAGATTGCCAGCGAGGTGGTGGCCAAGGCCTTTGGCCTGGAGGGCAAGAAAGACCTGCTCAAGCGCGATGACGCAGCGCCCTTCAGTGCTGCGCGCAGCATTGGTATTGGCACCATCATCGTGGTGCTCGTCATCACGCTAATTTTGTTGTCGCTGCTCAGTCGCTGTTCCAGTTGCGACCCACGGGTTGAAAACTGTTCTTCGTCCTCGAGCTCGCGCAGTTCGGGCGGTTCCTTCGGTGGATTTTCAGGTGGTGGAGGTCATAAGTGACGCATCCCAAGTATTTGGTTTTTAGGAGAGTCTCATGGGCTTCGAAATGATAAAACCCGGCGCGGTTCTCGCCTCGCTGGTATTTGCGCTGATTGGCGTCGCGGTTTTCTGGTTGTGTTTTGTCATCATTGACAAGATCACACCCTACGATTTGTGGGGCGAGATTGTTGAAAAGCAGAACGTGGCGCTGGCGCTGGTGGTGGCCGCCATGAGCCTGGGCATTTGCGTGATCATCGCAGCGGCAATCCACTAGCACTGCAGACCGGTTTTGCGTCGAACGCTTTCTGAACGTAGTCCCAAGCCGCTGGAAGTAACGCTGCTTGCCAGCGTCTTCGTAGTGGCTGCCTGCGGCTTGGTCTATGAGTTGGCCGCGGGCGCCCTTGCCTCGTACCTGCTGGGCGATTCGGTTCTGCAGTTCTCCACCGTCATTGGCTGCTACCTCTTTGCCATGGGTGTGGGCTCTTGGCTGTCACGATTTTTTGAACGCCAGTTGCCAGCGCATTTTTTGCGCATCGAGTTGCTGGTTGCTCTGGCGGGTGGCGCATTGCCGGCGTTGCTATTTCTGGCCAATGCCTACATGCCGGGCGCCTTTCGCTTCCTGCTCTACGCCATGGTGGGTGTGGTGGGCATTCTGGTGGGGCTGGAGATTCCACTGGTCATGCGCATCCTCAAGCGTGAGGTGGCGCTCAAAGATCTAGTGTCGCAAGTTCTCACCTTTGATTATCTCGGCGCGCTCGCGGTTTCAGTGGCCTTTCCATTGCTACTGGTGCCGCAGTTGGGCCTGATCCGTACGGGGTTGATGTTTGGCTTGCTCAACGCGGCGGTGGCGTTCTGGACGCTGTGGGTGTTCCGCGACGAGTTGCGGCGATTTGCCGCGCACGCTTGGGCGTGTGTATTGACGGTGGCGGTGCTGGGGGCAGGCTTGGCAGTAGCGGACCAGATCACTACATTGGCCGAAGACAAGTTCTACCACGACCGCATCGTGCTGGCGGCTACATCTCCCTACCAGCGCATTGTTGTCACCAACGGGCGTACGGGCCACAAACTGTTCCTCAATGGCAACCTACAGTTTGCCGAGCGTGATGAATACCGTTACCACGAGGCCCTGGTTCATCCGGCAATGGCCGCCTTTGGTGCACCACGCAAGGTGGCGGTGCTGGGTGGCGGCGACGGAATGGCGGTACGTGAGATTCTGAAATACCCGAGTGTGGAAAGCGTGACCCTGGTGGAGTTGGACCCCAATATGACCGGCCTGTTTGCGAAGGACCCGGCCATGGTGCGGCTCAATGCGGGTGCGCTCAGTTCCCCCAAGTTACACATCATCAATACCGATGCCTTTCAGTGGCTGCAGGGCGACGGCCAGGAAGTGCCAGAAATGTTCGATGTAATCATCGTGGACTTCCCCGACCCCACCAATTTCTCCATCGGTAAGCTGTATACCAATAGCTTCTACTCACTGCTGGCGCAGCGCCTGTCAGCCGGCGGTTATGCCGTCATCCAGACTACGTCACCCTTGGTGGCGAGACAGAGTTTTTGGACGGTTGCCACCACCATTGAGTCGGTCGGTCTGCATGCCACTCCTTACCATGCCAACGTGCCCAGCTTTGGCGAATGGGGCTACATCATTGCCAGTCACCGGCCATGGCATATGCCCGCAGTGCTGCCGGTCGGACTGCGTTTTCTGGGGCTCGATACGTTGCCCTTGTTGTTTGACTTCCCGAGGGATATGTCACGCGTTCCGTCAGAAATCAATCGTCTGTCGAATCAGGTTCTGGTGACGACCTATGAGCAGGAGTGGGGCCGGGTGGGTCAATGAGCGGATAACGCCAAGCAGTTTTTGGTCAGATTACAACAGTTTCGCTTCCTTTGGAACTTGTAAGGAAGTCTTAATTTGCCGAAAATACGATGGAATCGGTGATCAAATTGATGAAAATCAATTTGATCAAAAACTTACGGTTGAGTGTCTGTTTTCTTGGACGACAGCAAAGGGTTGCCGTCGCCTTGCAGTTGAGTTAGGGGGAAATCATTCTCTTGTTCGCTGGTAGTTGGCTTTTGGTCAACCATTCGACTCTCCATATATTGCATAGAAAGAATGGAGCTTTCGCCAAAATCTTGATGCTTCCCGGTAAATTTGATTCCTCTGGCGACACCTGCCCAAAATAAAAAGAGGCAAGAAAACCACAGGATTAAGAGGAGTGCAAATATGTCGAAAAAAGAGTTACCCAAAGCTAGATGAGACCGCTGGACTAGCCAAAGTAACGCAACCGATGAAAGTGAAGCAGCAAAAACTGAATAGCGTTTGCCGTTCTTGTGATTGATAGGGCCAAACAAGACAAGCAAAAAACTGACTACCGCCATGGATATGGCAAAGCTGAGGCCGATAAGTACCGGAATGAAAAACTTGCTGGTTACCATCTCACTTGGCTCGATCGTATTGGTGAGGTCATGATAACTCTATCAGTTCATTACAAATGGTGACATTTCAGCTGACTTAATTGGTCTTGTAGTTAGGCATATCAATCTAAACTTTGGGCTTCACCGAGGATTGAGCCCCTGACAACAGGCTAGGAACATATAGGCTAGAGGGACGACTGATGTCAAATCAAGAAAAAGCGTATGACCGCTTGGGGGTAATGCATAGAGTCTGGGCAGTTTTGACCCAGATGGATGTTCGTGTGCGCGCCACCA
>JBAWYQ010000190.1:0-7569 GCA_037143475.1 Burkholderiales bacterium | reverse complement strand
CCCAGCGGCAACTTTGGCAACGTTTGTGCCGGCCATGTGGCCCGCATGATGGGCCTGCCGATTGAACAACTGGTGGTGGCTACCAACGAAAACGATGTGTTGGACGAGTTCTTCCGCACCGGTGTCTACCGCGTGCGTGGTAGCGCTGATACCCACGAAACTTCCAGCCCGTCCATGGACATTTCCAAGGCGTCGAACTTCGAGCGCTTTGTGTTTGACCTGTTGGGACGCGATGGGGTGCGTACTTCTCATCTATTTGGCGAACAGCTTTCAAAATCTGGCCGGTTCGACCTGAGCGCTGACCCCTCCTTTGCAGATTGCGCCCAACGTTACGGCTTCATCAGCGGCAAGAGCACGCATGCAGACCGTCTGGCCACCATACGCGACACTTGGCAGCGCCATGGCGTGATGGTCGACACCCACACCGCCGATGGTGTCAAAGTAGCCATGGAGCACTTGACCCCCGGCGTGCCTATGCTGGTTCTGGAAACCGCTTTACCCATCAAGTTCGCCGAGACTATCGTTGAGGCACTGGGTTGCGAGCCCGATCGGCCAGCCAAGTTTGTCGGCATCGAGGCTCTGCCCAAGCGGGTGCAGCTAATGGATGCCGATGTGGATGCCATCAAGGCACTGATTGCGCACGAATGCAGCAAATAGAAGCCGTCGACTATGACCGACCCAAAGCGCCGTCCCCCATTGTTGCCGCTCGATGAGGCGCTGGCGCGACTGTTGACGTTCGCCACTCCGGCGCTGGACGCAGAGTCCGTCCCCGTAGGCGACGCCGATGGTCGTGTTCTGGCGCAAGAGGTAGTGTCCGCGTTGCATGTGCCGCCGCACGACAACAGCTCCATGGACGGCTATGCCCTGCGCTGTACTGACATAGCAGCCCCGGGTGTGCAACTGTCGGTTTCGCAGCGGATTGCGGCGGGTTCTAGTGGTACTCCCTTGCAGGTCGGCACGGCGGCCCGCATTTTTACCGGTGCCCCGGTGCCTGCGGGTGCTGACGCTGTGGTGATGCAGGAGGATTGCCAGGCATTGCCAGTGGGCGAGGGCGCCGCCGAATTGCCGCAGATCCAGATCAATGCAAGGCCCATACCCGGCCAGAACATTCGCCGCGCCGGTGAAGACGTGGCCCGTGGCGACGTGGTTTTGTCGCGCGGCCAGCGCCTGGGTCCGGCCGAACTGGGCCTGGCCGCCAGCATTGGCATGGCTTCGCTGACCGTTGCGCGTCGCCCACGGGTAGCCTTGTTTTCCACCGGGGACGAGCTAGTCATGCCCGGCTCCGTGGCGCCGCAGGACATGCCACCCGGCGCGATCTACAACTCCAATCGATTCTTTTTGCGCTCGCTGCTGCGTCGCATGGGCTGCGTGGTGAGTGACCTGGGTATCGTTCCCGACCAGCGCGAAGCGACGGTGCAGGCGCTGCGTGAGGCCGCCCTTTCGCACGATGTCATTCTCACCAGCGGTGGCGTCTCGGTAGGCGAAGAAGATCACATCAAACCCGCCGTGCAGTCCTTGGGTACGTTGGACTTGTGGCAGATCGCCATCAAACCCGGTAAGCCCTTTGCCCACGGGCGCATTGGTGACGCCCATTTTTTGGGCTTGCCCGGTAACCCGGTGTCCAGCTTCGTGACCTTTCTGGTGTTGGTGCGCCCCTTTTTGTTGCAATTGCAGGGCGCGCGGTCGGTCGCCATGCAAACGGTCGCGGCGCGTGCTGATTTCACCTGGGCCAAGCCAGACAAACGGCGCGAGTTCCTGCGCGCCAGGCGCAATGCACAGGGCGGTCTGGACCTGTTTGCTAACCAGAGTTCGGGCGTATTGACATCGGCCGTCTGGGGCGATGGCCTGATCGACAACCCGCCGGGTTGCAACATTGCGCCTGGCGACACGGTGCGCTTTGTGTCGTTTTCGGAAGTATTGTCATGAAGGTTCATATCAAATACTTTGCCTCCATTCGCGAGGACGTGGGTTGCGGGGCCGAGTCGCTCGACACCGATGCATCAACGGTTGCCGCCTTGCGCGACGAACTGGTCGCCCGAGGTGGTGGTTACGCCGAATCTTTGGCACGCGGCAGGGCCGTGCGGGTTGCGATCAACCAGACGCTGTGTGATGAATCGGCGGCGCTGCTGGAAGGTGCGGAAGTGGCGTTCTTTCCGCCAGTGACCGGCGGGTGAGCTCTTGGTTAGCTATTAAAGTTATAGCTGCTTACGCAATATCCACGGGGTCTAGAGCCGTTTTTTATGCATAAAATTCAGCGCGTTTCGATTCAGCCGGGTGATTTCGACGTGGCCCTTGAGATTGCCGCTCTGCGCGAGGGCGACCACCGGGTCGGCGCGGTTTGCAGCTTTATCGGGACGGTCAGGGACAGAAACCAGACCCGCACGGACCCTGCGGGTTCAGTGCAGTCCATGGAACTCGAGCATTACCCCGGCATGACCGAAAAGGCCATCGAGGCCATGATCGATGACGCCCACCTCCGATTCGACATCTTTGGAGCCCGCGTGATACACCGCATCGGCTTGCTGCAACCACCTGACCAGATTGTGCTGGTGGCCGTAACCTCCGCCCACCGGGGCGAGAGCTTCAAGGCCTGTGAATTTTTGATGGACTACCTCAAAACCCAGGCACCGTTCTGGAAAAAAGAGCAAACCGCTACCGGCGCGAAGTGGGTGGACGCGCGGGTCAGTGACGATGCGGCGTTGGCGCGGTGGGGCATTCAGTCAAGCAATGCCTAGGACACACTCAATTCAGGTACGTCGGTCGGGTTGCATCTGGGCTCATGTCAATCTCGTCAACTGCTTCATCAATCAGAATTGGCGCATCTAGAGATGACTCGCGCCCGATTTCCCACTGTGACTGGTCCAGCGCCTGTTTCAGCAGGTTGAGCACTCCAAACACCAGGTCTGCGGGCATATCGAGCTGAAAGCCACGGTTTGACAGCGGATCCAGCAACGCCTCTTTGAAGTTCATCTGCATTTGCCCGTTTTCCCTGGGCGTCAGGTTGACTTCTGTTACCAGCAGCGGAGTGTCACCCAGCGGGCGATTTGCGAGCTTGCCCTGGTATGGGGTAGAAAAGTCCGTCGTTTGCGCAGCCTCCTGAGCCCGCATGTCTGCCAGCATCTTCCGGGTATCGGAACCCATGGCTGCCAGGTTCACATAGCCATCGGTCTTGGCATCCTGGGGAATGGCAAAGTGGTCGATCACTATTCGGTTGATTAGTGGCCACAGACGCGTGGCCATGCGCCGCGTGAGCCACATTTGCACCTCTTCGCCCACAGTCGTGTTGATGCACACCAAGATGCGATCCTGATCTGCGTGGTAACGAACCGAGAGCTGGCGTATGTCCATGGTTTGATTTTAGTCAGATGCCCCCCGTCCATTTACCCTTGAAATAGTCGCGTTGGGCCCAAGGTCACTGCTAACCGGAGATATATATGCGAATCGAAAAACTCACCACCAAGTTTCAGGAAGCCTTGGGCGAGGCCCAGACGCTTGCTTTGTCCAACGACCACGCCTACATCACACCTGCTCACGTGCTGGTGGCCATGTTGCGCCAGGACGATGGTCCCAAGGCGCTGCTGCAACGTGCGGGTGTCAACGCACCCCAGTTGTTGAGCGCGGCCGAGACATACATGAAGAAACAGCCCCAGGTTCAAGGTCAAGAGCAGATCTCGGTCGATCGTGACATGGGCATCCTGCTGCAAGCCGCCGAGAAAGAATCCATCAAGCGTGGCGACCAGTTTGTGGCGGGCGAGTTGTTTCTGCTGGCGCTGGCCGATAGCAAGATCGAGGTGGGCAACATCGCCCGCTCCAATGGCATGACACGCAAGAGCCTGGAGACCGCAATTGACGCCGTACGCGGAGGCCAGAACGTTGACAGTGCCGACGCCGAAGAACAACGCGAGTCCCTCAAGAAATACTGCATCGATCTGACTGAACGCGCGCGCTTGGGTAAGCTGGATCCGGTGATCGGCCGTGACGATGAAATCCGCCGCGCCATTCAGGTTTTACAGCGCCGCACCAAGAACAACCCGGTGCTGATTGGCGAGCCTGGTGTCGGAAAAACAGCCATTGTGGAAGGCTTGGCGCAGCGCATTGTGGACGGCGCAGTGCCGGATTCCCTGAAAGGCAAACGCGTCCTCAGTCTGGATATGGCGGCACTGCTGGCCGGTGCCAAGTTCCGCGGCGAGTTTGAAGAACGTCTAAAAAATGTGTTGAAGGATTTGGCAAAGGACGAAGGTCAGACCATCGTTTTCATTGACGAACTGCACACTATGGTCGGTGCTGGCAAGGCCGAAGGTGCCATGGACGCCGGCAATATGCTGAAACCGGCGCTGGCCCGTGGCGAGTTGCATTGCGTCGGTGCGACCACGCTGGATGAATACCGCAAATACATCGAAAAAGACGCCGCGCTGGAGCGCCGCTTCCAGAAGATTCTGGTGGGTGAGCCAACAGTGGAAGCCACCATCGCCATCCTGCGCGGCCTGAAAGAGCGTTACGAGACGCACCACGGCGTGCAGATCACCGACCCCGCCATCGTGGCTGCGGCTGAGTTGTCCAACCGCTACATTACCGACCGTTTTTTACCCGATAAGGCGATTGACCTGATCGACGAAGCCGCGTCCAAGATCAAGATCGAGTTGGACTCCAAGCCCGAAGTCATGGACAAAAAAGATCGCCGTCTGATCCAGCTGCAGATCGAGCGCGAAGCCGTGAAGCGCGAGAAGGACGAAGCCTCGCAAAAGCGCCTGGAACTGATCAACGAAGAGATCACCGCGCTGCAAAAAGAGATTGCCGACCTGGACGAAATCTGGAAGGCTGAGAAAGCCCAGGCGCAGGGCTCCAAAACCATCATGCAAGAGGTGGAAAAGCTGCGCTTTCAGATCAAAGAGTTGACCGACAAGGGTGACTTCAACAAGGCGGGTGAACTGCAGTACGGCAAGCTGCCAGAACTGGAAAAGCGACTAAAAGATGCCCAAGCCCAAGAGGCCGGCAAGGCCCAGAGCGCCAAGGATGGCGGCCGCGCGCAATTGCTGCGCACCATGGTGGGCGCCGAAGAAATTGCCGAAGTGGTGAGCCGTGCCACGGGCATCCCGGTCAGCAAAATGATGCAGGGAGAAAAGGACAAGTTGCTACAGATGGAAGGCAAATTGCACGACCGCGTGATCGGCCAAAACGAGGCTATTGCCGCGGTGGCCAACGCCATTCGCCGCTCGCGTTCTGGTCTGTCAGACCCGAATCGTCCAACAGGCTCATTCCTGTTCCTGGGGCCCACCGGCGTCGGCAAGACCGAGCTATGCAAGGCGCTCGCGGGCTTCCTGTTTGACAGCGAAGACCACCTGATCCGCATCGACATGAGCGAGTTCATGGAGAAACATTCCGTGGCCCGCCTGATCGGCGCGCCTCCGGGCTATGTGGGCTACGAGGAGGGCGGCTACCTGACGGAGGCGGTGCGCCGCAAACCCTATGCCGTGTTACTGCTCGACGAGGTCGAAAAGGCACACCCCGATGTGTTCAATGTGCTGCTGCAGGTGCTTGACGATGGCCGTCTGACCGATGGCCAGGGCCGCACGGTGGACTTCAAGAACACCATCATCGTGATGACCAGCAACATTGGCTCGCAAATGATCCAGACCATGGTCGGCCAGGATTACGAGGACGTGAAAGATGCGGTGACCGGTGAGCTGAAAAACCACTTCCGCCCGGAATTTTTAAACCGTATTGACGAGACGGTGGTCTTCCATTCCCTGGACGCTACCCACATTGCCAATATCGCCAAGATTCAGTTGCAGGTGCTGTTGGCCCGCCTGGCCAAGATGGACCTCGGCTTGGTCGTGTCTGACGCCGCAGTGGCCGAACTCGCCAAGGTCGGTTTCGACCCCGTATTTGGTGCGCGCCCACTCAAACGAGCCATTCAGCAGCGCATCGAGAACCCTCTGTCCAAGCTGCTGCTAGAAGGCCGGTTTGCGCCCAAGGACACCATCCATGTGGGCGTGGACACCATTCAGGCGCCGGGGCAGTTCAGCTTTTCACATGGTTGATGTGCGAATCAATATGTGCAAGCTGGCTGGCTACCGTCACAAAACGGAGTCTGCAGTAAACGTTTGCCTATGTTCCAGGTGTGTTGTTCAAACCCAGACCAATCTGGTAAAGGCGGGCGTAATGCCCGTTGCGCTGGATCAAATCCTCGTGTGTGCCGGTTTCCACAATCTGACCAGCCTCCATGGTCACAATCCGCGTGGCATGCATCACGGTAGAAAGGCGGTGGGCAATGACCAGCGTGGTGCGGTTGTGCATCAAGCCTTGGAGGGCGTCTTGCACTGCACGCTCGGACTCGGTGTCTAGGGCCGAAGTGGCTTCGTCCAGAATCAGAATTGGGGCGTCTTTGTAGAGCGCTCGCGCAATGGCTAGGCGCTGGCGTTGGCCGCCCGAGAGTTGCATGGCGTTGTGGCCCACCACGGTGTCGATGCCTTGCGGCAGATCGGTGACCAGTGCGCCCAGGTTGGCGGCGGTCAGGCAGGCCAGCACTTTGTCACGCTGCAGAACCATGCCCAGAGCCACATTGGCGGCAATGCTGTCGTTGAGCATGATGACGTGCTGGCTGACAAAGGCAAACTGCGCGCGCAGGGCGTGCAGGTCCCAGTCGCCCACGTCGTGTCCATCCACCAGAATCTGGCCGCTGCGCAGATCGACAAAACGCGGCAGCAGATTGACCAGTGTGGACTTGCCTGCACCTGATGCACCGACGAATGCAACGGTCTCGCCACCATGAATGGACAGACTCAGGCGGTTGATGACCGGCGCAGAGTCTGGCGCGCCGTACTGGACAACCACGTCCCTGAACTCGATTTCACCGCAGGCACGCGGCTTGGAAAACGCGCCTTGCGTCTCGCGGGGCACGTCTTCGATCAGGTTCAGGCCCCGCTCCAGCGCGGCCAGTCCACGGGTGATGGGGCCGGAGACTTCTGACAACTGGCGAATAGGCGCGATGATCATCAGCATGGCGGTGACAAAGGCGACAAACCCACCCACCGAGGTATCGGCGGCGGCGCTTTGCACCAGCGCCACTGAGATCACTGTCGACAGCGCCATGGCTGCCAGCATCTGCGTCATCGGCGTCATGGCTGCACCGGCCACCGTGGACTTCATGGCCAGGCGTTGCAGTGAATCGCCCAGTTGGTCAAAGCGCTTGGCCTGCGACGCCTGAGCTGAGTACATTCGGATATCGCGGTGGGCCAATACGTTTTCCTCCACCACATAGGCCAGGCTGTCGGTGGCGTCCTGGCTGGCCTTGGTGAGGCTGTGCAGCCTAGCGGTCAGCACGCGCATGACCCACGCCACAGCAGGGAATACGGCGATGACGATCAGTGTGAGTTTCCAGTTCAGGTAGAGCAGATACCCGGTCAGCGCCACCAGGGTGAGCGCATTACGCGTCAGGCTCAACAGTGAGTTGACCAGCATGGAAGCACCATTTTGCGTCTCGTAGACGATGGAGTTGGACAGCGCACTGGAACTCTGGTCAGAGAACAGCTGCATGTGTGCTACCAGCAGCTTGTTGAACATGGCCCG
>JBAWYQ010000189.1:0-7589 GCA_037143475.1 Burkholderiales bacterium | reverse complement strand
CAAAAATTGAACATTTGTTCGAAGTCGATTTCCCGTCCGTAAGGGGACGAGTCAACCGCCTTGAGAATGGTCCACCGGTTGGTTACCCAATTCAGTATCGCGTTTTTGGGCAGGACCATCACCAGGTGGAAGCTGCAGCTGACCGCGTGGCGGCAGTATTGCGAACAGATCCGCACGTTCGCCGCGTAAATCAGAATTGGGGTGAACGCACCAAAAAAGTTCGCATTCATGTCGATCAAGACAAGGCGCGTGCCCTGGGCATCACATCACAGCAAATTCAAACGGCGCTACAGACATCTCTTTCTGGAAACACCATTGCGCAATATCGAGAAGCTGACAAGACTATCGATGTCGTAGCTCGATTGGTAGAAGTCGAGCGAACTGATCTCAACAATCTGAAGGATGCAAAGATTTACTTGCGAGATGGGAAGTTCATCCCCGTGTCGCAAGTTGCTACCTTGTCGTTGGACAGCGAGGAGAGCTTCTTGTGGCGCCGAAATCGCGTGCCAACACGTACCGTTCGCGCTGACGTAACAGGTGCTGAAGCTCCAGATGTAACTGCCAACTTGGCGCCACAAATTGAAGAAATTGCCCGCCAACTGCCACTTGGCTATGGCATAGAAATTGGTGGTACGCAGGAATCCAGTATCAAGGCCCAGGGTGCAATCTTTGCGGTGATGCCACTCATGGTAGTTGTGGTTCTGGTGCTACTGATGCTGCAACTTCAAAACATGAAGAAGATGGCACTGGTGCTTTGCACCGCACCATTAGGTCTGATTGGCGTCACATTGCTCATGCTGGCATTTCGCATACCGTTTGGCTTCGTTGCAATGCTCGGTGTCATTGCTTTGGCGGGAATGATCATCCGCAATTCGGTAATTTTGGTGGTCCAAATTGACCAGTCTCTGGTCGATGGGCATCCACTGTGGGAGGCTATTGTCGAGTCCGCCGTCCATCGATTGCGCCCCATTCTGCTGACTGCGCTGGCCGCAATTCTCGCCATGATTCCGCTTGTGCGAAGCGTGTTCTGGGGCCCAATGGCATGGGCCATCATGGGCGGACTATTCGCAGCAACACTTCTGACACTACTGTTCTTGCCCGCACTGTATGCAAGTTGGTACGGAGCAACACAGCCAATTGCAGGCACACACCTTGAAACGGAGGGTGTATGAATCAAGCACTTCGGCTTCGATATATGTGTGCATCCATCTTATTGGTAGGTTCCAGCCTTACAACCTATGGCCAAACCTTGTCCCTGAGTTCGGCTTTTCAGAAAGCACTTCAAGCGGACCCGGCAATCCAGGCCGCGGAGCAAGCATTGCTTGCGGGGCGTGAGAAGAACGTTCAAGGTGCTGCTTTGCTAAAACCTCAAGTCGCATTGGCAGCGAGCGTTATCGGCATCAACAGTCACGCCGAGAGCACATTGCCACCGCAGTTTGCCGCCTTGGCGCAGCCCGACACGTCCGGTGAGGTCCGTGAAGCTGCGCTGCAATTCACTCAACCCATTTATAACGCTAGCGCGAGTTCCAGTAAACAGCAACTCATGCGTCAGGCAGAGGCCGCCGAGCTAAGTTGGCGCGCAGCCCGACAGGACCTGATGATGCGTGTAACAGAGGCATACCTGATGGCATTGGGGGCACGTGAATCGTTTAGCGTTTGCCGTTCTCAGTCAGAGACATTTGCACAGCACCGTGAGCGCGCCCAAGCCCGTTTCGATCTTGGAACTGACAAGATTACTGACTTGCATGAGGCGGCTGCCCGCTACGATGCTGCATTTGCTCAGGAGGTGTCTGCGCGCAGTGCACTTGAACTGCGAATAGCGCAGTTCTACGCAGTTACGGGAGCAGATACGGAAAATCTGGCGCAGCTTGACCCAACCATCTCGTTGGACTCATTAGACGTAGAAGGTTTGGAGTCATGGCAGCGCAAGGCAATGGAACAAAGCGCGAGGATTAGTGCTAAGAGCATTGAATCTTCTATTGCTCAACTTGAGAGTCGCAAGTTCACCTTAGAGTCACGTCCTACATTGGATTTGATTGGAAGCTATGCTTCCAAAAGTAAGACTGGTGATTTGTCGCTGCTGATTTCGGCAGATCTACAACGCACGGCAACGATCGGTTTGCAGCTGAAAGTTCCTTTATTCAGCGGGGGAATGCTGAACTCACGCGAACGTGAGACGCTGGCCAAGTTCAAACAATCAGAACTGGAGTTGGCCGCCACGCAGCGCGATGTGCGCTTACAGACTCAAGAAGCATTTTTGGGAGTAAGAACCAGCCTCGCCCGACTTCATGCGCTGCAACGTACTGTCCAATCACTCCAGACAGCTCTCGATGCCACTACCCTTGCCCGAGATGTTGGAAGCCGTACACAGCTTGATGTATTGGAAGTGCAGCAACGCCTTTATGGTGCTCGCCTTGATCTCACCCAGTCTCGTATAGAAATCCTTCTGAACAGGATGAAGTTGGCATGGGTAGTAGGTGAGCTGGAAGAACGCGATTTGAAGACTGTCGACAAATTGACCAAGAAATGAATTCAAAGAAGTCTCGGCTTGGCACGAGAGGTAATTCTCCAATTTCCGCTGGATCTAAAGGTACTTTCAACCTTACTTTGAAGGCAGATTCGTCTGCCCTTATACGCCAAGCCAAAATTGTTGCAACCCATGGTTTCCATACGCAAACTATTGAACCGATGGCTTTGAAGCATTCCATAGTGCTCGTTGACTCAAGATGAAACCAGCCCGTCTACCTATTTTCGTAATCCGCCTGCTCACTTGCTTATTGGCAGGGCTGTCAACCTTGGCCCACGCTCAGCAGACGCTGCAGCAACCACGCATAGGGCTAGTGCTTGGCGGCGGCGGTGCGCGTGGTGCGGCCCACATTGGGGTGCTGCAAAAACTGCAGGAGCTTCGTGTTCCGATTGATTGCGTGGCTGGCACCAGCATGGGGGGCCTGGTGGCCGGCGCTTTCAGCTCGGGCCTGTCGCCCGCCGACATGCAAGTGGCGCTGCGGCAGGCCGACTGGCGCGACATGTTCAAAGACGCCGCCAGCCATGCGGACTTTACGCCGCGCCTTAAGGGCTTTTCTCAAAGCTTTATCCAGGGCTCGGAAGCGGGCGTTAAAAACGGCTCGCTGCAGTTCCCTTCGGCTGTGCTCAGCGGCCAGAAAATCAAGTTCTTCATAGACCGGCTGATCCGGGCCGACCTGGCGCCGCAGCGTGTGGAGGGTCAACCCCTGCCGCTATCCCTTCTCACCACCGACATCGTCACCGGCCAACGGGTTGCCTGGCTCAGCGGCGACCTGGCTTCGCTGATGCGCGCCACCATGTCGGTACCCGGGCTGATGTCGCCTATCAATTACGAGGGCTTGAGCTTGGTCGATGGCGGTCTGGTGGACAACGTGCCGATTGCCGAAGTGAGGAACCTGTGCCGGCCTGACGTGGTCATCGCCATCAACGTCGGCTCACCGCTGCTCAAGGCCGACGAAATCGAAGCCTCGCCGCTGTCCGTGACGGCCCAGATGATCAATCTGCTGACCGAGCAAAATATCACCAAGTCGCTCAGCCTTCTGCGGCCCGGCATCGACATTTACATCCAGCCCGATCTCGAAGGCATCACGGTCGGCGATTTCGAGCGCAGCGACGAAGCCATTGCACTCGGTTATGCAGCGGCCGCTCGGGCACAAGAACAGCTGCAAAGTTTGGCGGTGAGTGCGCCTAAATATGCTGTCTGGCTGCTTCGTATGGCGCGCAGTGATCCCCCGCAGTTGACTCTAGACGCTGTCGAAACGGCCGGCCTGGATGCCGAACGGGCCCGCTTGTTTGCCGCGCAACTGCGTATCAAGAGCGGCGCCCCGCTGGACGTGAAGTCGCTGGAGGAAGACTTACTGCGCGCCTACGGCGAAGGCCGCTACAGCAACCTCGCCTACCAATTGGAACGCAGCGATGACAAAAACATTCTTCGGCTTTATCCCACCGAAAAACCCTGGGGACCGAACTTCTTGCGAAGCGGTCTGAACTTCGCGTGGGGCACGCGCGATGACGCGCGCTACAACATCCGGCTGGCCTACCAGATGACGCAACTCAACAGCCGCGGCGGCGAGTTGCTGCTCACCGGCCAGCTTGGCGCGGACAACCTGCTGGGTGCAAATTGGTACCAGCCGCTTGAGGCTGGACGGCCCTGGTTTACCGAAGCCACTGCCCTTCTGGGCGACCAGTCAGTGGACTTGTACCAGGCCGGCCAGGCGCAAGCCCGCATCCAAAACGAGTTCAGGGAAATCAACACCGGGCTGGGCCTGAACCTGGGTCGCTACGGCGTGCTCAAGTCGGGGCTGTTGCTGCGCAGCCAGAATGCCAGCACCCGCATCGGCAGCGACAGCCTGCTGCCGGCAGACCGCTCAAGCAACACCCGCGCTTGGTTTGCACTGGCCGACCTGGACCGCTTCAACAGCCCCTACTTTCCGACCGAAGGCTGGCGTGCCCGCCTCATGCAGACACTGGCCAGCGATTACAGCAAGGTAGAGGGCAGCTACAGCCACGCAGTAGGTTTTGGCACTTATGTGCTCACCGGCCGGGTGGCTTTTACCCAGGCCAACAAGGGGCAGTTGCCCATCAGTGATGCCGCCGAACTGGGCGGCGTGAACAACCTGTCGGGGTTAGCCTTCAAGCAGTTACTGGGCTCTGACATGCGTTACCTGGGCTTGCGCAGCGAAAAAATTGTCAGCAAGATGCCGCTGGGCCTGCGCGGCGACTTGCGCGTTGGCTTGTCGCTGGAGGGCGGCACTATGGAGCGGCGCTACTCAGAGACACAAAGCAGCGGGTTGGTCCACTCGGCCAGTATCTACCTGGGCGGCGAGACCCCGTTGGGCCCGGTTTACCTGGGTTTGGCCAAGGCCAGCGACAACCCCGCGCGCATCTTCCTTTTTATAGGGAACCCTTGAGAACGGCCTGGAACGGACCGGCCATTTGGGTTGATGGGTCTCCCTGTGAGATTCGTGAAAAAAACTGCCACATCGACAAGTTCCTATAGTAGGCGCGGCTTTGCGGGTCGGCTCACCTCTGGTTTCAAGTCAGCTGTGAATCGGACATCGTCGCTTAAAAATGCGGTGTTGAACGGAATTTCGATGGAAAACATCTCTGCTGGAGGTGGCTTTTGGTCTTTTGATCGCATCTTGAGGAGATGAGGCCGGTTTTTACACGAATCTCGCTGACGGGCCACACAGACATGGAAGTGAACATGCCCGTTCAGGCTGGAGCCGAACCGGTGGATGTGGACTTGGGGTTTTGCCAAAGCGATTGCGCCAATGTGCAGCGCCGCCTTGTCCCCCAGGGCAGTTGGATTGCAGGCTTTGCGAAATGACCCGCAGGAAGATGCGCAGCACCATGTTGAGCACAGCACCAACATAGCTTTCTCCGTTGGGGACCGGTCGCGGGCGAAGTAGAGTCGGAGATGGTACTTGATGGGCGCGCAAAGCCGGGGCTTATGGTGATCAGACTTCCGTGATGAACTGCTCGCGTGGGCGGCGCACCTTGGTCAGGTTCACCAGCCAGTCCTTGTCGGCCTCGCGGTACCCCAGCGGCAAAATGGCCACGCTGCGCAGACCCCGCTCGCGCAGGTTCAAAATCTCGTCCATGGCCTTGGGGTCAAAGCCTTCCATCGGGGTGCAATCCACCTCTTCAAAGGCGGCGGCCAGCATGGCGGCGGTCATGCCAATGTAGGCCTGGCGCGCGGCATGCTGGTGGTTCACCTCGGCATCGCGCTGCGGGTACATGCCCAGCAGCATGTTGCGGTAGTTCTCCCAGCCTTCGTTTTTAAAGCCGCGCACAGTGTTGGTCAGGTCGAACATCATGTTGATGCGCTCGGCCGTGTAGTTGTCCCAGGCGGCAAACACCAGCAGATGCGAGCCATCGGTGACCTGGCCCTGGTTCCAGGCGATGGGCTTGATGCGCTCGCGCACCTCTTTGCTCGTCACCACAATGATCTCGTAGGGCTGCAAGCCACTGGAGGTGGGCGCCAGGCGCGCGGCTTCCAGAATGCGCTCCACCTTGTGCTCGGGCACCGCTTTGGCGGGGTCCAGCTTTTTGGCGGCGTAGCGCCACTGCAGGCGCTCGATCATGGCGTCCGACGCCATTTCCTGGGCGCCGGGGATGGCGGTGTTTGCGGGTGTTGCGAGCGTGGCGGACTGAGTCATACAAAGCTTCCTTGAATGGGATGGGGTTAGGTTGGTGTCGAATGTAGAAGCTTTAACGTTGCTTGAGAAGCCCCAATGAAGCACAATTGAGTTGCTTTTGAAGCAACAATAGGCCGCCCACCATGCTCAACCCCCAGCTCCTCACCACCTTCTCGGCCATCGTCGACGCGGGCAGCATCAGCGCTGCGGCCACCCGACAGGGCTGCGGCAAGTCCGTGCTGTCGCGCCAACTGGCCCGGTTGGAAGCCGACCTTGGCGCACGCCTTATCCAGCGCACCACGCGCAAGTTAACGCTGACCGAGGTGGGCAAGGTGGTGTTGGCGCAAGCCCAGCAGATTGACCGCGCACTGAGCAACGTGGCGCAAATCTCGGGCCAGTTCCAGCAGGAGGTGCGAGGCCCCTTGCGGGTGGCCTGCCCGCGCCCGTTGGGGCAGCGCCATCTGGTGCCCCTGATCACCGAATTCACCCAGCTGCACCCCCTGGTGGAGCTGACGCTGCTGGTGGAAGACCGCATGAGCGACCTGATCGCCGAGCAGATCGATGTGGCTATCCGTGTGGCGCATCTCGACGACTCCACGCTGGTAGCGCGAAAGCTGGCCGACAACCCGCGCGTGCTGGTGGCCGCACCCGCCTACCTGGCACGCGCCGGGGTGCCCGCAGTGCCCCAGGATCTGGCGCAGCACGAATGCCTGCTGTGGACGCGCGACAACCGTGTGTACGACGAATGGACCTTCACACGGAACGACACCACCACTCTGGTCCGGGTGCGGGGTCGCATCCGCATCAATGACGGGATGGCCCTGGTGGCCACGGCCTGTGCCGGGGCGGGCGCCACTGTACTGGACCGTCTCCTGGTGGAGCAGGAGTTGGCCAGTGGTGCACTGGTCGAACTGCTCCCGGCCTACAGCCTTCCCGGTGGGCCGTCGCTGTACGCGGTGTACCCGGCGCGCCAATGGCTGGCACTGAACACGGCCACGTTCGTGGAATTTTTGCTGTCACGGCGGTTTGCGCAGCGGCTTTGAAGCTGAATCGGCATGCCAATGAGGGCTCTGGCCCTCGTGAATATTGCGCAAGCAGCTATCACAAAAATAGCAACCAGATGATGAGAAACACGCATCACCTGGGATTGCGCCGCCTTCTCCCCTGCTCCAAAATTTCACGATTTGGCCGGTCGATTGGTTGCACGGAGAATCATTTCAGTCCATAAAATTTGCTGCTCAATTTCGGATGAAGGCCCGTGTCGGATTTACGACAGCGCAAATTCCTTTTTCGCACGTGCCACCATACGTTCCAAAAATGGGGTTCACCCATTAGCCATGCCGCTCAGACGCTGACGAATGATCTCCTCGGCCTGCAGCATGATGCGATCTATCAATTCCTTTACGCTTGGAATGTCGTGGATCA
>JBAWYQ010000188.1:0-7728 GCA_037143475.1 Burkholderiales bacterium | reverse complement strand
TAAAAACCGCGCTCAAAAGCCAGAAAAGCACGCTTCTGGACAGCCATTCACAACAAGACACATTATTCTGAATAACACAATCTCCGAAAGTCATCGGTGCCAACAGCTCACGCCGCCGCCGACTGGCCGTGCACGGTCGTGTGCTGATAGACACCCCGTCGGCAACAGCGAAATAGCGTGGCAGCGATGTGTCAACCTCGCCCCGCTAGCGAATCCGGCCTTGATGCATCTCGCCATTGAGCAACATGGCGTCCTCGTTATTGGCTTTGCCGTTGCTGCGTTGGCTGAAGGCGGCGAAGACCATCATCATGGATATTTCCAACTTTCTGGCTTCAGAGCAAGGTCACTAACCATGCCTGCGTTGCCTCCATTGAGTCCATCAATATTAGTTACGCTTGTCTCGATTGAAGCAAACCGGCAATCCGCTCTCCCACCACCTGAATGTCAGCATTTTTCGTGAGTCCATTCCTGTTCAGCATGAACGGCAGAATGACTACCAAGCACCCATCTTCGTTAATTAACCATGCGATCTCATTGCCGTTAATGACCTCTTTGGAAACGAGGCACTCACTGTCTGAGAAAGATTTCTTGAAGTCTGACTCGAAAGTCTTCCCTAAACAAACTACAAGCTTTGGTCTTTGCGCTTTACACCACAACCTGATACTTGCGTGCCTATTTTCCCTGCACCATTCAAGATAAAGTGATTTTGTTTCAAAGCCAGTGATTTTGGCGAAATCGCTCGTCCATAAGCTATGAGATGTGTCCTTGAAGGCGAGAGGGAAAAGGTTCAATTTGAAATAACCTTTGCTTCCGCGAGTGAATGGTCTGTGCTTCTCTGCAAATTGTTTGTACTCAGAATAATGACCGCCATTCACAATGGAGAGTAATTTCATGACTTGCCAATTGAACCGATGTTTCAGGTTGATCTTCCAGTCGTCATACCCTTGAGGAGGTCTAGATTCATCACTTAATAAGTACTCTTCAATATCACTGGCTGTTTGGCCACCTCCCCACTCGATACCGCTTACCCATATCGCCCTATTTTCAGGACTTCCAATATCCCCTCCATCACAACCTGAATAGCTCACAGCCCATTTCTTGAATACCTCTGACATTCTCAATCCTTAGTGATGTTGTTCCTAATTGTCACTACTTCATGCGCGTCGAATTTCACTCACCGCATCCCCAAACCCCCGTAACCACCAATCCAGCATATCCGAGTCAACCACCGTCGCAGTAATTTCATACACATTGTCCAGGTCCACAACCCTCTGATCCGCCGAAAGAGGACACTCCACCACATGCAGCCCGGCAGCCTTTTCAATCCGGAAGCTCAGTTTCACCTTTGATCCATCGCCATAGCCAAAGCGGCCATCGTCATCAAACTGCTTGAGGTTGAAATCCTTGGGGCGCTCAAAAGTGAAGATGGTCGCCTCGGCCTTGCTTATGCGGTGCAAGGCCAGGCAGCGTTCATTGTCATAGCCCTCGTACCGGCACACCAGGTACATGCGCGGCCCCTGTTGTGCCAGACCCAGGGGCATGACTCTGTAGTTTGACTTTTTGCTTGCGGCGTTTGTGTAGGTCACATCCAATAGCTGGTTGGCGTAGAGCGCATTGCTGACCTGCTCAAGAACTCCAGTTGCAATCTTGGGCGGCAGCAGCGGCTGACTGGTGCTGACCACACGCACCTTGTCCAGCCACTCTCGTTCAAGTATGTTATTTTTTGCGTCATCCAGCTGGCCTCGTGCCTGGCTGAAAAAGCCTTCCATGGATTTCATCAGCCGCGCAGGTAGCAGGCTGCCCAACTGTTGCTCGGCCAGTGTGAGCATCAATGACTCTTGCGGGCTCAGGCTGGGCAGCGATAAACCTTGGGCATCCTTCTTCCAGCGGTAGCGGTAGGGCTTGCTGCTCTCATCCCGTTCAATGCTGCACGCTTTGAAATCGGGGTCAGACAATGTTTCCAGCAGCCGCTGTATGGTGCGAAGTTCTCGGGTGAACTTGGCGTCTGTCTCAATGAGCTTTTTCTGCAGTTCGGAAGCGGTGATGGAGCGGTCTTTGCGGATGCGCTTCAAAAGCTCCAGCGTGAGCTGCAGGGTCTCCAGGATGTCGGTGCGTTTTGGCATGGTGAGTGCCCTTTCAAAGTGTCAAGTCGGTGCGGCCTGCAAACACCTGCCACAGGCGCACGGTGGCATAGGTGTCGAGCTTGCAATAGGTGAGCAGTTGTTGCTCGATCTGGTTCTTGCGCTCGGCGGCGGTGTCTGGGTGGATTGCTTGCACATAGGCGTCCATCGCCATACCGCCGTTTTGCACACCGTCGAGTGCGTCGTAGCGCAATTCCGGCACGACCGCTGGCAACACAAGCTTGAGGCCCCAACCACCCTGCTGGCTAGGGTGGTAGTAGTGCTCGCGGGCAATCGGCAGCAAATCGACAATGCGCTCGCCGATCGCCAGCAGTGCCGCGCCCAATTGCGGGAAACGTGCCGCCAGTTCCCGTATGCGAGTTTTCTCGAACCCGCTGTACACGTAGATTGGCCCGGTCGAACCACAGGACTCGATCAAGGCCTTGGCAAAGGGCTCCGACGGATCGTTGCCAGACAGATCCAGGAAGGCGCACTGGTCCAGTTCCCCGGTGGCGGCCAGAGTGTGCAGGCTGAACTGAAAGACGTTTTGCTGATAGGGCCGCGTGCCTTTCCAAAACGGTACGGCAAACTGAATGCTCTCAAAGTCCAAAAAGTAGGCAGGCAGGCTGAATTGCGCCAATATGGAGGCAGCACCTTCGGCGTCGAAGTAGGTGGTATTGGCCAGCGTGTGGGCCTTGACCCGGCATTGTTTGACATTGAGCTGATCGTCGGGCACGTCTCTGAGGTCGATGACTCCTTGCTCGGCAAATGCGACGGCGCGTTTGCCAATGCGGGGCAGCCAATGGACCGGAAACTCGGACTGCGGCTTGTCTTTGTTGCAATAGTCAACGAATCCGCAGGCATAGGGATGGCCGCATTGCGCTCCTGTTTCTATAGCTGGTTGCGCAGGACTGGAGGCGGTTAGAGCCGCATTTGCTATCCAGGACTTGACTTCATCGGCGCGCGAGAACGCTTCGTCGGTGAGGTCGTTTTCCTTCAAGAGTCCGCGATAGTCCTCACCACCCGGATAAACCCAGGTGTTGTCGATGTGGGCCAGAGCAATGCTTTGCAGTGAAACACTGGCGTTGCGGGCGATGAAGGCTTGTATGGCGCAGTCGTCACGGTGGTAGCCTTTGACTTCGGTAGTGGATTTGACTTCGACCATGTGCCAGACCTGTTTGCCGTCCACTTGCTTTGGCAGCATGACATCGGAAAAGGCCAGTGCGCCACCAGCGCTGAAACCGGCTTCAAAGATGGGATGCGGGGTGTGGAGCAGTTCCTTGCTGCGCGCAAAGGCGGCGCTGAAGCCTTCAGTTGCAACGTCAATTAGGGCTCCGAGTCCTTCAGGGTCATAGATACGCCGGGCGATGTCGCCAACTTGGTGCCCCACCTGAAAGCTCGCTTGCGTCGCTGCGGAGTCTTCGCGCAGATCAGGACGATGGATTTCCAGCCATAGCCTTTTGGGGCACTGGCGAAAGGCCAGCAGTTTGGATTTTGAAAAATTGCGCATGCCGTTTTCTCCCTAAGATTGCCTAATTCCGGCAGCACTATCAGACCGAATCAGATGCGCTGGGCGCACCCACAAGCGATTCGAACTTGGCGAGCGACCGATTAAATGCCAACTCGACCGTACCCTTTGGCCCGCGACGGTTCTTGGCGATGATGATCTCTGCAACTTCGGGGTCCCTGCTGGAATTCCTGTAATAGTAGTTGTCGCGGTAAACAATCATGACAACATCAGCGTGCAGCTCAATCGCACCAACCTCACGCAGATCACTTAGCATCGGGCGTTTGTCCCTTCGAACTTCTACGCTCCGGTTGACTTGCGAAAGCACTATGACCGGACACCGTAAGTCTTTGGCCAGCAGTTTCAAGCCGCACAATATCTTGCTTAACTCGGTCGCACAGCTCTCGCCATCGTGTTTTAGGTCACACATTAGCTGCAAGTAGTCAACAACGACCAGTCCGAGCTGTCCATGCTGTTCGTGCAGCGTGCGAGTGGCGGCAGATAGATCACTGAGGTCCAGCTTGGAAGTGCCTTCAATTTCCATGGGAAACCATGCCACTGGCAATTTTTCCTTCAGCGAAATATGTTTCGCAACACTGGCTGCCAAGGCCGTTTTACCAAGACCGGGGCGTGCTGCAACGACGATAAGGTCACCCGTTTGCAGGCCGCCTGTCATCTGGTCGAGGGTAGGGAAGCCAGTAGAAACATGGCGGGCATTGGGTAGCAGTATGTTGTGCATGGGGTGGAGTAGAGCGATTTGCTTCATTGTCTTCAGCCATGCGTCAATTTGTGTCGTACAAATTTCGAAAATGTGTCTGAGGTCACTTCATGCCGCTGGCCACCAGTTCAAACCGTCGGCCATCAAAATGCCAGCAGTGAAAGCCGCCTTGGTGGTGCACGCCGAGGATCAGCGTCATGGGGGTGCGGAAATAGGGTGAGCCGCAGTCGCGCTCGTCATCCCAGACGGGTGGGTCCAGGCATTCGACCACCACGGCAGCTTCGCCGTACTGGGGCCATTTGACGTATTTCATGTTCGGCTGCCACCGCACAAGGTCGCCGGGGCGAAATTTTGTCGGGTCGGTGGACTGCATGCGTCGATAGCTTTCGCGCAACGCATCGATCTTGAGTTCACGCGCTTCGTGGCGGACATCCACATCGCTTTGTTTGGAAGTGGCCAGCCCAATCAGCATGGACTGCAGGGCGGGGTCGAGTTTGCGGCTATTACCCATGTTCAACTCCTGATTCAAGGGCCAACTCAAAACGACGGCCATCGTAGTGGAACAGCAGAAAGTCACCATCGGTGTCATGCAGGCCCAGCACCAAAGTGAGGGGTTCACGAAACAAGTTGGAGCCTGCCATTTCCTTGCTGGTGTCAAAGACCGGCGGGGTAAGCACTTCCATGACGATCACCGGTTCGGAATAGGCGGGCTTGCTACGGTTTTTCATGCCGCTCTTCCACTGCACGATCTGACCGGATCGAAATCCTGCAGCGGGCGCGTTGGCAAAAGTGTGTTGCAGTGCGACCAGCTGTTCGCCACGTTCGACGGCAATTTCACCAGCTAACTCGGCGGCGTGCACTGAGCCGTCGAGCATGTTGCTGAGCAGCTGGTTGAAAGCCGCGTCTTTCTTGTGATTGCGTTCCATTTTGTTGCTCCGAGAGTGGTGAAGGGGTTAGGCAGCCAGCGGTATGTTCTTGCGGCTGTTGCCTTCCGAGTAGACGTTTTGGTAGTTTGCAGAGTCCGGTGAACCACCGTTTTTGGTGATGAGCTCGGCGCGCAGGCGTTCAAAATACTCCTGCGCACTGGGCACTTGCCGCAGCAGCCGAAACTGGCGGCTAACGGGTGCAAAGTCCCCCGGTGTGAGCCCGTTCAATTGCTGACGCACAAAGGGTTGCAGGTGCTTGGCGGCTTCAATGCTGCCACCCAACAAATGCAGTTCCTGCAAGAAAAATGCCCAGCGCTGCGATGCCGTCATGGCGGAGAAGGCGATCTTCCAGTCAAAGCGGCGTAGGCTGGCTGCGTCGAGCTTCTCCAGCAAGTTAGTGGTGCAGATGAACAGTCCCTCGTATTCCTCCATCTGGGTTAGCAATTCATTGACTTGGGTAATCTCCCAGGAATGCTTTGCTTCTGAGCGGGATTGCAGGAAAGAGTCCGCTTCATCCAGAATCAACACGCTGGGCTCGGCTGCGGCGGCAGAAAACATCTCGGCAATGTTGTGCTCGGTGCCACCCACGAACATCGACAGCAGGTCAGAGCCGCGCCGCAGCACCACGGGCAATTCCAGCGCGTGCGCAATGTAGCGTGCGAGCGCGGTCTTGCCTGCTCCGGGCGGGCCGTAAAAGCACATGGAACCACCCGGCGCAATGCGCAAGGAATCCACCAGCTCTACGATGGGTGCGTCGGTGTGCAGATAGGCGAGGTCATAGGCTGTGGCCATTTCGCGCCCGGTGCGCAATTTCTTGTGGCCCAGCAGTTTGTTTGAGCGCTCCAGTACTTGCACAACCCGCGCTTGAGCGGGTTGGGTGTGTCCTCGAGCCAAACTGTCGACCTCCACCAGTTGCGCCACCTTAGCAGCCCTTTGCATCTGACCTGGCGTCAAATCTGGGCACTCGGCCAGATCCTCCAGCCAGGCTTGATCGGCGCCGTCCGCGCCACCACAGACAGCGATTGCCGCCAGGTGGTGCTGTGCGATCCGCAGCCGCACCGAACGGGGTGGTGTTTTGACGTGCAGCGAATAGTCAAAACGGCGGCGGTAAGCAGGATCCAATGCCTGAACATTGTTGGTAATCCAAATGGCCGGGACCGGATTTTCTTCGAGGGCGCGGTTGACCCAGGCCTTGCCAGGGGTTTCGCCCTGCTCCAGCATGTCCTCCACCTCATCGAACAGCACCAACGCATCGCGGCGGCGACTGAGCAAGCGCTGGCACAAGTTATAGGATTGCAGGCGCTTTACTCCGCGAATCGGGTCACCCTTCCTGTCGGCGTATCCCACTTCAAATATGTCTGCTTCCAGTAGCTGCGCGACAGTCGCTGCCAGCTCGGTCTTGCCCACGCCGGGGGGGCCATAAAGGAGCACATTGGTCCCGGCAAGGCCCTTGTGCATTGCTTCACGGAGAACACCAGCAATGATGCTGATTTCATCCCTCAGATGGGGAAAGTGGCTAGTATCCAGACTGCCGCACGCACGCGGAGTAAAGAAATGGCGAATCATGGGCTCAACCGACTGGTGCTCTTGCATCAGCAGCGAGGGCACTCCATCAGCCAGTTCAAAGTAGTCCTCCATGTCGCGCTGTTCATTTCGTAGCGTCAAGATGCCCATACGAAGCAGCGCACTGTCGGGCCTAAGTGCCAGGTGCAGGTCCACACTGGAACAACGCGTGATATGGGCGAGCAAGTGCACAAAGTCGATGTCTTTGTTTACACTGATACTGAGGCTTCCCACGCAGGCGTTAAACCGTCGATCACCTTGCAGCAAAACCAAAATGCACAGTACGACCAGTTCGGTCTCGTTTAGGCCGAGCAAGTTCGATATTGCCTTCAAGTTATTGAAAATGGGATGAGAGAAGTCGGAGGTACAGCACTCAACACGGTCCTGCGCTTCCTCAAGCAGCTCAGCAGCCCGACGCCTTTTCCGGCGCAGATCGGCGTCGTAGCTACGCTCGTCATCGTCTGCGTATTCAATGGGCTCGTCGTGGCGTGTATTCCAGTACTCCGGTTTCCCAACTTTGAAAAGTCCGCGCAAGCGGCCGTTATCGAGCAACTTGTAGGACTTGTCAGCCTTTAACATCAAAGCCAGCACCCAATGTTGGATCAATGGCAACAGCGCATCTTCATCGCTTGGGGTGTTAGCCTCGTCTGCACGCGGCAAGAGTTGGTCGGTAAAGTTAGTGGCGATGGACGTTATCGTGTGGTTTGACATGGCAGCTTCCTGGTTAGTGAGACCAAGTATCTGCACTCGTGCGTCAAACTGTGTCGCTTGATTTGGATATCAAGATGGAAATGGATTTTTTTGCTTGTTGTCGCCGACCGCAATCAGGCTGAGTAATCTAAGGTCTCTATTTCCGGTATGGACTCCAAACTCGCGCACACCGGTGTACGATGT
>JBAWYQ010000187.1:0-7744 GCA_037143475.1 Burkholderiales bacterium | reverse complement strand
AACCAGAAGATGGTGCGCCAGGTCGAAGAACTGGAGCACAAGGCGCGCCGGCAGGACGTGCTGGTGGACGACGAGTTGATCTACGCCTATTACGACCAGCAGTTGCCTGCCGACGTGTGCAGCGGCTACAGCTTTGAGCGCTGGTACCGGGAAGAGTTAAAAAAGCAGCCCAAGCTCTTGCTGCTGACCCGCGAAGAGCTGATGCGCCATGAGGCGGCGGGCATTACCACCGCGTCCTTCCCCAAGACTATTCGCCTGGGCGGTGTCGATTGTGCGGCCACCTACCTGCACGAACCCGGTGACGCGCGCGATGGCCTGACCGTGACCGTGCCGCTGTTTGTACTCAACCAGGTGAACGACGAACGCTGTGAATGGCTGGTGCCCGGCATGTTGAAGGAGAAAGTGCAGGCGCTGCTCAAGACCCTGCACCAGCGCCCCCGTTCGCGCCTGGTGCCGCTGCCAGACACCGCCAACAAGTTTGCCGAGGTACTGAATGCGCCTGAGCGCTTTGGCCATGGTGCGCTGATCGACGCCGTCTTGAAGCTGGTGCGTGAAGCCACGGCGCTGGACGTGGCCCGGGCCGACATCAAGGCCGACATGTTGACGCCCCACTTCTTCATGAACATCCGCGTGGTGGACGAGCATGGCCGCCAACTGGGGCACGGGCGCAACCTGGGTGCACTGAAGGCCGAGCTGGGTGCGCAGGCGCGGGGCGCTTTTCAGGCGCTGGCGGGGCTCAAGCTGGCGCAGGTGGGTGCGGCCAGCGGCGTGGTGTCAAAGGAAAGTTTCAAGCAAAAGGAGGCTCTAGCCCCCGTAAAACCTGCGCAGGCAGCTATTAAATCAGGAGCAGTTCCGGGGAGCACTGCGGTGGCAAAACCCGCTGCAACCGAGCAACGCCACACCGCCTGGACATTTGGTGAGCTGCCCGAATTGCTCGAGATCAACAAGGGCGGCCAAACGCTGATCGGTTTTCCTGCGCTGATTGACCTGGGTGACTCCGTCACCATCGAAGTATTTGACGAGCCCGACGTGTCAGCGACCAAGCACCGCGCTGGCTTGCGCCGACTTTTTGCGCTGCAAATCAAGGACGCACTCAAGTACCTGGAAAAGAACATTCCCGACTTACAGAAGATGGCCGTTGCCTATATGCAGGTTGGTAAGGCGGAGAACGGAACGGGTGGAGGCACGCTGGAAGAACTGCGCGACCAGATCATTGCCGTCGCGCTGGACCGTGCCTTCCTGCTAGACCCGCTACCTACCGATGAATTCGCCTTCAAGCGCCGGGTGGAGGAGGGCAGGGGCCGCTTGACCCTGATCGCCACCGAAGTGGCACGTATGGCAGGCACCATCCTTTTGGAGCACGCAACCGCTGCTCGCAAGATCAAGGACACCAAGAACGCACCCGACGCGGTGGCCGACTGTGCCCAGCAGTTGCAGCGACTGGTACCCAAGCGCTTCTTGCAGGCTGCGCCGTGGCTGCGCCTGCAACACCTGGCACGCTACCTGAAGGCCATTACCCAGCGCCTGGAGAAATACCGTGCCGACCCCGCGCGCGATGCCACCCGCCTGGCCGAACTGCGCCCGCTGGAGCAGCGCTACTGGCGCCTGGTGGCCGAGCGCAAGGGCGCGGTGGACGAGCGCATGGCCGAATTTCGATGGTTGATGGAAGAACTGCGCGTGAGCTTTTTCGCGCAAGAACTGCGTACACCTCAGCCGGTGAGCGTAAAGCGGTTGGACAAGGCCTGGGCGCAGTTGAACGGTTAACGACCGCGCAGCCGTGGAGCGTGGGGGCTAATACTCCAGTCGTTCGGGGTGGATTTCCTGCAGGATGGTGGTGGAAATCTCCTCGATCGACTTGGTCGTAGTGGACAACCAGCGAATGCCGGCGCGCCGCATCATGGCCTCGGCTTCGTTGATTTCCATTCGGCAGTTCTCGATGGAGGCGTATTTCGAGTTGGGGCGGCGTTCGTTGCGGATTTCGCTCAGCCGCTCGGGCAGAATGGTCAAGCCGAAGATTTTGGACTTGTGGTGCAAGAGGGCAGGCGGCAACTGTCGCCTCTCGAAATCCTCTGGAATCAGCGGGTAGTTCGAAGCCTTCAGCCCGTACTGCATGGCCAGATACAGCGAGGTGGGCGTTTTGCCACTGCGGCTGACACCCACCAGAATCACATCCGACTGCTCCAGGTCGCGGTGGCTTTGACCGTCGTCATGGGCCAGTGAGAAGTTGATGGCCTCTATGCGGCTCTGGTATTCCTTGCTCTTGCTGGCATCGCTGAAACGGCCAATGCGGTGGTTGGACTTGAGTTTGAGTTCTTGCTCCAGCGGGTGTACAAACATGCCAAACATGTCCAGCAGCATGCCCTGACAATTGTCTTGAATGACTTGCAGCACCTCCATGTTGACCAGCGTGGTGAAAACGATGGGCCGGTGGCCATCAACCAGCGCCGAGTGGTTGATTTGCCGCACCGCCTGGTGTGCCTTGTCCACCGTGTCGCAAAAGGGCAGGCGCACATGGCGCGCCCTGGCTTCAAACTGGGCCAGGATGGCGTTGCCAAAGGTTTCGGCAGTAATGCCGGTGCCGTCAGAGACAAAAAATACGGTGCGGTGGGTCATGGTGTTGAATTGTCGAGTTGTCAGTGTTTTGCAAGCGCGCAGCTGTAGCAGTCACCACAAAAATTGGTGTGCGGCCCCTACAATCGCTTCAATTGATGCATTTTCTCATTCCGCAGGGCCCCCAATAGCAACAACATCGGGCTTTAAGTGGAATGATCGCTGCTAACTTGGCGGGCGTGTGCCAGTGCCGATGGCAGCGAAACGGTTTTTAACTTCCGGAGCTTTGCCATGTCAACACTATTCAGCCAGACCGATCTGGTGGTACCTTTTGAGCATCTGCGCATGACTGACGTTGAGTCGGTCGGCGGCAAGAACGCCAGTTTGGGGGAGATGATTGCCAACATCCCGTCCGGAGTCAAAGTGCCTACTGGCTTTGCCACTACGGCCCACGCTTTTCGCGAATTTCTCAAGTTTGACGGTCTGACGGAGAAGATCAGCGCCAAGCTCAAGGCACTTGACGTGGAGGATGTTCGTGCACTGGCCCAGGTTGGCGCCGAAATACGCGCCCTGGTCGAAGCCCAGCCGTTCCCGCCTGAGTTGGAGCAAGGCATTCGCAAAGCCTTTGCCACCCTGAGCGCCGACAATCTTGAGGCCACCTTCGCGGTGCGCTCGTCCGCCACCGCCGAGGATTTGCCCGACGCGTCCTTTGCCGGCCAGCAGGAAACCTTCCTGAATGTACATGGCATCACCGACATCTTGCACAAGATCCGTGAGGTGTTTGCGTCGCTATACAACGACCGTGCCATCAGCTACCGCGTGCACAAGGGCTTTGCCCACGATGTGGTGGCGCTGAGCGCCGGCATCCAGCGCATGGTGCGCTCCGATCTGGGTGCCGCCGGTGTGATGTTCACCATCGACACAGAATCCGGTTTTGACCAGGTGGTTTTCATTACATCCAGCTATGGCCTTGGTGAAACCGTCGTGCAGGGTGCTGTCAACCCGGATGAGTTTTATGTGCACAAGCCCATGCTCAAGGCAGGCAATCGCGCCGTTATTCGGCGTAGTCTGGGCTCCAAGTTGATTCAGATGCAGTTCACCACCGCCGAGGAAAAGGCGCAGGGTGGTAAGTTGGTCAAGACGACCGATGTGCCCACCGAGTTGCGTAACCGGTATTCACTGACCGATGCGGATGTGGAGCAACTGGCGCGCTATGCGCTGGTGATCGAAGAACACTATGGTCGCCCCATGGACATCGAGTGGGGCAAGGACGGAATCGACGGCGAGCTGTACATTCTTCAAGCCCGTCCCGAAACGGTGAAGAGTCAGTCCGGCAACCAGGCAGAGTACCGCTACAAGCTGAAGGGCTCAGGCACTGTGCTGGTAGAGGGGCGTGCCATTGGCCAAAAGATCGGTACCGGCCCGGTGCGTATCGTGCACAACATCAGCGAAATGGACAAAGTACAGGCCGGTGACGTGCTGGTAACCGATATGACTGACCCCAACTGGGAGCCTGTGATGAAGAGGGCTTCGGCCATCGTCACCAACCGTGGCGGACGCACCTGTCACGCGGCCATCATTGCGCGTGAACTGGGTATTCCGGCGGTGGTGGGTTGTGGGCACGCCACCGACGCTTTGAAAGAGGGCATGCTGGTCACGGTCAGTTGCGCGCAGGGCGACACCGGCTTCATCTACGACGGCTTGCTGGAAACCGAAGTGACCGAAGTTCAGCGCGGAACGATGCCCGAGAGCCCGGTCAAAATCATGATGAACGTGGGCAATCCGCAGCTGGCCTTTGACTTCTGTCAGTTGCCCAACGAGGGTGTAGGCCTGGCGCGCCTGGAGTTCATTATCAACAACAACATTGGGGTGCATCCGAAGGCTATTTTGGACTATCCCAATGTGGATGCCGATCTCAAGAAGGCCGTGGAGTCGGTGGCGCGTGGGCATGCGTCGCCCCGAGGGTTCTATGTTGACCGCGTTGCTGAAGGTGTCGCCACCATTGCCGCGGCCTTCTGGCCCAAGCCAGTCATCGTGCGACTGTCGGATTTCAAGAGCAATGAATACCGCAAGCTCATAGGCGGCAGCCGTTACGAGCCGGAAGAAGAAAATCCCATGTTGGGCTTCCGCGGCGCGGCACGCTATGTAAGTGCCGAATTTGGTGAAGCCTTTGCCATGGAGTGCGAAGCCTTGAAGCGGGTGCGCAATGAAATGGGACTGAACAATGTGCAGGTCATGGTGCCCTTTGTACGCACTCTCGGTCAGGCACAGAAGGTTACGGAGCTATTGGGCAAGCATGGATTGAAGCGCGGCGAAAATGCGCTGAAACTTATCATGATGTGTGAGATTCCCAGCAATGCAATATTGGCCGACCAGTTTTTAGAGCACTTCGACGGCTTTTCGATTGGCTCCAACGACCTGACCCAGTTAACCTTGGGTCTGGACCGGGATTCGGGGCTTGAGCTGCTGGCTGCTGACTTTGATGAGCGTGACCCGGCGGTCAAGTCCTTGATCAGCCTTGCCATTGCAGCCTGCAAGCGGCAGGGTAAATACATCGGCATTTGCGGACAAGGTCCCAGTGACCATCCGGACTTTGCGCAGTGGCTGGTGGATGAGGGTATTTCATCCATTTCGCTCAACCCTGACTCGGTTATTTCTACCTGGCAGAAGCTCGCCGCACAATGACCCAGCCTGTGACCAAGCGTCGGTGGAGCCTGCATGCAGGTTTGCTGGCGCTTTGGTTCATGGCGTCATTCGGGGTGGTCTTTTTTGCCAATGACCTCCAATTTGTGGTGGCCAATTGGCCAGTCGGGTTTTGGTTTGCCGCGCAGGGGTCCGTTCTGATCTTTATTGCTATTGTTGCCGTCTTTGCGTGGTGGGCAAATGGTCGCGAGGGTCCGGAGGCTGGCTTTGATCCAGTGGCCTACCGCGTGTACAAAGCCAAACTGCATCGCCGTTTTTTTTGGTATGTTGTTTGCTTCCTTGCCTTCTTGGCAGTATTGGCTTTAGCTGAGCGGATGGGCCTATCCAAGGTCTGGGTTTCTGGTATTTTTCTCTCTGCAACATTGATGCTGTACGCCGTGATTGGTGTCTATGGGCGCACCGCAGATTCGTCCGAGTACTACGTTGCCGGTCGGCGTGTTCCTGCGGTCTATAACGGCATGGCAACAGCCGCTGACTGGATGAGTGCTGCCTCATTTATCAGCTTGGCAGGCGGACTCTACCTTCAAGGGTTTTCTGGCGTTACCGGTCAGGCCGGCGGTCTTGCCTATGTGCTTGGGTGGACTGGAGGCTTTTGCCTGGTCGCGTTGTTGGTCGCGCCCTATTTGCGACGCATGAATCTTTACACCGTTCCTGATTATTTTGCGGCCCGTTTTGGAGGACGTTTACCGCGAATGATCGCTGCGCTGGCTGCAGTTTTGTGTTCTTTTACCTATGTTGTGGCCCAAATCTATGGGGTAGGTTTGATTACCTCACGCCTTACTGGCGTGCATTTTGAAATTGGTATTTTGCTCGGGCTCGGTGGTGTGTTGGTCTGCTCGTTTCTTGGCGGTATGCGGGCGGTGACCTGGACCCAGGTGGCGCAGTATGTGGTCATCATTTTTGCGTTTTTGATCCCGGTATCCTGGTTGTCCTATAAGCAGGTGGGCAATCCCTTGGCGCCGCTGGCCTATGGCCAACAGTTGCAGAAGATAGCGGCGATGGAGTTGGACCTCAGAGACTCTCCGGCCGAGAAGCAGGTCATCGAAGAATATGCCCGACGCGCCAGATCCTATGAGAGCAAGCTGAAGGATGTGCAGGGCGCTCTTCAGGCCGAGCGGCAAGATCTGCGTCGCCAGTTGCGCGCGATGGGAGATTTCAAAGCCGACGACGAACGTGCAATCGCCCTGCGCCGAGAACTGGCCGCGGTACCCAAAGACGTTAACTCTGCCCGCGAGTTGTGGACTCGTGCCATGGCGGAGAACTGGGCCCGAGCCAGTTCCCTGGGCGGCATGCCGAGCCACTCGACACCTTTTGCTGGAGACCCCAATGGCTCGGCTGAAGAAAAAGAGCTGTTTGATACATCGCGTCTCAATTTTTTGGCATTGATGTTTTGTTTGATGGTGGGTACGGCTGGCTTACCTCACTTATTGACGCGCTTTTACACGACACCTACAGTTGCTGAGGCGCGTACGTCAGTGGCTTGGTCTCTGTTTTTCATAGCATTACTTTATCTTTCTGCACCCGCGCTGGCGGTGCTGGTCAAGTACGAAGTGATGGCCCATTTGGTGGGGCAGCCTTTCGATAGCCTGCCAGTATGGGTAGCGCAGTGGGCCCGCGACCCGAGTCTGTTGTCGGTTTCTGACGTCAATGGGGATCACATTTTGCAATTCGCCGAGTTGAATATTGGCGCAGATCTGGTCATGTTGGCCACGCCGGAAATTGGTGGTTTGCCCTATGTCGTTTCGGTATTGGTGGCGGCCGGTGGGCTGGCAGCGGCACTCAGTACCGCTGACGGATTGCTGCTCACCATAGGCAACGCCATGGCGCACGACGTATATTTTGAGGGCGACGGTGACAAGGCGCAAGCGATGCGTCGGGTAATGTGGTCCAAGTTTGCTTTGCTCGTGGTCGCACTGATCGCTGCTTATGTAGCTGCTCAGCGGCCAGCAGGCATTTTGTATTTGGTGTCGGCCTCGTTTTCACTGGCGGGTGCGGCTTTTGTTCCAGTCATGGTGCTGGGCATTTTCTGGAAAGGCGCGACGCGTTCTGGCGCCGTGGCGGGGATGCTGGCCGGTTTGGGCGTCACCATCTATTACATGGCAATTAATTTGCCAGCTGCCCGGTCCGTGTTGGGGCTGGGTGGGGATGGGTTGTGGTGGGGAATACAGCCCGTGTCCGCTGGCGTTTTTGGAGTGGCGGCGGGTTTGGTCACTGCCGTATTAGTTAGCCTCGTGACGCCCAATCAGGCCACAGGAAACGATGTACTGACTTGATGCGTGCAGCCTGGGCTATAATCATGGGCTTCGCCTTGCTGCACCTCAATTAGACGCTGAGGGCAGCTTTTCTTACCCCTGAGGGGGATATCCAAAAGGAGTATCAATGCGTCACTACGAAATCATTCTCATGATCCACCCGGATCAGAGCGAACAAGTTCCAGCCATGCTGGAGCGTTACAAAGGCATGATCACTGCCGGCGGTGGAAAAATTCATC
>JBAWYQ010000186.1:0-7754 GCA_037143475.1 Burkholderiales bacterium | reverse complement strand
GAAGGTGAAATACTCAGCGGCGAAGCCCAGACCATGCTCTACCGCAAGGTCATGAACTCACGCGGTCGAAGGCGCATTACCTGTGGGCAGTTTTGATCGCTCGCATCTACGAAGTGTTCCCGCTGCTGTGCCCGCTGTGTGGTGGGCAGATGCGCCTGATCGCATTTATTACCGAGGGCACGCAGATCAGACGGATTCTGGACCACATCGGTGTCGACTCGGAGCCGCCGCACATCGCCCCGGCGCGCGGGCCTCCACTGTGGGATGACGGTGGTGATGCGCAGATGGGTGACGGGGCGCAAATCGAGCCAGCAGACTGGGATCTGGTGGCACAAGCGGCACCCGACTTTGAGGTCGATCAGCGCATCAGTTGGTGAGAGGTCGTGACGGCGAGTTTGAATCGCTGCGGAGGTTGGCTGCGTGCGTGGCCGACAGCAGGCCGCTTTTCGCCAGAAGTCTCGTCATTCAGCCGCCACGACGGCTCAAACTGCACTGGTCGACGGCTTTCGAATCACAAAACCCGTGTCATACTTGCCCGCATGCGGTTGAATTTCCTATCCGTTGGATGGGCAGTTCGACCTGATACTGATGGACATGCATATGCCGGAAATGGGTGGGTTGGAAGTGACGCAGCTCGTTCGTCAGCACGAGCGCGACAACGCACGCCCGAGAACCCCGATTTTTGCGTTGACGGCCGCGGCAATGCCCGAAGAGAAAGAGGCGGGTTTGCGTGCCGGACTGGACCTCTACCTGACCAAACCGATACGCCGAGCCGACTTCTACGATGCGGTAGACCGACTTGCCCTCTCGATTCACCACGACACCGATGTGGCCAACATGGTTGACTACTACGACGCAATGGAAGACATCGATCAGGACGTTTTTGAGATTATTGGCGAGGACTACCTGCTGGATGCCCTGAAGGCCATCGCCTCCTTTGACGCACCGTCGCACCCATTGAACTGGGTGGAACTGGCGCGAATTGCGCACACGCAAAAAGGGTTGGTTGCCAATTTCAACGCCACGCTACTGCAGAGTCTGTGGAGTCAGATGGAGTTGGCTGCGCGGGAAGGTCGCATCGACCCATTCTTGCTGGCGCAGGTGCGAGAAGAGTTTTCCAGGCTGCAGCTGGCCATTCGTTCCCGATTGGGCGGCGCGGCGTGATGGCTGCAGCTACACTCTGGCGGTGGCAACAGCAGGGATGATGAATCAATGTTAATCACGGATAATTTTGCTCCGTTGGTTCTGGTGGTTGATGATTCCGAAATCAACCTCAAGCTCATGCAGGCCTATCTTGTCAAAGGTGGTTACCGCGTGGCATTGGCGTCGGGTGGCATTGCTGCCATTGAGATCGCCAGGACGCAATTGCCGCAGCTCATTTTGCTGGATGTGCGTATGCCGGGCATGGACGGCTATGCAGTTTGCGAGGAACTCAAAGCCAGCGATCTGACCAAGGACATCCCCATCATTTTCATCACCGCGGAAAGCCACGCGGAAGCTGAAAAGAAGGCTTTTGCGGCCGGCGGAGCCGATTTCATTCCCCGCCCTGTCAATCGGGAAGTGGCCTTGGCGCGCGTCAAGGCGCATGTCGATGCGTATGCCCAGCGCCGAAGCCTCGAAGGCATGTTTCGCGACGTTCTTGAATTCGCACCCGACGCCTTTGTGCTGACCGACGTACGTGGAATGATTGTTCAGATCAACGCCTGTGCCGAACGTCTGTTTGGATACACGCGGCACGAACTGCGCGAAATATCGCTGGAAGTTCTGGTTCCGCAGAGCTTGCAAGACGGCTATTCCAGTGCCGAATGCCGGCGCAAGGATGGCTCGGTGTTTCCGGCCGATGTGAGTTTTGCGCCTTTGCAAACCAATCGCGGCATTCTCAACATGGCGGTCATTCGGGACGTCAGTGTGCGCAAGCAGGCAGAGCTCGACCTCAAGGCGTCACGCCAGCAGTTGCGTGAGCTGGCGGCAAAAAGCGAGGCCACGCGCGAGGCAGAGCGCAAACACATCGCCCGCGAAGTTCACGACGAGTTGGGGCAAATTCTCACGGCGTTGCGGATCGACCTGTCGCTTCTCAAGATTCAGTTGGCCAATGAAAATCCGGCGATGGAGCGCAAATTGCAGGATATGAAGGATTTGGTGGATCAGGGCATTCATGCGGTGCGCAATGTGGCGGTGTCGCTGCGCCCCGCGGCCCTGGACATGGGCCTGGTACCGGCGATTGAATGGTTGTGCGATCACCACGCCAAGCATTCGGGTGCCAAGTTCGATTTTTGTCCATGTGAAGAGAATATCGACATGGACGAAGTCCGGTCGGTGATTATTTTTCGCATTGTCCAGGAGTCACTCACCAACATTGCCCGCTATGCGAAAGCGACGCGGGTGGTGGTCAGTGTCGAGCGCGGTGACGGTGTGCTCAGCGTCATGGTCAAGGACAATGGCCAAGGATTTGACACCACGACCATGGGACAAACCAAAACCTTCGGATTGCTGGGCATGCGAGAGCGTGCTATCGCGCTGGGCGGAACGCTAGAGGTTCACAGCGCTGTGGGTGATGGCACCAGGGTGTGTGTCAACATTCCGCTGGACAGTGTTGCATTGCAGGGAGCATCATGATTCGACTACTCGTGGCCGATGATCACGCGATCGTACGCAGTGGTCTCAAGCAGATCTTTGCCATGGCGCCAGACCTGACCGTCATCGCGGAGGCGTCCAATGGTGCCGAAGTGTTGGAGGGTCTGAGAACCCATGAGCCCGATATATTGTTGCTGGACATGAACATGCCCGGTGTCAGCGGACCTGACTTGATCGTGCGTATTCGGTCACAACGCCCCACATTGCCCATCCTGGTGCTGAGCATGCACAATGAGACGCAACTTGCGTCACGAGCCCTGCGTGCGGGCGCCAATGGCTATGTGACCAAGGATTGCGAGCCCGAGGTGTTGTTGTCCGGCATTCGTCGCGTGGCCTCGGGTGGCAAGTTCATTGCGCCGGTGATGGCCGAGAAGATGGCGTTTGACGCCAATGGCCCCACCGATGGGCCACCGCACAGCCGCCTTTCGGATCGGGAAATGGAAGTCTTTCGTCTGCTTGTGGCCGGTTTGGGAGTCAACGAGATTGCGGAAAAAATCTGTATCAGCAACAAAACCGTGAGCACCCACAAGGTCCGACTCATGGAGAAACTGAGCGTGACCAGCCTGGCTGAGCTGGTGATGTACGCTGTGGAGCATCAACTCAAAGATTGAGGGGTAGTCATTTTCTGACAGATCGGCAGATTTTCCCGACACCAAAACCGGACGCGTCTGATGGTGTGGCAAAGAATGTTGCTCCATCATAAGGACTTCTCACTAAACCTATGGGTCCATGCGATAGCATCGCTATGGTGCACAACCCGATGCTCCAAGGAACATCATGAATATGACCTTTGATCTACCGAACGATATGCGAATTTACAGTGCTCTCTCGACCCGAGACGCGTTGCTAGCGTGGGTGGAGGAGCAAGGCAAGAGTGGAAGGGCGCACCTGGAGATCTCGGCGGGACAAGTGCAGGAGATAGACGGCTCGGGGCTGCAACTGTTAGCTGCGCTGTCGAACCTGGAGACGCCGTGGCGCCTGGTGGAGAGCAGCCAGGCCTTCAGTGCTGCGTGTGAATTGCTGGGGTATGGCCACTGGCTGGACAAGCGCTACCTCAAGAACGCTGGTGAGGAGAGCGCAACGTGAGCTTTGGAGCCCAAACCGACAAAGAATTCATCGAACAGGCCATGCCTGTGTTCATCAGCGAGGCGGCCGAACAGATTGAAGCCATCGAGACCCTGCTGCTCGAACTCGAAGAACAACCCGACAACCGCGAACTCCTGGACTCCCTGTTTCGCTGCGCCCACACCGTCAAAGGCTCGGCTGGCATCTTTGGACTGAACCGGGTGGTCGAATTCACCCACCACGTCGAAACCCTGCTCGACAAAATGCGCGACGGCGACATTGCGCTGAGCCCCGACATCAGCACCCTGCTGCTCCAATGCAACGACCAAATCAAATTCCTGGTCGAAACCGCAGCCAACGAAGACGCCGACACAGCCGAACAAAAAGAAACCCGTGCTGACCTCGTAGTGCAACTGCGCGCACTCACCGAGCCGGGTAGCGCACCCGCCCAAGCGGCCAAAGCCACCAAGCCCAGTGCAGAGCCAGCGCAGACAACCCAGGGCCCACGCATCTGGAACATCTCGGCCCAATTTGGGCTGGAGACCTTTCGCAACGGCATGGACCCCCTGTCCATTGCCCGCTACCTCGGTGGGCTGGGCCAAGTCATCTCCGTGCGCACCGGCACCGACACCATCCCCACCCTGGACAAACTTGACCCCGAAAGCTGCTACCTGAGCTTTCACATGGAGCTGCAGACCGAAGCCAGCCGCGAAGACATCGAAGGCGCCTTCAGCTTCGTGCTCGACGACTGTGAGTTAGACGTCGTGGCCCCCGAGACCGCCGACCAAAAGCTGGCCCGCGCCATTGAAGAAATGCCCGAGACCCCCCGACTGGGCGAAATGCTCGTCTCGGTCGGTGCGGTCACCCAGGACAAACTCGAACAAGTCCTCACCAACCAACAACAAAGCCGCGCCACCCCGGCCACCGGCAAACCCAAGCTCGGGGACCTGCTGGAGAGCCAAGCCGGCGTGGCCCCCGAAGTGGTCGCTGCCGCGTTGGGCAAACAACAAAAGATCCGCGACAACGCACCCAGCGAAGAGCGCTACATCCGCGTACAGGCCGACCGGTTGGATGCCGTCATCAACCTGCTCGGCGAACTCGTCATTGCAGGTGCCGGCGCCATGCTGCTGGCACGCGAAACCCACCATGAAAGCCTGATCGAAGCCAACCTGCAGATGAACGGGTTGATCGAAGAAATCCGCAACGGCACGCTCGGACTGCGCATGGTGCCTGTGGGCGAGACCTTCAGCCGCTTCAGAAGGGTGGTGCGCGACACCGCAGCCAGCCTGGGCAAGGAAGTCAACTTCGAAATCGTTGGCGGCGAGGCCGAACTCGACAAATCCATGGTCGAAAAGATCGCCGACCCCCTCATGCACCTGGTGCGCAACTCGCTCGACCATGGGCTGGAGCCCCCGCAAGAGCGCCTGGCTGCGGGCAAGAGCCGCGCCGGCCACCTCACCCTAAGCGCGCGCCACGAGACCGGCGCCATCCTCATTCGCATTGACGACGACGGACGCGGCATCAACCGCGAGCGGGTACTGCAGCGCGCCTGGAACCGGGGCCTGGTCGAACAAGGCGTCGTGCCCAGCGAAGACGAGATCAACATGCTCATCTTCGAGCCGGGCTTCTCCACCGCCGAGCAAGTCACCAACCTCTCCGGTCGCGGAGTGGGCATGGACGTGGTGCGACGCAACATTGAGGCCCTGCGAGGCACCATCCGGCTCAACAGTGTGCCCGGCGTGGGCTTGCAGGTCGACATCCGGCTGCCGCTGACGCTGGCCATCATTGATGGCTTCCTGGTAGGAGTGGGGCCATCGAAGTTTGTGCTGCCGCTGGAATCGGTGGTGGAAGTCATTGAGGCGGCAGACCAGCACGTCAAGGTCGACGCGGTGGGGCGCCATGTGCTGGAGCTGCGCGGGCAGATCCTGCCGGTGGTGCGTTTGCGCACGCTCTACAGCATTGAGTCGATGATGCCCGATCGGGTCAGCGTGGTGGTGGTGAACTCACCAAGGGGCAGCTTTGGCATTGAGGTCGAAGTGCTGATGGGCCAGCACCAGACGGTGATCAAGCCGTTGGGGCGGCTGTTCCAGTCGTTGCGCGGCATCTCGGGCTCGTCCATCCTGGGCAGTGGCGAAGTGGCCCTCATCCTCGATGTCGGGGCGCTGGGGGACGTGGTGACGGCCGAGCAGCAGCATTATGTTTCAAGAGCAACGGCCGCCCCTTCGGGCCAGGCCGTTGAAGACGCAAAGGAGCTTGCCAGAGTATGAGTAAAGAAACTACGGAGTCCAAGCCGGCGGTTGTTGATGCTTCCAGCCTGCAATGCCTCGCGTTCCAGGCAGAGGGCGAGGTGTATGCCGTTGATATTCGCAATGTCCGCGAGATCATTCAGTACGCCGGAATCACCGTTGTGCCCCAAATGCCTACTTTCTTGCGTGGCGTTATCAATCTGCGCGGCGCCGTCGTTCCTGTCATTGACCTGCACGCAAGGTTCTTTGGCAGAAAGTCACCCATCGGCAAGCGCAGTAGTGTCATCATTCTGGAAGCTACTCTGGAGGATGCGCGGGTGCCGCTGGGACTTTTTGTGGATGCGGTGAATGAGGTCATCTCCTTTGCGCCACACGATATCGAGGCCCCGCCCCAATTTGGCAGTGTGATTCCCAAGGAATTCATACTCGGAATGGGTAAGTTGGGCGAAGAGTTCATCACAATCCTGAACCCTGATCGGGCGCTCGACATTGAGGAACTGGCGCTTCTTGTAGAACAAAAACACTGACCATCCAACGTTGATCATTGGTTGACCTGCTGTCGCATGAGATAGTCGGGCGTCGATCTTATTTATTGGAATTCACCATGAATCTCACCAACTTGTCTATCAGGAGCAGGATTTTGATCGGCCTGGCATTGCCGATCGCACTGTTTATTGCATTCACCGTCTGGTTAGGAGGTCAGCTCGCGCATGTGCGCCAAAATCTGACGCAGGTTTCAGAGCAAAGCGCCCAGCATGCACTGATGGCTGCAGACCTCGACAAGAACGTGGTGCAAATTCAGCAATACCTCTCCGATATATCGGCCACTCGGGGCAAGGATGGCTTGGATGATGGCTTTGCAAAGGCCAAAGAACATTACGACGCGCTTAAGGCGACTCTTGGTATTTTTGAAAAGCACTTTCGTGACGCCAATGAAAAAGATTGGGTGAATAAAATTGAAGCTCTCAAGACAAAGACCGCCGAGTACTACGACAAAGGCCAACTGATGGCGAAAGCCTATGTCGAGGGCGGGCCGGAAGCGGGCAACAAGTTGATGGCGGGATTCGATCAGTCCAGCGACGCGCTTCAACTAGAACTCAAGCCATTTGTGGATGGACAGCTTGAGCGCATGAAGGAAGACTTGGGTGAATCGGCGAGCTTGTCAAACCAGATTTTCAAGTCTGCGCTGGTGATTGTGGGCATTGCCGTAGCGGTAGCGTTGCTGATTGCCTGGATGGTCACTTCGAGCATTACGCGCCCATTGACCAAGGCGCTGGCCGTGGCGAACCAGGTGGCTGCTGGCAATCTCGAAATTCCGATAGAGGCTGATGGCAGCGAAATTGGCCAGCTTCTGGCGCCACTGGGCAAAATGAAAGATACCCTGCTGAGCTTTGAGGCGGCGCAGCAGGAGATGGCGCGTCAGCACACCTTGGGAATGATTGACCATGTCATGCCGGTAGACCAGCTCGAAGGGTCTTACAAAAATATGGGGGAGTCCATCAACTCCCTGGTCCAGTCCCACATCGCGGTGCAGTCGCGCATTGTCGACGTCGTGTCAGGCTATGCCGATGGAAAACTGGATGTGCCGATGGATCGCCTGCCGGGGCAGAAGGCGCGCATATCAGAGTCGATTGATCGTGTGCAGAAATCGCTGCAACTCGCGGCGGATGCCGCCATCACCAACGTGCGCGTAGTGCAAGCGTTGAACAAGGCAAGCGCCAATGTGATGATTGCAGATAAGAAAAATGACATCATTTACATGAATCTGACGGTTCAAGACATGATGCGCCGCAACGAAGCAGAACTTCG
>JBAWYQ010000185.1:0-7829 GCA_037143475.1 Burkholderiales bacterium | reverse complement strand
ACCGTCAGAGTTTTGGTACGGCTATCTTCAATCACCAGGCGGTAGGTTTCAGGCTCGCCGACTGCGCCACGCAACTGGAAGCGGCGCGCCAGCTGATCTGGCATGCCGCCTCGCTGCGGGACGCCGGTCGCCCCTGCCTGAGAGAAGCTGCCATGGCCAAGCTGTTTGCCAGCGAAATGGCAGAAAAAGTGTGCAGCGCCGCTATCCAGACGCTGGGCGGCTATGGTTATGTCAGCGACTTTCCGGTAGAGCGCATCTACCGCGATGTGCGCGTCTGCCAGATTTACGAGGGCACGAGCGACGTGCAGAAAATCATCATTCAGCGTTCGCTGGCAGGGTAGTATCGAGCCCGAAACAGTTGGCCACAGGAGTAACCGATGCCTATTACCAAATCTTCTCGCGACCTCGTTGACGAGGCCATGGAAGAAGTTCGCACCTACACCGTAGCCGAGGTGCTGCCCCGGCTCAATGACCCCAAAACCCTGCTGGTCGACATTCGCGACATCCGTGAGCTGGCGCATGGTGCCGTGGTTGGCGCGTTCCATGCGCCGCGCGGCATGCTGGAGTTTTGGGTGGACCCAGCCTCGCCCTATTACAAACCGATTTTTGGTGACGAGACCAAGGAATACATCCTTTTCTGTGGCGCGGGCTGGCGCAGCGCCCTGTCGGCCAAGGCACTGCAAGACATGGGTATGACCAATGTGGCCCACATTGATGGGGGCTACGCCGAGTGGGTCAAACAGGGGGCGCCGACCGAAACGCTGGAAGCACAAAAAGCCCGCCGCGCGGCCAAGGACTGAGGCCATCTCGATGCTGCAAACCACCACACCCGCCACCGCCTTGAGTGCCTCTTTCGGGCATCTGGCTGAAACCCACATCGTGGAGAACCAGCCACCCGCGCTCAAGGACACCAACCTGTACCAGCAGGACGTGGCTTTGCGCGAAGCCGTGGCGCGCGAAGGTGCTGCCTGGGCCGAGAGTGACCTACAGGCCTTCGGCAAGTTGACCGGCTCTGCGGAAATGATTGAGTTGGGTTTTCAGGCCAACGAGAACAAACCGACGCTCTACACCCACGACAACTATGGCCACCGCGTGGACGAGGTGCGTTTCCACCCTGCGTATCACCAGCTGATGAAAACTTCGCTGGAGCAGGGACTGCACGCTTCCCACTGGCTCAAACCACAGGCGGGCGCCCATGTGGCGCGCGCCGCAAAGTTCTACCTCATGGCCCAGGTGGAAGCCGCCCACGGTTGCCCTGTGACCATGACGTCCGCAGTTGTTCCCGCCTTGTTGCAACAACCGGATCTGGCGGCGCAGTGGCTGCCCAAGATCACCGCCCTGGGCTACGACCACCGCAACATTCCGATGGAGCAAAAAGCGGCCGTCACCGTGGGCATGGCCATGACCGAAAAGCAGGGCGGCTCCGACGTGCGGGCCAACACCGTGCGCGCCCATGCATTGGGTGCAGGTGGGTCTGGGCAAGCGTATGAGCTGGTGGGCCACAAGTATTTTGTGTCGGCCCCCATGTGTGACGCCTTTCTGGTGCTGGCGCAAACGCAAAGTGGCCTGTCCTGCTTCTGGCTGCCGCGCTGGCGTCCGGACGGCAGCAAGAACGCCATGCAGATTCAGCGGCTAAAAAACAAAATGGGCAACGTGGCCAACGCCTCCTGCGAGACCGAGCTGCGCGGCGCCTGGGCGCAAATGGTGGGCCCTGAGGGCCGTGGCGTGGCCACCATTTTGAAGATGGTCACCATGACGCGGTTTGACTGCATGATTGGTTCGAGCAGCGGTATGCGCCAGGCGGTGGCCCAGGCGCTGCACCACTGCAACTACCGCTCAGCTTTTGGCAAGCTGCTGGTTGAGCAGCCTCTGATGCAGAACGTATTGGCCGACCTGGTGATCGAGCACGAAGCCGCGCTGGCGCTGACCATGCGCATTGGCCGCGCGCTGGATGTGGGTGACAGCAGCGAGCATGAAAAAATGCTGGTGCGTGTGGGCACCGCGGTTGGCAAATACTGGATCTGCAAACGCACCCCTGCCCATGCTTATGAGGCGATGGAATGTATAGGCGGCAGTGGCGTGATGGAAGACTGCATCATGCCGCGTCTGTTCCGCGAGTCACCGGTCAACTCCATCTGGGAGGGAAGTGGCAACGTGCAATGCCTGGACATGCTGCGCGCCATGAGTCGCAACCCCGGTTCTGTCGATGCCTATATGGATGAAGTGCAGGCTGGCGCTGGCGCCGACCGGCGGCTGGACCATTACGTCGCCCGCCTGGGTAGCGAACTGGTGGACCTTTCCGCCATCGAATACCGGGCCCGCAGTGTGGTGGAGAAAATGGCGTTGGCCTTGCAGGGCTCACTGCTGGTGCGTTACGGCAATCCGGCTGTGGCCGACGCGTTTTGCGCTGCGCGCCTGCAGGGTGACACCAGTGGCCTGACCTTTGGCACCTTGCCGCGCGGACTGGACTGCGCCGCCATCATCCAGCGCGCCGCCCCGGCGCTGTAGACCGGGCGCGGCGGCGCACCGTGCGCGTTCAGGCAAATGGCATGATTCCGGAGGTTTTGCAGAAGTACATGGCCTGGTCTGCGACGTCCAGTATGTCTTTCAGGCTTTCGCCGTCTTTGGGGTACCACGCGATGCCAATACTGCCGCCCACGCTGACCGCGTGACCCGAGTCCAGGGCAACTTCCTCACCGAGCATGTCAATCAGCTTCTGACCCAGCGCGGTGATTTGCTCGCGCTCCGAGATGGACTCAATGATCAGCGCAAACTCATCGCCACCCAGACGGGCCACCGTGTCGGAGGCGCGCACGATGGAGACCAGGCGCTGGGCCACCGCGATCAGAACGGTATCGCCGGCCGCGTGACCATAGGTGTCGTTAATGGCCTTGAATTTGTTCAGGTCCACCATCAGTACGGCAAATTGCTTGCGACTGCGCTTGGCGTGCTGCATGGCCAGTTGGAAGCGGTCAACCAACAGCAACCGATTGGCGAGCCCCGTCAGGGGGTCAAAGAAGGCGTGTTTTTTGAGCGACTTTTCTGTCTCGCGCAGTTTCAGTGCGTAACGCTTGTACCGCGTCTTGTCGACAAGTGCCCTGCGCAATCGCATTGCCAGTACGATGGCGGCGATTCCCAGAACGGTAGCCACAGCAGCGAGGATGTAGGCGGTCAATGTGAACTCCCCTGTAGTTCAAATATTCTCCGTTCGCTATTGACTGATCAACCGTTTTTAAACATTCTTTTACAAAGTCGCGCGCGGCGGGTCAGGACCGTATGTCGGGCGCGGGGGTGGTGGTTGGGTGCCGTAAGCGATTCGTTTGTCCCCGCGTCAAGGGCATTCGAGAAGACCGAGCGCTGCAAGCGAATTTGGGGTCGGAGCGCGAATACCCGTTTTAGACGCGGTGCCGCCCGTGAACTTGACGCCTTGCATCCTCCAAAGCGGCCCTCCACTGGCTGGGGCACGCCGTGTGAGGCGTCAGCTATTACGTTAAGGTCCGGCTTGCACCAGCCAGCCTGACAACAAGCCCAGATCCAGAATCGTGCTGTTGCTCAGGGGTCCAAGGTACAACAAATGAGGGGTGTCGCTGTCATTGACCGCCAAGAAATGCCCTCCGGTGTAGGCGCGGTAGCGGTAGCCAGTAATAGTTTGCGAAGATTGGCCTGCGGGTCCAAAAATGGCTGCATAGGTTCTCTCAGCCCAGGCAAACACCTTGTCGGCGTCGGCAACCAGACTGGAGGGTGCTGTGACACTCAAATTCAGCAGACCTTGGCCATTGGCACCCACCACCGAGCCTGGGGTGAAGTACAACGACAAGACCCGACCGGTGCCCCGCTGCCCATAATTGTCTGACCCCCAGCACTGCACAGCGCCGCTGCCGAGCACGGCGCAGGAGTGACCACTTCCCGCCGAGACCGAGGTGGCGTTGCTGATGCCGCTCACGCTCACTGGGCTGCTGTTGGTGTTGCTGTAGCTGCTATTGCCAAGCTGGCCGCTGCCGTTAGATCCCCAGCACTGCACAGCGCCGCTGCTGAGCACGGCGCAGGAGTGAGAACCTGCCACCGAGACCGAAACCGAGGTGGCGTTGCTGATGCCGCTCACACTCACTGGGATGCTGCTGCTGGTTGTGCTGCCATTGCCAAGCTGGCCGTTGCTGTTAGCCCCCCAGCACTGCACGGCGCCGCTGCCGAGCACGGCGCAGGAGTGACCATCACCCGCCGAGACCAAGGTGGCGTTGCTTATGCCGTTCACGCTCACCGGGCTGCTGCTGATGGTTGTGCTGCCATTGCCAAGCTGGCCGCTCCTGTTGTCTCCCCAGCACTGCACAGCGCCGCTGCTGAGCACGGCGCAGGAGTGAGAAACACCCGCCGAAACCATCGGCGTTGCGGCCCAGGCTTGAACACTCAGCATGGTTAGAACCAGAAGCAGCCAATTGACAAGGACGCGGGCAACTATCGGGCGGTGAGTTGTAATCATTTAAAATCTCCCTTTGCGTATTCTTCATGTGACTTTATGGTCACCTTTTTGACAGGTACAGCAGAATATCACACCAAATAGCCTATTCTCAAACAGCCTGGCAACGGATAGCGGCGACAATTGCACATGCCTTCTCATTGAACACCATGAAACATTCGCTCAGCACATTAACTATCGCAAGCATTTTGGCCGCATTAACCGCCTGTTCGGACAAAGCCCCTGACAAAACCGCTTTATCCACTACAGTAACCGGCGCAACACCGGCTGGCAGTGCTGACACGGCTTTTTCGGCCCCGAGCGCCGTGCGGCCCGCATCGATTCCCAACGCATTAAAGGCAACCGATCAATGTTCCATCGACATGGTCAACGATGTTGCTGCCAAAGAGTCCACGGTGATCACCGACAAGGCCAAAGTCAGGTTGCAAGGCTGGGCGGCCGACGCGGTTGCTGGCACAACACCCAAAGAGGTGTACCTGGAACTGGAAGGTCCGACCAAGGCGTATGTGCAGGCGGCAACCAATGTCAGCCGTCCCGACGTCGCCACGCATTTCAACAAACCCGCTCTGGCAAGTTCGGGCTGGAATGCTTTTGCCAACGTCTCAGCGCTTCCGGCAGGATCCTATGTGGCGCGGGTGATTCAGGTAAATGGCGATGGTACGGGTTCACTGTGCGACGCGCACCGCGAGTGGATTCTGAACGCGACCGGAAGTTAACCCCCCCCTGCATCCACCGATTCGCCTCCGGCTTGAATATCCATGTGTACTTCCACGTCTGCGTGATTGATGGGATGTTTGAGGAGTTGGTGGGCAGCCTTTTGAATTCCAGGAACCTGCCGTTCGTGGCCGACTCCTTCCGCCCATTGCTGCCACCGCATAAAGGCTGCTGCTACCCCTCAATCCCCCTTCAACCACGCTCGCAACTCCTGCGGCATTGGACGCGACTTCTGGTTGGGAAAATCAAGCCACACCATGGTTTCACCGCCGTTGGCATAAACGGTATCGCCGCCATCGGTGCGCCGCAACTCGTGGTACAGGTCGAATGATGACCGGCCGATGGCGCCCACGTAGCTGTGAATCTGTACCTCGCCTGGATATTCCAATTGCCGGATGAAGTTGCAGAAGATGTTGGCGATCACAAATCCCTCGCCCGTGGGATTGGTCGTGAACCCGGCGTCGCCCATCATCTGGATGCGCGCGGTTTCCATGTAGCGCAGGTAGACGGTGTTGTTGACGTGGCCCATGGCATCCATGTCGCCCCAGCGAATGGGGGTGACCATGGTGTGCATGAGCTTCTTGTGCTCGGGTATTTCCAGTTTCATGGTGTTCTTTCAAGGCTTAATCGGGGCGGATGCCGGGTGACGATGCAGGGGCAAAGGGATGGCATGGAGCACGTAGTCTAGGGATACTGCTGGCGCAGGATGTGCCACCAAGGCGACAAATCACGCCAGGCGCGTGGACTGTTTGCGAAACTCGGCGGGTGACGTTCCGGTCCAGCCCTTGAAGGCGCGGATAAAGCTCTTTTCGTTGCGAAAGCCTGCCGCTTCGGCCACTTGTTTGATGGGGCGCTGCGTGCGATTCAGCAGTTCAAGCGCCCGCGCCTGGCGTACCTCATCTTTCAAACCCTGGAGTGTTGCGCCTTCTTCCTTGAGCTGGCGGTGCAGTGTGCGCGGGGATACGTGCAAAAGGGCGGCAAGTGCTTCGGCACCGTGGATGTGTTGGGCACGGCTGGACAGGGTTTGCCGCACGCGCTGCACCAGCAGGCGGTCCCGGCGGTATTGCAGAACCGTCAGCGGCAGGGCGTGTTGCAGCATTTGTTGCAGGGCTTTTTCGTCCCGACGCAGCGGCAGGGCCAGGTAGCTTGCATCAAAAACAATAGCGGCCTGCGCTTTCTGGAAGCGGCTTGTACCGCTAAATAGTACTGAATATGCGCTGGCGTGGGGCGGTGGTGCAAAGGGAAATTCGGCGCTGTGCAAAGGAATGCGTGAGTCCACCCACCAGCAGGCCAGGCCGTGGATATTGCGCAAAACCGATACCAGGCAGAATTCGCGCATGTGTGGGGGCAGGCTGTGTGGCAGGGGACTCTGCTCCGTGTCCCCCGCCCGCTTTGCGGGCTCCTCCTTGACCTGCGCAGAATCCCCTGCCGCCCAGCCTGCCGGTGCGGCGGAACGTTCGGTAATGCGGATGGTGGCCACGTCACCTGCCACACTTAGCTCAAGCGCAATATCGGGCGCAATCAGGCCATGATGGCGGCACCAGCGGGTGATGGCTACGCCCAAGGTGGGCGCGCTGATGGAGGCGCGCGCCAGCATGCCGTAGCTGCCCCAGGGCAGGCGGCGGCTGAACCAGCCCAGTGCCTCGTCGTCCAGCTCCTGCATGGCGCAGCCGGACAGTTTTTCCATCTGCCACGCCGTGATGCGGGCATCGGTTCTGTCCAGTTGCTCTGGCGCAATCTGTGCCAATCGCAGAGTGTTGGCGGGGTCTAATCCATAGCGCTCATATGCGCTCACAATGGAGCGGGCAAAGGCCATTGGCGTTGCGGCAACGGGAGAAGAGGCGAGCATGCTGCTAGTGTGCAGTAAATTTCGCTGCGTGGCACGATTTGCAACCTCTATGACCTGCCAGAACAACCCGAACACGCTGAAAATGCAGTTTGCCCTGAACCCCTATTTCGTGGAACACCGTCATGTCCATTCTGGAAACCCAACTTAACGCCCGCTCGGCCGACTTTCAGTCCAATGCTGCTGCCATGCGCGCCCTGGTGGCCGATCTCAATGCCCAGACCGACAAGGCTGCGATGGGCGGAGGCACCGCCGCCCGCGCCAAGCACACGGCCCGGGGCAAATTGTTGCCGCGCGACCGCGTGCACAACCTGCTGGACGCTGGCACCCCGTTTCTGGAACTGTCTCCGCTGGCGGCCTTCGGGCTGTACCCGGACCGCGATGGCACCGACAGCGCACCCTGCGCCGGGGTGATTGCCGGCATTGGCCGCGTTTCGGGCGTGGACTGCATGATCGTGTGCAACGACGCCACCGTGAAGGGCGGCACTTACTACCCCGTCACCGTCAAGAAGCATTTGCGTGCGCAGGAGATTGCCCAGCAAAACCGCCTGCCCTGCATCTATCTGGTGGACTCGGGCGGTGCCAACCTGCCGAATCAGGATGAAGTGTTTCCGGACCGCGATCACTTTGGCCGCATCTTCTTCAACCAGGCCAATATGAGCGCCGAGGGCATTGCCCAGATTGCTGTGGTCATGGGCAGCTGCACGGCCGGTGGCGCCTATGTGCCGGCCATGAGTGACGAGACCATCATCGTCAAGAACCAGGGCACCATTTTTCTGGGCGGCCCGCCGCTGG
>JBAWYQ010000184.1:0-7843 GCA_037143475.1 Burkholderiales bacterium | reverse complement strand
AAGCCTGAAATGTGCGCGTTGCAGGGTTCTGGCCCGGCTCGCGGGTTTTGACCGTGTCAGCCACGAGTTGGGCCAACTCGGTGGTGGTTGAAATTGGGCCCCGTTCCTGTCGGCGAGCAACAATCGCCTTTGCAATTGGGCCAGCAAACCGTTCTTCACCATATTCACGTATCACCTCCGCGATTTGATTGGTTTCGGCCGTCGCCAGCCACTGAGCCACACTCTCACCACGCGTGGTATCCATACGCATATCCAGCGGTCCGTCGAAACGAAAGCTGAATCCACGAACCGGGTTGTCAATCTGGGGCGAACTAATGCCCAGATCCAGCAAAATGCCTGCAGCGCTACCACCGGGCAAATCTGCAATATGTGAAAAAGCTGCATGCCGGATCGAAAACCGCTCGTCCAAAATGGCATTGGCCTGAGCCACCGCCTCCGGGTCACGGTCAAAGGCAATCAACTTTCCAAGGGGTGACAGTCGCGACAAAATCAGGCGCGAGTGCCCACCACGGCCAAACGTCGCGTCGACATAAGTACCGTCAAACTCCTGCGATGCGGGGTCCGTCGCATTGTTGAAGAGCGCATCCACAGCCTCGTTCAACAATACGGTAGTGTGGGTCCATGAAGTTTCCACCGCCCGGCCTTAAAAGGAAAAGTCCTTGAAGACATCGGGCATCTCGCCCTGCATGGCCTTGGCTTCTAGGGTGTCGTAAGTCGCTTTATCCCACAACTCGAAGTGATTTCCCATGCCCAACAACATCGTGTCTTTGGCAATACCGGCTGCTTCGCGCAATTCAGGAGACACCAGAACACGGCCCGTAGCATCCATCTCCACATCCATGGCGTTACCCAGAAAAATGCGCTTCCACCACTGGGCGGACATGGGCAGCGCGGCAATACGCTCACGAAACTTTTCCCATTCTGGACGGGGAAACACCATGAGGCAGCCGTGTGGATGCTTGGTAATGGTCAACTGCCCCGCCGCCGTCGCACTCAGGACGTCACGATGCCGGGTCGGCACAGACAACCGACCCTTTCCATCCAGACTGAGAGACGAAGCCCCTTGAAACACCGCAAACCACCTTTTTTGCACGGAAACAGAAAATGCCCACCTGGAGGCACTTTTCACCACTAAATTGCACTTTTTTGCACTGTATCAGCAAAAGTGCATCTTGCAAGAGGGCTTACGAGAATTTTTTCCAATGAAATCAAGGACTTAGAAGCGATTTTGAAGCCGCAAAGGCAACAAAAATCGTTCTAAATTAAGGACTTAGCGCGATCAATGAAAGTAATGCTTGAGAGTCTTCGTGAATCCCGGTCCATTAAGAACAGCGCTAACGGTCTGCACCGCAAGGTGTCACAAGATGTAACGCGACAGGTCTTCGTTCTGGCTGAGTTCACCCAGACGGGTGTCCACGTAGGGTGCATCAACGTGCACCGTCTGACCTGACAAGGACGTTGCGTCAAAACTGACGTCGTCGAGCAGTCGCTCCATTACCGTGGCCAAGCGCCGTGCACCGATATTCTCCGTGCGTTCATTCACGTCAAAAGCGATTTGCGCCAATCGGGTAATGCCCTCAGGGGTAAATTCCACTGTGACATTTTCTGTAGCCAATAACGCCTGATACTGCTTGACCAGTGACGCATGGGTTTGCGTGAGGATTGCCTCGAAGTCTTTCACCGACAGCGACTGCAACTCCACCCGAATGGGAAAACGCCCCTGCAACTCGGGAATCAAATCGCTGGGCTTGCTCAGGTGAAAAGCGCCCGACGCCACGAACAGGATGTGATCAGTCTTCACAACCCCGTATTTAGTGGACACGGTCGTCCCCTCCACCAGCGGCAACAGATCGCGCTGTACACCCTGGCGTGACACCTCGGCGCCGCTGCCCTCGCTGCGCGAAGTTACCTTGTCGATCTCGTCAATAAACACAATACCGTTTTGCTCCAGCATATGCACGGCCTGGGTCTTGATATCGTCTTCATTGACCAACTTGGCGGCCTCTTCATCCACCAACAGTTTCTGCGCTTCGCTGATCTTGAGCTTGCGGGTCTGTCGCTTGACCTGACCCATCTGGCCAAACATACCGCGCAACTGTTCGGTCATTTCCTCCATGCCAGGGGGGCCCATCACTTCGAGCTGCGGCACCGCCTGGGCGACGTCGATCTCGATTTCGCGATCCGCCAGTTGCCCCTCACGCAACTTCTTACGAAAAGTCTGGCGTGCTGTGCTTTGTGGCAAGTCGTCCGCGTTGACAACCCCAAACTCGCCTCGCGCGGGTGGAATCAGGATGTCGAGAATGCGCTCTTCGGCAGAGTCTTCTGCACGCGCACGCACCTTGCGTTTTTCAGTCTCGCGGGTTTGCTTGACAGCGATATCGGCCAGGTCGCGAATGATGGAGTCCACGTCTTTACCCACATACCCTACCTCTGTGAACTTGGTCGCCTCAACCTTGATAAAGGGTGCATCAGCCAACCGCGCCAACCGTCGGGCAATTTCGGTCTTGCCGACGCCGGTTGGGCCAATCATCAAAATATTCTTCGGCGTGATTTCCCCACGCAAATCACCTTCAACCTGCTGGCGCCGCCAGCGGTTGCGTAGTGCGATGGCAACCGCGCGTTTGGCCTGGGCCTGGCCCACGATGTGCTTGTCGAGTTCGGAAACGATTTCTTGAGGGGTCATAACTAATTGATGATTTGAGAACAGTGCTTACTTACTCCGCATGCGCCGGACTGTCCTCAAGCACCTCGACTATGTGCTGCATATTGGTATAAATGCACAACTCACCCGCAATTTCGAGCGAGCGTTTGACAATGTCTGCGGCCGACAACTCGGTATGGTTGAGCAATGCCATCGCTGCCGCCTGCGCATAAGCGCCCCCCGAACCAATCGTGACAATGCCGTTTTCGGGCTCCAGCACGTCGCCGTTGCCGGTGATGATTAACGAACTCTGCTTGTCGGCGACTGCCAGCATGGCTTCCAGACGGCGCAACACGCGGTCGGTGCGCCAGTCCTTGGTCAGTTCAATGGCAGCGCGGGCCAAATGCCCCTGGTGCTTTTCTAGCTTAGCTTCAAAACGCTCAAACAGAGTGAATGCATCTGCCGTAGCACCGGCAAAGCCGGCCAACACCTTGCCATGGTGGAGCTTGCGCACCTTGCGCGCGGTTCCCTTGACAATGATGTTGCCCAAAGTAACCTGTCCATCGCCGCCGATTGCGACGCTGTAGCCCTGGGGCGTCTTGCGACGCACGCTGATGATTGTTGTGCCGTGATAGGGTTCCATAGTCCAGACAGATGGGGGTCAAGCCACCCAATAACAAGATTCAAATAGTGCGAGGAACAACGCGGGCATGCTCATTGATGCCGATGACATTGAAGAATGCAGCAACCAGACGATGCACGTCCTTGAATTGCACGTGGCAACCTTCTGCCTCCCGCATGGCCACCCAATTGAGAATGCTGCCGGCCGCAGAAAAATCAACACGAATCAGTCCTCGGCATGAGACAACAATGCCGTCGCCCTTGTACCCCGCAGCGTCAAACCCAGTCAAAGCCTGCGTCGCATCGCCCAAAACATTGCCCTTGAGTGTCAAGTTAACCGCCGAAGCGTTATCAATGGCCATGGGCTCAGTAGCCATCTGGCTGTAACCCGTCCCCCAACTAGTGGCATCCGAGGTCCGCACGCTAGCAGCAGCAGCAGCAGGAGCTTCCGCCTCGACATTGGAGTACTGACAACGGGCTTCTTGCCATGCAGGCGGTGACACCTCATAGGTCACGCAATAATCCAGCGCTGCCAGTTCAAAGTCATCCAGCAATTGCAGGGTGCGCAGCGCGTTGAGTCGCATAGCCCACCAATCCGGGCTCACATTTCGGTCACCGGACGGCATCATCACACGCAACGTATCCACCAACCGGCCAGCGCCACTGAAACGTAGCGCCACCGGCTCATTGCACAAACTGCTGAACAGGCCCGCCAACAGTGGCATGGCGCCTTCGGAAATGCGCACCAGCTTGGACCAGTCCAGATGCCATGGCGTCGGATTTGACGCCATAGCATCCCGCAAGCCTTCCATCGCGTGTGCGTCCAACTCAGATGGACTACACCAGATCGCACCCACGGAGTAGTCTCGGTTATCGGTAACGCTGCCCAGTGTGGCTGTACGCGTCTGTTTTGCAACACTTTCCAAGGGTTCGTCGCCAATGGCCGCCCACCGCGGCAGCGCGGTCACTAACAAACCCGAAAATTCTGCGACGACGCTATCAAAACTGGCCTTGTTGTTCGTGGCGCGGTACAGGTCGAGTAAAGCTGCAATCCAGGAACTGGCGACTTCAGACGAAACGGGAACACCCCGCAACGAGTTCAACAGGCCACTTTCAGCACCTGCATCATCCCCGTTGGCAAACCGGATGGCGGCTTCCTCAAGTTCCGGGTCGGTTGCCATGTCCTCCACTTCGATCGCAAACAACTTGGACGTTGAAAATCCAACGTCAGCACCGTCATAGCTTTGTGCCAGCGCACCCATAACGGGTGCGGAGCGCCCTTTGGAGTGGGCAGGGGGCATGGGCTCCATGCCATCGCCCATTTCTGTGGCGAGGAACTCGGCCGCATTTGGTGTAGTGGAAACATGGTTGAAATCGGAGGTCTCGGTCGTCTTGAACTGCTCTGAGGCGGACAGTGGCACTGGCGGTGCCGGGGAAACCGGATCCGAAAACTTCTGCTCCGGCTGGCCAGGCTTTGCCACCGGGAATCCGGTGGCCTTGGCAGTTGCAGCGTCCTGCTTGCCCTTCCACCATTGCTTGGACATCTGGGCCTCAATCTCATCGATTTTCTTGAGGGTCACCGCACGACCATCCGGGTCGGTCAAACCCGCCATACTGGATTGAAATACTGATGGCCTGCCAGTCACAACAATGGCCGAAACACCCTTGCTGCGCAGTTTGCGCAACTGATCAAATTCCCGCTTGCGAATGAAGTCATTCTGTCGCTTGCGTTCGATCATCTGCTTGAGGACCTGCTTGTCAAAGCCACTGTCCTGATCAATCTGAGGCCGCTCCAACTCCGACCAATCCTTGGTCGGATTGCGAACGAACATCGCCATCTTGGACAACAATCCCGGGCGATCGCTTTTGGTGGCCATGAGCGCAGTTTAACGAACGAACAGAGGATTCAGTCCCGCGATATCAATCGCCAAACATCTTTTGTTTGAGCTCACGACGCTGCTGCGCCTCAAGCGACAGCGTTGCCGTGGGACGGGCCAGCAGGCGCCCCACACCGATCGGCTCGCCGGTCTCGTCGCAATAGCCGTAATCGCCGGCATCAATGCGACCGATGGACTGCTCGATCTTCTTGAGCAGCTTGCGTTCCCGGTCTCGGGTGCGGAGTTCCAACGCGTGCTCTTCCTCAATCGTTGCTCGGTCTGCAGGGTCTGGCACAACGGATGTGTCTTCACGCAGGTGCTCGGTGGTCTCGCCAGCGCTGTTGAGGATGTCGAGTTTGAGTTTTGTCAACTTCGCACGAAATGCGGTCATCTGCACTGCATTCATGTACTCGGTATCTGGCATGGCCATCAATTCCGCATCCGTCAAATCGGCTGCGGGTGTGGTCTTCCAGTTGTTGGCCAATTTGGCATCCTTCTTAATTGATGAAGGCAGGGCTGGCACGATCAAGGGTGAAGGTATTGATTGGGTATAGCTGGCTTTGGCGGCGGTCGACGCCACAGATTGTGCAATGGAAGGAACGGTCAACTGCGCAAGCCTGGATGAGGGTCGACCCGCCTTGGCAGGGACAGCTGCGACAGCAACAGGTGCTGCTTTTTCTACCACGGGAGGTACGACTACCGATGTTTTTGGCTTGGAAGTTACGGGCGCCAATACTGGCTTGGCTAGCTTGGCTGACTTGGAGGAAACGGGCATGGGAGCGGGGCTTACGGGAGCCCGGGGGTTGGAAACAGGTTGGGAAACGACTTTTGCGACCGACTTTCCAGACGGGGCCGCAGCCTTGGCGGCTACTTTCTTAGCTGGTGCAGCAGATTTGACTGCTGGCTTAACTGGCGCCTTGAAAACTGGCTTGCTAACTTTTGGGGATGACACCACGGCCACTGACTTAGAGGCCGGCTTAGGCACTGCCTTTGGACTTGCCTTTACGGACGCGGGCTTCTTTACGGCCACTTGTGGCGGCACTTTGACCGGTGCCCGGGCAGTAGGCTTGGCAGGCGCCGCCGCCTTGGAAGTCGGTTTACCCTTGGGCTTGACAAGCACTTGAACCTTGTTTTTGGTTGCTTTGGCCTTGTTGTCTTTTCCGGTTTTAGCTTTCACTTCTTGTCTCCTGGCAGAACGCTCCTGCGCATCGTCGGTTGGGCTTTCAGTCCCGCTATGGCCTTTGGTAGGCTTCTTTGGCGGGGGTTCTTCGGCGCGCGAGTGTACAGGCTTCCCCACCGGAAAACCCATCAGTTGCAAAATCGAGACAATCATTTGGCTTTCAATCCGAAAAAAAACATTTCAAAAAAACCGTCAACCGCCGAGCCAGTTCATTGCCATGCCGGCTCAACGCCTACGCAAGCGACTGCTCCATCCCCTGTAGCAAGATGTCTTTGGGTAGATCAATGCCGATGAAGACCATTTTGCTACCCCTCGCTTCGCCCTCGGACCATTGTGGACCCAGATCGCTGCCCATCAGCTGGTGCACGCCCTGAAATATTACTTTGCGGTCGGTGCCCTTCATGTACAAGACCCCTTTGTAGCGCAACATGCGGGGGCCGTAAATGTTGACGATAGCGCCCAGAAAGTCTTCCAGTTTGGCCGGGTCAAACGGACGGTCTGACTTGAAGACAAAGCTTTTTACATCGTCATCATGGCGATGATGTGCTCTGCCATGCGCGTGCGACGGATGGTTGCAGGCCTCGCCCGGCGCATGGTCGTGACCAGCGTGGTCGCCATGGTCGTGCCCGTGGTCATGGTCGTCGTCCTTCAGGAAGTCGGGGTCAATATCCAGTTTGGCGTTCAGGTTGAAGCCACGCAGGTCAAACACCTCAGACAACGCAACCTCCCCAAAGTGCACAGCCTTTTGCGGTGCACGCGGATTCATGTGCTTCAGGCGGTGCATCAACGATGCGGTTTCCTCTTTGGAAACCAGATCTGTCTTGCTGATGAAAATCTGATCGGCAAAACCCACCTGGCGGCGCGCCTCCTGGCGGTCGTTGAGTTGTTGCTCCGCATGTTTGGCATCCACCAGCGTCAGGATGGAGTCCAGCAAATATGATTCAGCGATCTCGTCGTCCATGAAAAACGTCTGCGCAACCGGTCCCGGGTCAGCCAGACCGGTGGTCTCGATCACCACCCGGTCAAAATCCAGCAACCCCTTGCGCTTCTTGGCGGCCAGCATCTGCAGCGTGTTGCGCAGGTCTTCGCGGATGGTGCAGCAGATGCAGCCATTGCTCATCTGGATGATCTGCTCGTTGGTATCACTCACCAGAATGTCGCTGTCGATGTTTTCTTCACCGAATTCGTTTTCGATGACAGCAATCTTCTGGCCATGTGCCTCGGCCAACACGCGCTTCAAGAGCGTGGTTTTCCCAGAGCCCAGAAAGCCGGTCAGGATGGTGGCAGGAATCAAACTCATGAGCAATCCAAAATTCAGCAGGTGGGGAGTGTACTGGCCAATTCAAGACGCATCGCTTACAGACGCAAGGCGGTGTAGAGAGCAAATGATCTGTCCGGTGCTGTAGCAAGTAACCTGTCCGGTTTTGGGAGGTGCCATTGGATGCACCAAACCTGAGCCGGGCGCAATTGATACAAGGAACCCTGATCACGCGCCTTCAAACATCTACTGCTACATTTCTCTTT
>JBAWYQ010000183.1:0-7978 GCA_037143475.1 Burkholderiales bacterium | reverse complement strand
CTATGGGCTCAGGCATGACGGTCAGCGTACGCCAGGGCCAGGCCCCCCGGTCGCTACAACCCGTAATGAAGATGCGGTGAATGAACATGGGCTCAGTGTATCAAACCGGTGACGGGCCACACCCCCCAATTCGTCACTTACTTCCGTTAACCAGCGAAAACCCTAAGACGCTCCACGGCGTAAACAGCGCAGAATATCGCAATAGTCGAACGCCCGTTCACTTTCTTTGGATGTCCGCCCCATGCACTTGATCAAACATATTTTCATCTTCGCACTCGCTGGGCTGTTTGGCGTTTTCGCCGGCGCCGCCACGACGACTATCCATGGAGTGAAGGTAGAAGACAGCGCCATGGTGGGCGGGGTTGCACTGCAACTCAACGGCGCGGGTACCCGCTACAAAGGTCCGTTCAAAGTGTACGTGGGTGACCTGTACACCACCAGAAAGGTTGGTTCGCTGGAAGAGTTGGTTGCAGCGCCAGGGCCCAAGCGGTTGACCATGACTTTTGTGCGGGAAATCGAGGCGGGGCCATTCGGCAAACTGCTGACCCGTGGCGTGGAGGACAACAACTCCAAGGCAGAAATGTCGAAACTGGTGTCAGGGTTGATCCGCATGGGCGAGATTTTCACCGTCAACAAGGTCCTCATTCCTGGCGATGTCATCACCCTGGATTGGATTCCCGGAACCGGTATGGTCATCACGGCCAAGGGCAAGGTGCAAGGGGAGCCCTTTAAGGAGCCCGAGTTTTTCAAAGCCATTATGTCGATCTGGTTTGGACCGACTCCCGCCGATCATCTACTCAAAGACGCCTTGTTGGGCATCAAATAGCACCGAGCATCGGTATCCGCCACAAAGCCTGCAGCTCCTTGGTTGCAGGCTTTTTTTTGTCTTTCTCGATGCAAAAATTACGAAAAGACAAGCGGAAAAAATGCAGGTAAAGTGCGTGTGATTCGATTGGCCCGAAGAAGCTCCGAAAGGATTTTATTGTGAAGCTGAGTCTAAAACTGCCACTAGCTTTCGCCCTGTCGCTGGGCCTGCTTTTTTTGGGTGCGATGTTCGGCATTTTTAAACTGAACAGCTCTCTCGATGTGTACGAACACCAGGTACTGGAAACCGTAGCCGCCCACAAAAAAGTCGCCCAGATTGATGCGAGATTTTCCGCCGCCATTCAGGAGTGGAAAAACGTCTTGTTGCGGGGCAAGGACCCCAAGGATCTGGACAAATACTGGGCCTCCCACCTCAAGGAAATGAAGGGTGTTCAGGACGGATTGCGCGATCTGGACAAGATGAACCTGGACGGCGCGGCAAAAGACACGCTCAACAAGTTGAACCAGACTATGCCCGTGGTGGGGGAGGCCTACAAAAAGGCATTTGAGGAGTTCAAGTCGTCCGGCTTTGATTCGGCGGTTGGCGACAAGACCGCGCGTGGAAAAGACCGCGAATCGGGCGCACTCATGACCGAGTTGAAGGAAAAACTCTCCAAGGCCGAGACCGATACCTCGGAGGCTGCCACAAAAGATGCCGACCGCAACACCCTGCTTGCCTTGACCGTCATGGTGATCGTGACAGGCGTGGGGCTAGCAGGCGGTGTATGGCTCAGCCGACAAATTATTCGCCCGCTACAACAGGCCGTGGCGTTAGCCGATGAAGTGGCACACGGCAATTTGAACAACTCCATTGTGGTCAGCAGCAGTGACGAAATTGGGGCGCTGCTGCAATCGCTCAAAGAAATGCAGGACAACCTGGCCAAGCTGGTTGCCAACATCCGCCAAGGGTCAGAAGGCGTAGCCACCGCCAGCGCCGAGATTGCCCAGGGCAACAACGACCTGTCCATGCGGACCGAACAGCAAGCCAGCGCGCTGGAAGAAACCGCTGCTTCCATGGAGGAGTTGGGCTCCACCGTCAAGCAAAACGCCGACAGCGCGCGTACAGCGAATCAATTGGCCCAGAATGCATCGTCGGTGGCGGTGCAGGGAGGAAAAGTTGTAGACCAGGTGGTGGACACCATGAAGGGCATCAACGAATCCAGTCGCAAAATCTCGGACATCATCAGCGTCATTGATGGCATTGCCTTCCAGACCAACATTCTGGCGCTCAATGCTGCGGTAGAAGCTGCCCGTGCAGGGGAGCAGGGCCGAGGCTTTGCGGTGGTGGCCAGCGAAGTGCGCGCACTCGCCGGGCGAAGCGCCGAGGCAGCCAAAGAAATCAAGATGCTGATCAACGCCAGCGTGGAGCGGGTCGAGCATGGCACCGCGTTGGTCGACCAGGCCGGCACCACCATGACTGAAGTAGTCGACAGCATCAAGCGCGTGACCGACATCATGGGCGAAATCAGCGCCGCCAGCAGTGAACAATCTACAGGGGTGGCGCAAGTAGGTGAGGCGGTTACCCAGATGGACCAGGCCACGCAGCAGAATGCCGCCTTGGTAGAGCAGATGGCCGCAGCAGCCAGCAGCCTCAAGAGCCAGGCGCATGAGCTGGTTCAAGTGGTGTCGGCATTCAAAGTGGGTGTTAACGGCGCCCAGGGGCAACTGCCGCCCGTGGCGACTTCGCGCGCGCCCATGGTGCACAAGCCAGTAGCAGCGGCCCCGCGCAAGCCAGCGCCTGCCCGAAAATTGGCAAGTTCCACAGTGAAGCCCGCCCATGCGGCGGCAGCCTTGCCAAAACCTGCTGCAAAGACCAGCGCTAAGCCCACCCCTGCGGGTGGCGATGACGATTGGGAAACTTTCTAAGCGCGCGCCTGCACCCACACCGCAAGGGCATCGGCCTCCAGTGGCTTGCTGTACAAGTAGCCTTGCCCTTTATCGCAGCCCAGTGTCGCCATCAGCACGGCTTGTTCTTCTGTTTCGATACCCTCGGCCACCGTTCCCAGACCCAACGTTTGGGCCATGCGAATGGTCGCCTCTATCAGCACGCGGTGGTAGGCGCTGGTTTGAGCCTGGCTCACAAAGGAACGATCCACCTTCACATAATTCACCGGCAGCGCATGCAGGCACGACAGTGACGAGTAGCCGGTACCAAAGTCGTCCAGCGACAAAGCCACTCCGAGCGCACGAATCGCATGCAGGGTAGACAACACTACCGCGTCCTGAGCGGCCAAACTTTCGGTTACTTCAAGTACCAACTGTTGGGGCGACAAACCATTGGCACGCAAGGCGTCCTGCACATCAGACACCAGCCCGGCCTGCCGTAACTGGGCACGCGACAGGTTGACCGCCAGCGTGGGCTGCTGACCAGGCGCCGATGCACACGGCATGGCAGCAAAAGCACCGCATGCCGTTTGCAAAACAAACTGCCCCATCGCACCGATCAGACCGCAGGCCTCGGCAATGGGTATGAACTCCACCGGCGACACCAGCCCCCGCAGCGGATGGCGCCAACGCAACAGCGCCTCAACCCCGACAAATTCGCCCGTACTCAGATCGACAAGGGGTTGGTAAACCACAAACAACTCGTGCTTTTCCAGCGCCTGGCGCAAATCGTTTTCCATTGAGACCGATGCGCTGACCTGTTGGCGCATGGATGGCTCAAACATGACGTAACGGGCCCGCCCGGTACGTTTGGCCTCGTACATGGCAATGTCAGCATCGCGCAGCACGCTATCGGCGTCGTCGGCCGCGTGGTTACTGGTCACAATGCCAATGCTGGCGGAAGACACTACCTTGTGCACCCCAATCGCGTAGGGCACAGATAACACATCAATCAAGCGGCTCGCCACAATTTCGGCATCCAGATCGCCCCGAATATCGTCCAGCAACACGACAAACTCATCGCCCCCTATGCGCGCCGCCACATGCGCAAAATCGCTGGACTGGATCAAGCTGTCACCCGGTCGCAAACTGTCTTGCAGGCGGGTCGCAATCTGGCGCAGCAAGTCATCCCCCGCACTGTGGCCCAAGGTATCGTTGACCTGCTTGAAGCGATCAAAGTCCATGAACAACACGGCAAACTGGTAGCCTGGTTGGGCACGCCCGCGCACAATGGCCGCTTCAACGGCATGCAGCAACACACTGCGATTGGGCAGCTGGGTCAGCCCGTCGGTTCGGGCCGCCACGCGCAGTTCGTGCTCCATCGCCTTTTGGACTTGCACGTCCATCGCAACGCCTGCCATGCGCAGCGCTCTCCCGTCGGCTGACCGGTCCACCACAGCGCCCGCAAACATGATCCAGACCCAACGCCCGCCGGCGTGCCTGAGCCGGGCCGACATCCGCAGCACCACGGTCTGGTCACGCAGTTGTGCCTTTACGGCCGCAACCCAGAGTGCAAAATCGTCGGGGTGGATCAGCGCGTTCCAGGCCTGGTAAGTCATGCCCAACTGACTGCGCTGGTACCCCATGATTTCCAGCAATCTGTCATTGCATTGCATGCCCCCGCCCTGCACTTCCCACTGCCAGGTACCCAGCCCCGCTCCATCCACTGCCAACGTCAGCAATTGTTGCTGGGTGCGCAGGTTGGTGAGATCGGTAGCCACCAGAACCCAACCGGAGGACACCCCGGCATCGTCGTGCGTGGGCTGCAAGTCGACCAGGGCCAACCGCCCTTCACCATTGGTCGCTCTGATATTGATCTCACGCTTGAAGCCTCGCCCTTGCTCCACTGCCAGGGCAAACTGCTCGAAGGCCTCGGGGTCGGCACTACCTTGCGACAGCAATACACCAAAGCGCTGACCGATAGACGCTTGCGCGGTGAACCCGGTAATAGCAGTAAACGCATCATTGACCCACACCACCTTGCGGTTCGCATCCGCCAGTATCACGGCATTGGAGCTGCGCTCAGCCACCAGCGCCAGCCGCTTGAGACGCTGGTTCTGCTCGGACTGCGACTCCGGTCGCTGGGGGTGGGGCTGTGACATATCGAGCCTGTCTAGCGTTACAAACCCGCGCGGCGCGCTAGTTTGCCAGCGCCACGCGCATGGCGTCAATTACGCCCTTGTAGTCGGGCTTGCCAAAAATGGCGCTGCCGGCCACAAAGGTATCGGCACCCGCATCGGCCACGCGGCGGATGTTGTCCACCTTGATGCCGCCATCCACCTCCAGACGAATGTCTTTGCCGCTGGCGGCGATCCGCTTGCGCACGTCCTCAATCTTGCGCAGGGCCGAGTCAATGAAACTCTGACCACCAAAGCCGGGGTTCACGCTCATGATCAGGACCAAATCGATGTCATCGATCACCCAGTCCAGCACATCCAGTGGCTCGGCCGGGTTGAACACCAGCCCAGCCTTGACTCCCTTGGACTTGATGGCCTGGATGCTGCGGTGCACATGGCCCGACGCATCGGGGTGGAAGCTGATGCAGTCAGCGCCAGCGTCTGCAAACAGCGCGGCAAGCGCATCCACCGGCGAAATCATCAAGTGCACGTCAATAGGGACAGCCACACCGGTTGCCGTTTTGGCGTACGGTTTCAAAGCCTGGCACACCATGGGGCCAAACGTGAGGTTAGGCACGTAGTGGTTGTCCATGACGTCAAAATGGATCCAGTCGGAGCCGGCTGCGATGACGTCTTTCACCTCCTCACCCAGACGGGCAAAATCGGCAGACAGGATGGAGGGGGCGATTCGGAAGGTCATTGCTAGCTTCAATCAAGGGTGGAGCGGGCTGCACATGCAGCGGTCCCATCGGGTTTCAGGATAGTATTCTCACTATGGCCAAGTATCAATTATCAGTCGAAGTGTTGCCGCAATTTCTACCAGACCAGTCCGCACCAGACGAAGGCCTGTTTGTGTTCGCCTACACCATCACCATCACCAACACGGGTGACACGCCAGCCCAGGTGATCTCTCGGACCTGGAGCGTCAACGACGCCAATGGCCACACGGAGAAGGTCAAAGGCCTGGGCGTGGTCGGCCAGCAGCCGCTGCTCAAGCCCGGCCAGGCGTTCGAGTACACCAGCGGCACCCGGTTGCGCACGCCCACCGGAACCATGCACGGAAGCTTTTTTTGCGTCGCCGAAGATGGCGAAAAATTCGATGCGGATGTACCCATGTTTGTGCTGGATGCACTGAGCGGAGAAACCGGCATTGGCGGCTCGCGCACCCTGCACTAGAACGATGTGCCCCCACAAGAGGACGGTCTTTCACCTTGGTGCGGCCCGGCGGTGAAAGTATGGGCGAGTTTGAACTCATTCGACGCTACTTCACCCGGCCCACGCCCAAGGCGGTACTGGGCGTGGGCGACGATTGTGCGCTGCTGCCAATGGCTGCAGGCATGCAAATGGCGGTCTCCAGCGACATGCTGGTGGCGGGCCGCCATTTCTTCCCCGATGTAGACCCGAGAACACTGGGGCACAAAGCACTGGCCGTGAACCTGAGCGATCTGGCCGCCTGCGGCGCACGTCCGGTGGCCTTTACCCTCGCATTAGCCCTTCCCGACGCCAACCCCGCGTGGCTGCAGGCTTTCTCCGATGGCTTGTTTGGCCTGGCCGACGCCCATGGTTGCGAGTTGATCGGCGGCGACACCACGCAGGGGCCACTGAATATCTGCATCACCGTGTTTGGCGAAGTGCCTGCAGGCAGCGTTCAACGGGGCAGCCAGCCCGACACACAGGCCATTCTGCGAAGCGGCGCGCAGACGGGTGACGATATTTACGTCAGCGGCACGCTGGGCGATGCCCGACTGGCGCTGGAGGCCATGCAGGGCCGCATTCAGTTGTCCGCCGCCGCACTGGCGTCTGCCCGCCAGCGCCTGGAGCAACCCACGCCACGAGTTGCACTGGGGCTGGCACTGCGTGGCATCGCCAGCGCGGCGGCCGACATCAGCGACGGACTGCTGGGCGACCTGGGCCATATTCTGGAACGCTCCGCCAGGGGTGCTACGGTCAACACCGAAATAGCTATCAATTTGCTAGCTATGCACGCATATTTCACGGGGGCTTCCGGCAAATTTGGCAACATGCTTTCGCCGCAACTGACTCTGCAATGCGTGCTCGCCGGGGGCGACGACTATGAACTGGTCTTCACAGCGCCAGCCGCACAGCGTTCGGCGGTGCTGGCGGCCAGCCGCTCCAGTGAGACGCCGGTCACCCGCATCGGGCAGATCGAAGCCGCACACGGCTTGCGCCTGGTCGATGGTCACGGCGCAGCGGTGGTCAATACGTATACATCGTTCGACCATTTCGCCCCATGAGCCAACGGGGCATGCCCGCACGGTGCGCGGCCGATAATGTCGTCACACACTCTGCCGAAAATTGAGAAAGCACCATGCCCCAAGCCCCTAGCGACAGCCGCACTTCCGGCTCCGACAACGATGCCACTTTTCACATTGGCCGCACGGTGGACGCTTCGCTGGACGTGGTGTGGAAGGCCTATACCGAGCAGGAACCGCTGATGCAGTGGTTTGGCCCCAGCGGCTTCTCCATGCCGTTTAGCCGCTTCGACCTGCGTCCCGGTGGCGAATTCCACTACTGCCTGCGCACCCCCACCGGGCAGGAAATGTGGGGCAAGTGGACCTTTGTCACCATCGATCCGCCACACACGCTGTCCATGATCGTCACCTTCTCGGACGCCAAGCGCGGGTTGACGCGCCACCCCATGTCGGCTGCGTGGCCGCTCCAAACGCTCTCAACCACGACCTTCACTGCCCAGGGCGACAAAACCCACATCCACATCGCGTGGGGTCCCTATCAATCCACCGTGGACGAGATCGCCGCCTTTCGAGCCGGCCACGCCAGCATGACCCAAGGCTGCAATGGCAGCTTCGCGCAACTGGACGCCTATCTGGCGCAACTAGCACACCCATGAGAGCATCCCCTGCCGACCCGTACGACGCGCCGGAGACCATCTTCCCGCTGGACCCCGGCCAGCCCGCACCGGTTGCACGCCCCAGTGTGCGCTTTATGTTGTCGCACCCGGCGCACTGGCTGGCCCTGGGCTTTGGCTCAGGCCTGTCGCGCATTGCACCCGGCACGTCGGGCACGCTGTGGGCCTGGATTGCCTTCATCGCGCTGACCCCGTGGATGACCGAGGCCCGATGGGCGGTACTGAT
>JBAWYQ010000182.1:0-7980 GCA_037143475.1 Burkholderiales bacterium | reverse complement strand
ACCAGTACATGCGCAACTGGAACCAGGGCTACATGGAGTGGGCGCAAAAGATGGGCATTCGGCGGGACAAAGACCCCATCGTCATCCACATCTATTCCGAGTTCTTGCAGGGTTTCCGGCGTGCAGCCCAAGGCAAACGCCCCGGCAAACAACCGCCAGAGAACTTGCGCAAACGTGTAGAAACCTATTTCGACCCGTTGCCTTTCTACTATGTGCCGCTTGAAGAACAGGCCACCGACACAGCCAAATACCCGCTGAACGCCATCACCCAGCGCCCGATGGCGATGTACCACTCCTGGGACTCGCAAAACGCCTGGCTGCGCCAGATTCACACGCACAACTACCTTTTCGTCAACACCAAAACCGCTGTTGCACAGGGCATTGCCGACGGGGGCTGGATGTGGGTCGAGTCGCAGTGGGGCAAGGTGCGCTGCATGTGCCGCTACTCCGAGGCGGTAGAACCCGGCACGGTGTGGACCTGGAACGCCATCGGTAAATCGGCGGGCGCCTGGAATCTGACACCGGACGCGAATGAATCCCAGCGCGGCTTTCTGCTCAACCACCTGATCTCGGAGGTGCTACCACCGTCCAGCGCCGGTGCTGCCATTTCCAACTCAGACCCGATCACCGGCCAGGCCGCGTGGTACGACGTGCGGGTGCGTATTTACAAAGCGCAAGACGACGAGCCCGAGCAGACTTCGCCGCAGTTCAAGGCTGTGCCTGCTGCGCCAGGTGTGCAAAAAGTGCTCCCGAAATGGCGGGCCTACTTTGCAGGGCGGGGAGAGAACAAATGACGCAGTTGGCCTTGGTCATTGACCTGAATGTGTGTGTTGGCTGCCACGCCTGCGTCACCAGTTGCAAACAGTGGAATACCTCGGGGACAGCCGGTTCGCTGGTCGATGTGAACCCCTATGGTGCAGAGCCCAACGGCACTTTTTTCAACCGAGTGCAAACCTTTGAGGTGGGTCAGTTCCCCAATACGCAGACCGTGCACTTTCCGAAGTCGTGCCTGCACTGCGAAGACCCACCCTGCGTGCCGGTGTGCCCCACAGGAGCAAGCTACAAGCGGGCCGAAGACGGAATTGTGCTGGTGGATTACGACAAGTGCATTGGCTGTAAATACTGCAGCTGGGCTTGCCCCTACGGAGCGCGCGAATTTGATGAAGAGCGCAAGGTCATGACCAAGTGCACGCTGTGTGTCGATCGCATCACAGACACCGCCCTGCCCGCCTCAGAACGCAAACCGGCCTGCGTGCTGGCATGCCCGTCCAATGCCCGCCTGTTTGGTGATATCCATGACCCGGAGTCCGTGGTCTCGAGGGCCATTGCAGAGCGCGGTGGCTACCAGCTCATGCCGGAATGGGGCACCAGCCCTTCCAACCACTACCTGCCGCGGCGCAAAACCGAAATCCGCATCCATGCAGAAGACTTGGAGCGTGTAGACAATCCGTTGAAGATCGATGGCCAGCTCCCCGAGCACGCCCACCGGGATCCGGGCCGTGAAGATTTTGCCACCTAGCGCGCACACGCACACACATTGCACAACACACTATGCAACCCGCTTTTTCTGTCATTTTCTTGACCACCCTTATCGGCGCCGCGCAGGGACTGTTCCTCACGCTTTATGGCACCGATCTATTGAACCTGGGCGGCTCGAATCAAGCCGATAACCAGCGCTTTTTGCTCAGCGGCAGCGTCGTCGTCCTGATGCTGTCTGCGCTGGGCCTGGTAGCCTCGTTCTTTCACCTCGGTCGCCCCGAGCGGGCGTGGCGCTCGGCTGCCATGTGGCGCACATCCTGGCTGTCGCGCGAGGTCATAGCCCTGCCGCTGTTTATGCTGGGCGTATTCCTGTATGCCGGAGCGCACGCGATGGGCTGGAGCAATACCCACTTGGTGGGCGCTGCAACCACACTGGCCTGTATTGCCCTGTTTGTCTGCACCGCCATGATTTATGCATCAGTGCGCTTCTTGCAGGAGTGGGCGAGTCCGCTGACACTGATCAACTACCTTCTCCTGGGATGCGCCTCAGGAATGATGCTGGCCACGCTATTGGCCGCGCTGTCGGGCATGACTCCACTAACGCAACCCTATGCCCTTGGGGCAGCGGCACTCACACTGTTGGCCTGGACTACGCGCGGCGCCTCTTTGGTGCGCAACGCACGGCTCAAACCGAAATCCACGCTGCAAAGCGCCATTGGCATCAAACATCCCCGCATCGTTCAGAAAGCGCAGGGCTTCATGGGTGGATCGTTCAACACGCGAGAGTTTTTTCATGGTCGCAGCCCCGAGTTGCTGTTGACCGTCAAGTGGGGATTCATATTGCTGGCGTTTCCACTGCCGCTGATGTTCATGGCGTTGGGCGTGATTGCCGCTTCCAAGGAAATGCTGTTCATCGCTTTTGCCACACAGTATTTGGGATTGCTCGCGGAACGCTGGTTCTTTTTTGCTCAGGCTAACCACCCGCAAAACCTGTACTACCAAAACATCTCCTAGCAGCATGCATCTGATTAGTCGCATTACCACCAAGCCAATGTTGAAACACTCGGGTCTGTTGCTCGTAGCGTTACTCACTCTGGCCGCACCCGCTTTTGGCGCGGACAGCGTGGTACCCGCCAGCTCCATGCCCTGGTGGTTCTGGCCCCTGGCCCTATTTGTTACCTGCTTCCTCATTGGCATTGTGGCGGTTCCTGCAGGCATTGGCGGCGGCACACTTTTTGTACCCATCATTGGCGGGTTTTTTCCTTTCCATCTGGACTTTGTGCGCGGTGCAGGTTTGCTGGTGGCACTGGCAAGCGCACTGGCTGCCGGGCCTATGCTGCTGCGCGGCGGGCTGTCCAGTCTGCGTCTGGCACTCCCGCTGGCGTTGCTGGCGTCGATGAGTTCCATTGTTGGTGCTTTGCTCGGGCTTGCTTTGCCGGCATCGGTGATTCAAACGGCGCTGGGAATGATTGTGCTGGGCATCGTGACACTCATGCTGTTCTCCAAAAAATCCGAGTTTCCCAATGTTGCGCAACCTGACAGCCTGTCTTCAGCGCTCGGCATTCACGGCATATTCATCGACGGCGCATCGGGGCAAGCCATCAACTGGCAAGTGCATCGCACGCCACTTGGCTTGCTGATATTTTTGGCCATCGGAGTCATGGCCGGTATGTTTGGTATTGGCGCAGGATGGGCCAATGTACCCGCACTCAACTTGCTGATGGGGGCTCCGCTCAAGGTCTCTGCCGGCACTTCGGGGCTGGTGCTCTCCCTGGTCGACTCATCAGCCGCATGGGTCTACTTGAACCGGGGTGCCGTATTGCCCATGATCGCCGTACCGTCTGTCGTCGGCATGATGCTGGGTGCCCGAATCGGGGCGCGTTTACTGAACGTACTCAAAGGCTCGGTCATCCGAAAAATGGTCATTACACTGCTGCTGTTTGCTGGCATCCGTGCCCTGCTCAAGGGGCTTGGAATATGGGTCTGAAAGCCACTCCATGACCAACACCAATACACCGACCAACGCGCAGCAACAGCAGCTCGAAGCGTTGCGCTACGCCCAATTGCTGGATTGGGGGGCCCGCCTTGGCGTAGTGGCCCTCATCGTCAGTTTTGCGGCCTATGTATTCGGTGTGTTGACGCCGCATGTGCCACTGGAACAACTGCCCACTGTGTGGAATCTTCCCGTTGCTGCGTATTTGCAGCAGACCGCCACTCCCACAGGCTGGGGTTGGCTGAAGTTGGCGCAGAAAGGCGATTTATCTGGACTCATAGGCATTTCAATTTTGGCAGGCTGCTCGTTACCACCGCTGTTGGGTTTGATTCCGCTGTACCTGAAGCGGCGAGACTATATCTATGCAACCATCTGCGCCCTGATCATCACGGTATTGGTTCTTGCCGCCTCTGGCGTTTTAACGGGAGGGCATTGACCATGGCAGAACTTTTTACACGCCTTTTACTGGCAACTGAAGGCAGTGAATTTGACACCGGCGCAGAAAAGATGGCATTCGCATTGGCACAGCGATGTCAGTTGCCACTGGCCACGGTTTTGCCGCTGCTCAGCAACCCCGAATATGAAGCACTTGCACCGCAACTGGCGGCACGGGCTGAGCAAGAAGCGGCCTTGAAGATTGCCCGCCTGCGTGAGCAGGCCAATGCCGCGCAGGTTGCCATTGCGCTACGCGTACGCCGTGGTGAAGAACCCTACCTTGAAATTGTCGAGGAGGCACGGGCCAACCACTCCGAAATGATCGTTATCCGCCGCAGAGGCAAGCGCGGATTGCTGGCCAATTTACTGGTTGGAGAAATGGTGAGCAAGGTGGTAGCACATGCGCCGTGCCATGTGTTGATCGTGCCTCGCGAGGCCACCATGTGGAGCAAGCGCGTACTGGTCGCTGTAGACCCGACCGAAGACGGACGCCCCATAGTAGCCATCGCGGCCGGTGTTGCAGCGCAATGCGGATTGCCGCTGCACGTGGTCAGCGTTGTTCCCACCGAAGGACTGCGCGCTCAGGCGCAAGCGTTTGTCACGCAACTTCTTGAGCAGGCCCAATTCACGGGTGTGTCCGCTCAAGGCGAAGTTCGCATCGGAAAAACCTTCACCGAAATATTGGCAACACGAGAAAGCAGCGACTCCGACCTGATCGTCATTGGCAGTCGCAGCGACAGCCGCATCGGCCGCGCCCTGGTCGGTGGTGTGGCGCAAAAGGTCATGGGGCTCTCAGAGTTCCCGGTGATGGTCCTGCATTTTTAACCTCCAACCCACATTTCCCTCCCATGAGCGACGCACTGAATTACCTGCTGAAAGCCCGGCCTGATGCATTGGGACACTACTTTGCATTTCTAAAGGATGCTGGCAAGCACCTGGACCCCAAGACCAGAAACCTCATTTCGGTCATTACCAAGGTGCACGCGCAAACTGACCGGGGCTTACGCCAGTACCTGCGCCGCGCCCTGCGCGAGGGCTGCACTTCGGTCGAGGTTCTGGACGCCCTGCTCATGGCATTTCCGGCACTCGGGCTTGCAAAAATCATCTGGGCTGTGGACGTGATTCTGGATATGAAACTGCCAGAGTTTCAAGATGCAGACACGCTCGCAATGGTTCCCGCCGCTCAGCCCATCGCGAGTTGGCATGACGTGATGGCCAGTACCGCAGTCAAGGACGGGCAGGTGCAACGCACCGTTTGCGATGGTTTTGGTCTGTTCATCTACCGCGAGAAGAAATCCATCTCCGTCTTTGACAGTCGCTGCCCACACCAAAGCACCGACATACCCGAACTGGCGCTACAAGGCACCACGCTGACCTGCCCCAAACACCATTGGGAGTTTGATGCGAAGAGTGGCGATTGCATCAAAAAGGGCAACAGCCCACTCAAACGCATCGAATCCAAAGTCGTCAAAGGCCGCTTGTTGGCTTTCTGGTAACGCCTGCCTTACTCCTATTCCAAATTCCTTTCCTCTCGCAACCAACCACCATAGAACCCGGAGATCACCCATGACCATTTCAAAAAAACTTTTCGCGCTGACACCCCTGTGCGCACTGCTAGCCGCCGGTTCGGCCCATGCCACCAATGGCATGCTGATGGAAGGCTACGGCCCCATCTCCACGGGCATGGGTGGAGCCTCACAAGCGTTTGACCACGGCACGGCCGCCATGGCACAAAACCCGGCCACCCTGGCACTGGGTTCTGGCGAAGCGCGCCTGGACATTGCCCTGGGATTTTTGGGCCCAAAGGTCACCAGCAGCGTACCTGGCATGCCTGAGGCACCTTCCGGCGGCACGGCATACACCATGCCAGCCGTCGGCTACACCGCCCGCTCAGGTGCATTGACCTACGGCGTGGGCATGTTTGCGCAAGGCGGCATGGGAACGGAATACGGTGCCAACACCTTTATGGCCATGGGCTCAGGGGACGCGGTTCGCTCGGAACTCAGCGTGGGCAACGTCATCATTCCATTGGCCTACCAGGTCAACTCCAGCGTAACGGTTGGCGCGACCGTGGACTACATGTGGTCCGGACTCGACTTGCAAATGGCCGCCTCTCCCCAGGATTTGGGACGCATGGTTACTGGCGGCACAGGACAATTGGGTGGTGCCATTGGTTCCGGTGCGCTGAACACCGCCACATGGGCACGGGTTAACTTCACCGACACCGACAAGTTCACCGGTGCGGCCAAGGCCACCGGCTGGGGCGCCAAGTTGGGTGCCACGTTCAAAATCAGCAAAGACACCACGTTGGGCGCGTCCTATCGACTGAAGTCCGCTCTGGACGACATGAAAACGGGCAACGGCTCCGCCAGCATGACTGCAAACCCCGGCCGCGCCAGCTTCGCCACATTTGGGGACACCGGGCAAATGACCGTCATCAACTTTCAAATGCCTTCCGTGCTGGCCATTGGTGGCAGCTGGCAAGTGCAACCGGATCTGATGCTGGTTGCAGACATTAAATCCATCGGCTGGGCAGAGGTCATGAAAAGCTTCAAGATGCGCTATGACAGTGGTGCCATGGGCGGCTCGGTCAGCTTTGAATTGCCACAGAACTGGAAAGACCAAACTGTGTTGAACTTGGGACTGGCCTGGAAAACAAGCGAGCAACTCACCATCCGCGCCGGTCTGAATCTGGCAGATAACCCGATCCCGGATGCCACAGTGAATCCGCTATTCCCTGCAACGGTCAAGTCCCACGCCACTTTGGGCTTTGGCTATCAGGCTTCGCCCACCGACTCACTCAATGCCGCTTTGACCGTTGCACCCAGCACCAGCGTCACCAGCGGAACCGGGGTAACGATTTCCCATGGCCAGACCAACATGCAACTCATGTACACGCATCGCTTTTAGGCGATTCACCCCACTCACTAACAGAAAGAACCCTATGGCACACATCGTCATCATGGGAGCTGGCATCGGCGGCATGCCCGCCGCCTACGAAATGCGCGCAACGCTCCCGGCCGAGCACCGCATCACGGTCGTCAGCGCGGTGGACTACTTTCAGTTCACCCCCTCCAACCCCTGGGTGGCGGTGGGGTGGCGTGACCGCGAATCCATTACCCTGCCAATAGCCCCGCTGCTGGAAAAGAAAGGGATCGCGTTCATCGCCAAGGCCGTGACGACGATTGATGCCGTTGCCAACCGCCTGACACTAAAGGACGGCGAGACCCTGGACTACGACTATCTGGTCATCACCACCGGCCCCAAGCTGTTCTTTGACGAAGTACCCGGCTCCGGCCCGCACGGCGGACACACGCATTCGGTGTGCACCGTGGACCATGCACTGGGTTTCTTCAAGGACTATGAAGAGTTTTTGAAGAACCCGGGACCTGTGGTCATCGGCGCCATGCCGTTTGCCAGTTGCTTTGGCCCCGCCTATGAGTTTGCGTTCATTCTGGACACCGACCTGCGGCGCCGCAAAATCCGCAACAAGGTGCCCATTACCTTCGTGACCAGTGAGCCCTACATCGGACACCTGGGCCTGGGCGGTGTGGGTGATAGCAAGGGCATGCTGGAGTCGGAGTTGCGCGCGCACGACATGAAGTGGATTACCAACGCCAAGACGACCAAGGTCGAAGCAGGCAAGATGTTTGTGACCCAGCTTGACGACCACGGCGCGGTATTCAAAGAACACGAAGTTCCGTTCAAGATGTCCATGATGCTGCCCGCCTTCAAAGGGGTGGATGCAGTGGCTGCCGTGCCAAACCTGTGCAACCCGCGCGGCTTTGTGCTGATCGACGAGTACCAACGCAGCAAGGCCTACAAGAACATCTTCTCGGCTGGCGTCTGCGTGGCCATTCCGCCCGTCGAGGCCACACCGGTACCGACCGGCGCACCCAAGACCGGCTACATGATCGAGACCATGATCTCGGCCATCGTGCACAACATTGCCGACGAACTCAACGGCAGCACCGCCAGCACCAAAGGCACCTGGAACGCCATTTGCCTGGCCGACTTCGGCGACACCGGTGCGGCCTTTGTGGCCCTGCCGCAAATTCCGCCACGCAACGTCA
>JBAWYQ010000181.1:0-8104 GCA_037143475.1 Burkholderiales bacterium | reverse complement strand
CTTTGCGGGGTTGTTGAGCCGGTTCAATCCCACTTTTTGTGGCGTCCCCAGTTGCGTGATCCAAATGATGAGATGGTGCTTGAGGCCGCTATCAATGGTGCAGCAACGCATTTGGTTACTTTCAATTTGCGAGATTTTGATCCGCCCGTGCAACGGCACCTGCTGGTCGGCACGGTACGTCTTGGGCCTGTGGCCTGTTGTCCTTCTGATTTTTTGAAACTTGTGGAGAAATCATCATGAGCCAAGTTGCCTTGCGTTTGCCCGACTCACTGCACCAATATGCCAAGAAATTGGCGGCGCAAGATTCAGCCTCCTTGAATCAATTCATAGTGACCGCTGTTGCCGAAAAAATATCCGCACTGAATACGGAAGCATTTTTCCAACAACGTGCAGCCCTCAGCAGCCGAGAAAAGTTTGATCGGGTACTAGCCAAGGTTGGCGACCGTCCGGTTGTTTCTGGCGATGAAAGAAGCTAGCGGTAGTCTGTCATCGCCAATTCGATTCTTTGAAAGTCTGCGAACTGCACCGCAGCAATCCACTGCCACACGGCGAATATCGTGGGAGGTGCCCGCTCAGACTTCCAGGTTGTCAATCAACCGTGTCGCACCGAGACGTGCTGCGGCCAGTACCACCATGGCGTCACCCGCGTGTGCTGCCTGTAGGTCGACCTGCCTGCGCACGGCCACATAGTCGGGCCGCCAGCCGGAGTGGCTGAGGGTTTGCATGGCCTGCGACTCCAGACGGCTGATTCCTGCTGCGTCCGGAGCGGTGTTGCTGCGCAGTGCTTCGGCCACAGTTTTCAGGGTGGTCGACAACTCCACGGCTTGCGCTCGCTCGGCGGGGCTGAGGTAGCCATTGCGTGACGACAGAGCCAGCCCGTCCTCACTGCGCTGGGTTTCACCCCCGACGATGTTGATCGGCATGGCAAATTGTTTGACCATGTTTCGGATGACCATGAGCTGCTGGTAGTCCTTCTTGCCAAACAGGGCCGTACGTGCCTGCGTGCACGCCAGCAGCTTGAGCACCACAGTACACACGCCAATGAAGAAGCCGGGACGGAAGTGGCCTTCCAGAATGTCGGCCAGCTCGCCCGGCGGGTGCACCTTGAAGGTTTGTGGCTGGGGGTACATTTCCGCCTCCAGCGGCGCAAACACCAGGTCGCAACCGGCAGCTTCCAACTGCTGGCAATCGGCGTCCAGCGTGCGGGGGTAGGTGTCAAAATCTTCGTGCGGCGCAAACTGTAGGCGGTTCACAAATATAGTGGACACCGTGATGTCGCCCAGCGGTTTGGCCTGGCGTACCAAGGCCAGGTGCCCGGCGTGCAAATTGCCCATGGTGGGCACCACGGCTGGGTGGCGATACGCGCTCAGGTGGTCGCGCAGGTCGGAGAGGGTGTGAACGAGTTGCATCGTGTGAAAGCCTGGCTACCAGGCGTGTAATTCATCAACCGGAAAGCTGCCATTTTTGACCGCGGCCACATAGGCCTCAAACGCGCCGCGTATGCTGGTGGCATCGTCCATGAAGTTGCGAACGAACTTTGGATTTTTGCCCAGGTTCAGGCCCAGCATGTCGTGCATCACCAGCACTTGGCCTGCAGTGCCCTTGCCCGCACCAATGCCGATGGTGGCGCAGTGGATCAGCTCATCGGTGAGTTCCTGGGCCAATGGGGCTGGCACCATTTCCAGTACCAGCATGCTGGCACCGGCGTCCTGCAACTCGTGCGCCTGGCGCTTGAGTAAATCGGCGCTAATCGGCGTCTTTCCCTGTACGCGGTAGCCCCCCAGTGAGTGCACGGTTTGCGGCGTCAGCCCCAAGTGCGCACACACCGGTATGCCGCGTTCGACCAGGAAGCGCACGGTCTCGGTGGTCCAGCCACCGCCTTCGAGTTTGACCATGTGAGCACCCGCTTGCATGATGACGCCAGCGCTGCGAATGGCCTGCTCTCTGGACTCCTGATAGGCGCCGAAAGGCAAGTCGCCGATCAGCCATGCCGTGCCTTGGGCGCGGCGCAGACCGCGGGACACCATTTCGGTGTGATAGCGCATGTGCTCCAGTGATACGCCCACCGTGGTGTGCAAGCCCTGGCAGACCATGCCCAGCGAGTCACCGACCAAAATACTGTCGATGCCCGCTGCGTCGGCAACGGCTGCAAAGGTGGCATCGTAAGCGGTGATCATGGTGATTTTTTCACCCCGGGTTCGCATTTCCAGCAGGCGCGGCAGGCTGATGGGCTTGCGACTCGGCATGGGCGAGGCCGGTGGCAGGGTGCCGTAGGGGGTTGCATGCAAGGCCGCAGCATTGCTATCGGTTGGCTGTGTCATGGTGGTGGGGACTCCATCAACTGGATTTTTGGCAAGACCGGGCGAATACTAACCGCAACGACCGCATTGCGCCGGGTGTTTATGGTGGCAGCTCAGGTTGGGGAGTAAGCCAGTCGAACGTATATTGGTGCAAAGGCTTCGGCCTGGGTGATTTCGATCAGTGTTTCCTTGGCCAGCTCCAGCAGGGCGATAAAGGTTACCACCAGCACGGGTGTGCCGCTGGCGGGGTCAAACAGTTCTTCAAAGCCGACAAAGCGTCTGCCCTGCAGTCGCTTGAGCACCATGCCCATGTGCTCGCGCACCGACAGCTCTTCGCGGGTGATTTTGTGGTGCTGCACCAGCTTGGCCCGTTTGAGAATGTCGCGCCAGGCCTCTTGCAGATCGCTCACGTTGACATCGGGAAAGCGTGGTACCAGCGACTGCTCAATGGTGATTTCAGCCTTGAGAAAGTCGCGCCCAAACTGGGGCAGGGCATTGAGGCGGGCGGCTGCCAGCTTCATCTGCTCGTATTCGATCAGGCGGCGTACCAGTTCGGCGCGAGGGTCTTCGGCCTCTTGCCCTTCGGCCACCTTTTTGGGCGGCAGCAGCATGCGTGATTTGATTTCGATCAGCATGGCCGCCATCAGCAGGTATTCGGCGGCCAGTTCCAGGTTGCGCTTGCGAATCTGGTCCACGTAGACCAGGTATTGCTTGGTCACGCTGAGCATGGGAATGTCGAGAATATTGAAATTCTGTTTGCGGATCAGGTACAGCAGTAAGTCCAGCGGGCCTTCAAAGGCCTCCAGGAACACCTCCAACGCGTCCGGCGGGATGTACAGATCCTGTGGCATGGCAAACAGGGGTTCACCATAAAGGCGAGCCAAGGCTACCTGATCGACCACTTGCGGCATGGCGGGCAAAATGGCCACATCCGGCGCGGCGTGGTCTGCTATTGCAGAACTTTGCGTCATGGGTTTGCTATCTAAACAATAGCTTCCCGCGCATACTTGACGGGGGCTAGAGCCTGATTTGGCTCTTTACTTATTGCTGGTTTGGTAAACGTAGGGCTTTTGCGCAACTTTGGCGTCACGAAAGCCGTCGCCAGCGTCGCGGTCTATTTCTTTGTCCCACAAGAGCGCCACGCCCTTGCGCTGCTCCGCGTCCAGTTGGGGCTTGTCTTTCTTGAGTTGCTCAAGAAACGCAGTAGCGTCGGACTTGTAGTCGGGGCGGCGAAAGATGTTCATGGAAATAACCTTGTGGTGGCGCTTTGTGGCATTTTACCGGGCCGCAGCAGCCATGCCGCTGGCCAGATCAGGAAATAGACATTTTGCACCTACCCGATCCACCAGTCCGCAGCGTTGGGTGATGTCCAGCGGCTGGTGTATCAGGCCGCACAGCAGCAGGCGAACACCGTTCTTGGTGCAGGCGCGGGCCAGGTCGCTCAGGGTATCGGCTCCGGAGGAGTCGATGTAGATCACATTCTTCAGGTCCAGCACGAGCACCCGCTCGGGCAAATTGTCTTGTATTTCCTCAATCAGTTTGACAGCCCCGAAAAACAGCGCTCCATAGAGCCGGTAGCCGGTCACACCCGTGCCAATGGGACCGGTCAGCTCCGGGTAGTCCGCCATTGGCACCGTCTCGCTGCGCGACAGGCTGGAGATGCGGTAAATAAAAGTGATGCAGGCCGCCACCAGGCCCACTTCGACTGCCACCGTCAGGTCAAACACAACGGTGAGAAAAAAGACCGCCAGCAATGTGGCGCGGTAGGGCAGGCGGTATTGGCGTAAATGCAAAAATTCGCGCCATTCGCCCATGTTCCAGGCCACGAACATCAGGATGGCGGCCATCGCTGCCAGCGGAATGTTTTGCGCCAGGGGCGCCGCCAGCAGCACCACAAGCAGCAGTGTCAAGGCGTGCACTACACCAGCGATGGGGCTATGGGCGCCGCTTTTGATGTTGGTCACGGTGCGGGCAATGGTGCCGGTGGCGGGCATGCCGCCAAAGAAGGGTGTTACAAAGTTGGCGATGCCCTGGGCCATCAGTTCCTGGTTGGGGTCGTGGCGTTCGTCGGTCATGCCATCGGCTACCCGTGCGCACAGCAGGGACTCAATGGCGCCCAACAGGGCCAGCGTAGTGGCCGGTATGAACAGAAAGCGAGCCGAGCCCCATGAAAAATCGGGCCACACCAGACCAGGCAGGGCGGACGGAATGCCGCCAAAGCGGCTGCCAATGGTCTCTACCGGTAACTGGAGCAATGACACACACAGCGTGGCCAGCACCAGCGCCACAATCGAGCCGGGCACCAGCATCAGACGCTTGACCCAGCCAAACCGGTGTGCCAGAGAGGGGATGCCAAACTGCCACAACACAATAACGCCCAGGCAGGCCAGCGCCAGTGCCGTGGCCTCCCAATTGATGGTGTGCAGGGCCTTGAACAAGGTAGACAGAATGCCAAAAAAGTCGGCCGGCATGGCCACCACCTTGAGCCCCAAAAATTCCTTGATTTGCGACACCCCGATCAGCACGGCGATGCCGTTGGTAAAGCCAATGACCACAGAAATGGGGATAAAACGTATCAGCGTGCCCGCTTTGAAGAAACCCATGGCAAATAGCATCACGCCCGACATGGCTGTGGCCAAAATCAGGTTGGCCAGGCCATAGCGTTCCAGAATGCCATAGACGATGACGATAAAGGCCCCGGCAGGGCCACCAATCTGCACGCGGCTACCGCCCAGCACCGAGATCAGCAGACCGGCAATGATGGCGGTGAACAATCCCGCCTCGGGCTTGAGCCCGCTGGCAATGGAGAAGGCCATGGCCAGCGGCAAAGCGACCACACCAACGGTCAGGCCTGCACCCAGATCCTTGAGGAAAAAATGCCGGTTGTAGCCCTGCAATGAATCCAGAATGCGCGGCCTGAACCACGACTTACGATTGGTTTTTCGTTCAATCTGTGTTGGCACTTCCATGGTTCTATTGTCCGTCAGAGTGGCACCTGCTTAGTTCGGGACGCCGGTACTTTTGCTGCGCGCCAGTTCCCTGGATGCCAGAAAGACGCGGGCCATGCTGGGCACCAGTTCTCGCCATGCCAACTCGTTAAAGCCTTGTGGGCAGCGCACGCCGGTCAGCTTGACAAGCGCTTTCGGGTCGCCCTTGACTGCAAAGGCCAGGCGGTTGGTTGCACCGGGGTCGCTGACCATCAGCAAGTTGGCGTCAAAACCGGCCCGAATTCTGTCGACGATTACTTCAAACAGCGGCTTGCATCCATGCAAGTTGGCCACGAATATGCCACCCGGGTTCAGGGCGTTTCGGCAGTCGTCATAAAACTGCGGCGAACTCAAAGCCAACGGCAGGCCATCAATGTCAAAACCATCGGCCAGCAGCACATCAAATTTTTCATCCGTCTCGCGCAGGAAGACAGCAGCATCAGCTAGGCGCACGGTGAAGCGGTGGTCATCGGGTGGCACCGCAAAGTTGTCGCGCAGTGCAATGACGTGCGGATTGATTTCAATCACCGTTATGTCGGTTTGCGGCAGGCAGCGGTAACAAAATTTGGCCAGCGAGCCGCCACCCAGCCCGATCATGGCAATGCTGCGCGGATGGGGGTTGTGCAACAGAAAACCCATCATGATCCGGGTGTACTCAAACTGCAACTCGTCGGGTCGCATGATGTCCATGCGGCTTTGGATGTCGTGCATCGAGAAAAACAGCGACTTGCTGCTCAGCGTCTCGTAGATGACGGGCTTGACGTGCACGCGGTGTTGCCAGTTTGCAGTTCGTTGACGGTCACCGTGTCAATGGATGCGCATGCCGGGTTGCGCACCGGGCCAAGGGTTGAGTATGTAGATGCCGGGGTTGGTTTTTTCGTCACCGTGGCTGGCGGCCAGCACCATTCCCTCGGAGACGCCAAACTTCATTTTGCGCGGCGCAAGGTTGGCCACCAGCACAGTGAGCTTGCCCACCAGTTCTTCGGGCTTATAGGCACTGGCAATGCCGCTGAACACGTTACGGGTCCTGGGCAGGCCAGCGTCATCCTTCTCGCCCGCGTCCAGGGTGAGGCGCAGCAGCTTGGTTGAGCCATCGACTGCTTCACAGTTCAGGATGGCGGCAATGCGCAAGTCAATCTTGGCGAAGTCGTCGATGCTAATGGTGGGTGCCAGTGCCTCACCGCCGGGTGCATTGGGGTCTGTCGGTACTGCGGGTGTCGCTTGCTTTGCTGTATTTTTAATAGCAGTCTTCGCTGGTTCTGCGGGGTCTGCCGCCTCAATCACTCCAAAAAGTGCGTCCAGTTGTTCGGGCGTGACGCGCGCCATCAGGTGCTGGTAGGGCTGGATGGCGACAACGTCGCTGTCCACATCCCACTGGTCCATTGAGAGGCCAATAAAGCTCTGCACGGACTGCGCAAGCGTTGGCAGGATGGGAGCCAGGTAGCGGGTCAGCACCGCAAAGGCGTTCACCAGCACCGAGCAAACCTGGTGAAGTGCCACGTTGTTGGCTGGGTCCTTGGCCAGATCCCAGGGCTTGTGCTGGTCCACATAGGCGTTGACCTTGTCGGCCAGCAGCATGATTTCGCGGGTGGCCTTGCCAAATTCGCGGGTGTTGTAAAGCTCGGCAATGGCGTCAGACTCAGTACGGATGTCGGCCAGAATGGCCGCGCCCATGCCACCAAATTCTGTGGTCAGCTTGCCGTCAAAGCGTTTGGTCAAAAAGCCCGCCGCGCGGCTTGCAATGTTGACAAATTTACCAATCAAATCGCTGTTGACGCGGGCCATGAAGTCGTCTGCATTGAAGTCAATGTCTTCGTTGCGTGCGGACAGCTTGGCGGCCAGGTAGTATCGCAGCCACTCGGGGTTCATGCCCAGGCTTAGATACTTCAGCGGGTCTAGCCCGGTGCCGCGACTCTTGCTCATCTTGTCGTTGTTGACGGTCAAAAAGCCGTGCACGAACACGTTGTTGGGCGTCTTGCGGCCACTGAAATGCAGAGTTGCGGGCCAGAACAGGGTGTGGAAGGTGACGATGTCCTTACCAATGAAATGGTACTGCTCCAGCTTGGGGTTGGCCATGTAGTCGTCATAGCTCAGGCCACGCTTTGTCAGCAGATTCTTGATGGACGCCAGGTAGCCGATGGGCGCATCCAGCCATACATAGAAATACTTGCCCGGTGCGTCCGGGATTTCAATGCCGAAGTAAGGCGCATCGCGGCTGATGTCCCAGTCGCCCAGGCCTTCGCTCTTGCTGCCGTCCGGGTTGGTGCGAATGGTGAACCATTCCTTGATCTTGTTGGCCACTTCGGGTTGCAGTTTGCCGTCTTGCGTCCACTTTTCCAGAAATTCCACGCAGCGCGGGTCGGAAAGTTTAAAGAAAAAGTGCTCCGAACTTTTAAGTTCGGGCGTAGCACCCGACAGGGCGGAGTAGGGGTTGATCAGGTCGGTCGGTGCATAGACCGCGCCGCAGTTCTCGCAGTTGTCGCCGTATTGGTCTTTAGCGTGGCACTTCGGGCATTCGCCCTTGATGAAGCGGTCTGGCAAAAACATGTTCTTCTCGGGGTCGAAGAACTGCTCAATGGTTTTGCGTTCGATCAATGAGCCGCCCTGGGCTTCTGGCAAGTCACGCAGATCGCGATAGATCTGGCGGGCCAGTTCGTGGTTCTCGGGCGCGTCGGTGCTGTGCCAGTTGTCAAAGCTGATGTGAAACCCGTCCAGGTAGGGCTTGCGCCCGGCTGCAATGTCGGCCACAAACTGTTGGGGTGTCTTGCCAGCCTTTTCTGCCGCAATCATGATGGGTGCGCCGTGGGTGTCGTCAGC
>JBAWYQ010000180.1:0-8171 GCA_037143475.1 Burkholderiales bacterium | reverse complement strand
TGTTGCCGATCCAGTTGTTGTAGGTCGATAGCGCGACGGCGCTGACGCACGCCATGCAAAGTGACGCAAACGCGGCCGTCGGACGGGGCTTCGTGACGACCGCCATGGCAATCATTCCTGCGGGGTAAATCAACATGGCGGAGTCATAAGTGCCCAACGCCGTAAGGGCCAGATAGGTCGGCAATACCAGGAATTGCAGTGCCAGGACGAATGCCGCGGCAACGGGACGGTTGTGGGTGGCCATCCAGATAGACATGGCACTGAGCCCCGCGCTCCCGAGGATGGCCAGAATAATGGGCCAGCCACCTGGATCGAAAAACACCACGATCAGTGCACCGATCAGGAATGCCGTCTGAACGGCCACAATCGCACGCTGGCGATAGAGGGCCACTTCCTGATCCAGATTGAGGTTCTCGTCCATAGGCAAACTGTATGCTACTCGGAACTGTCAACTGACGTGTGGGGCGATTGGTGTGCGCGGTGGACACTTAACATATGCATCAAAATACGCACATCCATATTTAACGGAGCCCTCCATGAAAGCCGACAACATCCTGCAGACCATTGGCAACACGCCGCACGTGCGCATCAACCGTCTGTTTGGCAGCGGTCACAACGTGTGGATCAAGTCCGAGCGCAGCAACCCCGGTGGGTCCATCAAGGACCGCATTGCGCTGGCTATGGTGGAGGCAGCTGAAAGAAGCGGTGCACTGCAACCCGGCGCCACCATCATCGAACCGACTTCCGGCAACACTGGCGTGGGCTTGGCCATGGTGGCAGCGGTCAAGGGCTACAAACTCATTCTGGTCATGCCCGACAGCATGTCCATCGAGCGCCGCCGTCTGATGCTGGCCTACGGGGCCAGCTTTGACCTGACGCCGCGTGAAAAAGGCATGAAAGGCTCCATTGCGCGTGCCTACGAGTTGTCGCTAACCATTCCCGGCTCCTGGATTCCGCAGCAGTTCGAGAATCCGGCCAACATCGACGCCCACGCGCGCACCACGGCCCTGGAAATATTGGCCGACTTCCCGGATGGCATCGACGCGCTGATTACCGGAGTGGGCACTGGCGGTCACCTCAGTGGTTGCGCAAAGGTGCTCAGGGCCAAGTGGCCCCAACTCAAGGTATTTGCCGTTGAGCCGGCAGCCTCACCAGTCATTTCCGGTGGAGCACCATCACCCCACCCTATCCAGGGGATCGGTGCGGGCTTCATCCCTACCAACCTCAAGACTGAACTGCTCGATGGCGTGATCCAGGTCGATGCCGAACCGGCCCGCGAATACGCCCGCCGCTGCGCCGCTGAAGAAGGCATTTTGGTCGGCATCTCCAGTGGCGCTACGCTGGCCGCGATTGCGCAAAAGCTGCCCGATTTACCCGCAGGCGCCACCGTGCTCGGCTTTAACTACGACACGGGTGAACGCTATCTGTCGATTGAAGGCTTCCTGCCCGCCTGAGCACAGGCGACGTGCTGCTACACAGGTCGGTGCGAATCAGTACCTGTCTGATGGTGCCGTTTGAGGTAGACCGATGAGGTGGCCGTAGCGGTCAGGTCACCCTGATCGCTGTAGAGTTCTGCACGCACATAGCCCACACTGCGACCAAGCTTGATGATGGACCCCACCGCAGTATGCCGGCCGGCCCGTGTCGGCAGCAGAAAACTGACATTGATGTCGATGGACGACACCGAGACCCGAAATTGCTCGGTGGCCATGATGACATGGGCCATGGCGGCATCCAGCATGGCCGTGACGAACCCGCCCTGAACAATATCCACCGAATGACAGCAGTGCAGGCCGGGTTCGAACTGCATGGTCAGTTGGTTCTTGCCGGGGATGAACTCCACCACCCGACCACTCAACGTGTCCAGACACGCCGGTCGGCTCTGGTTGCAAAGCGCAATGATCTCGTCGATGGTCATGGGTATGAACTCTTCAGTGGGTGATGCGTCAAGTCTATCGACCGCACGCCCGACCGGACTGTCCCGCATGGAACAGGGACAGCCAAACGCCTCGCACACTTAGAATTGAACCCTGCTTGATAACCACGAGCCCAATCCCATGATTCGCATTACCGAACTCAAACTGCCGCTAGCCGCAGTCCCCGTGGAGGTGCGTCGCGCCTCAGACGCTCCGACTGAAACCGACGCAGACCGCGCCCCTGCCCCCCACCCCATCAACGCGCTGAAGACGCTGGCAGCCCAGGCCCTTGGCATAGCGTCTGCTGACATCGCCACGCTGCAAGTCTTCAAACGCAGCTTTGATGCCCGTAAGGCCGAGTTGCTAGTGGTCTACATCGTGGACCTAAGCCTGGCCGAGACGGCTCAGGAAAACGCGCTACTAGAACGCCTTAATACGCATCCGCACATCAGCCCCACGCCGGACATGATCTACCACCCGATCGGCCATGCTCCGCCGGGTCTGGAGATGCGCCCGGTCGTGGTGGGTTTTGGCCCCTGCGGAATGTTTGCCGCACTGCTGCTGGCGCAAATGGGGTTCAAGCCCATCGTGCTGGAGCGTGGCACCACGGTGCGCCAGCGCACCCAGGACACCTGGGGCCTGTGGCGCAAGAACACGCTCAAACCCGAGAGCAACGTGCAATTTGGTGAGGGCGGTGCCGGCACGTTTTCAGACGGCAAGCTCTACAGCCAAATCAAGGACCCGCGCTTTCTGGGCCGCAAGGTGATGCAAGAATTCGTTGCCGCCGGCGCACCGCCCGAGATTCTGTATGAGGCCCATCCGCACATCGGCACCTTCAAGCTAGTCAAGGTGGTCGAGAGCATCCGCGAACAGATCATCACCCTGGGTGGAGAGGTGCGCTTTGAACAACGTGTCATCGACGTGCTATTAAAAACTGAGCATGGTACACACTGTTTAAGGGGGCTAGCAGTACAAAATGCCAATGATGGGAGTGTCAGCGAACTGAGTGCCAGCCACGTGGTGATGGCGCTGGGCCACAGCGCCCGCGACACCTTTTCCATGCTGCACCAACGCGGCGTGGCCATGCAGGCCAAAGCGTTTTCTGTGGGCTTTCGCATCGAGCACCCGCAAAGCGTCATCGACAAAGCCCGCTGGGGCCGCCATGCAGGTCACCCCATGCTGGGTGCTGCCGACTACAAGCTGGTGCACCACGCCGTCAACGGTGCCGGAAGGGGGCGGTCCGTGTACAGCTTTTGCATGTGCCCCGGCGGCACGGTGGTGGCAGCCACATCCGAGCCGGGCCGCGTGGTGACCAATGGTATGAGCCAGTATTCGCGCAACGAGCGTAACGCCAATGCCGGCATCGTGGTGGGCATTGACCCGGCCGACTTTCCCTCCGACGAGGCCAGCTTCGTACAGGCCTTTGGCGCCGCGGATGGCGCGCGCTATGCGCAGGAGGCTGTCGCTCTTGCCGCAGCCCACCCACCGGGCAGCGTGGCCGCCATACATCCGATGGCTGGCATTGCGCTGCAGCGCTCGCTGGAGTCGCGCGCCTATGCGTTGGGCGGCAGCAGTTACGAGGCGCCGGGCCAGCTGGTCGGCGATTTCATTGCCGCGAAACCGTCGGTGGCATTTGGCTGCGTGCAGCCGTCCTACAAACCGGGCGTAAAACTGGGCGACCTGGCCAGCAGTCTGCCCACCTACGCCATTGAGGCGATCCGCGAGGCCCTTCCGGTTTTCGGCAAGAAGATCAAGGGCTTTGACATGGCCGACGCGGTGCTGACCGGGGTGGAAACCCGCACCTCGTCACCGCTGAAAATCCCACGCGGCGACAACTTGCAGAGCATCAACGTGGCGGGGCTCTATCCCGCTGGCGAGGGTGCCAGCTATGCCGGCGGCATCCTGTCGGCAGCGGTGGATGGCATCAAGGTGGCGGAAGCGATTGCTGAAATACTTTCCAGCAAAGCTACCAATCTGCAAACTCATTAACCAGCCAGCGCAACGACCCCGACCACGTCCGTGGACTTGGGTTCAGTCTGCGTGCAGTGAACGCCGATGTTGATCTAGGTGTTTACGCTAGTGCACCGTTTTGTGGCACACAACTTGTGTATTTCAGTGCACTCCAGCAACTCGTGATGTGGCTTGCTGTTGAGAACAGACCGTGCGTTTGATAACAGCTATCTCATGCCATGGGTGGTGAGCCAATAACGAGGAGAACTTGATGAGCGTTCGTGAGTTTGATATCGCCGACGAAGCCGGCCACGATTTTTCAGAAATAGAAAAACGTCTGGGTGTATCCCGTCGAACCTTCCTGAACTTCTGTACCGGTGTCGCAGCTTCTTTCGGTTTGGGAACGAAGTCTGCCCTGGCGATGGCCGATGCGATCGCCAATCCGGGAAGAGTCCCGGTGATCTGGTTGCACGGCCAGGAGTGCACGGGGCCCACCGAGTCCTTGCTTCGCTCAGAACAACCCAGTTTTGAACATCTGATTCTTGATCTCATTTCGCTGGACTACCACCAGACTCTGGATGCCGGTGCCGGACACCGGGTGGAAGATATCAAACGGGAGACGATGAAGAAATACAAGGGCAAGTATTTGCTGGTGATTGAAGGGGCAATCCCGACCGGGCAAAACGGCATTTTCTGCAAGATCGGCGGGCAGACCATGATGGACGCCACCAAAGAGGCGGCCGAAGGTGCCGCCGCCATTGTTGCCTTCGGTTCGTGTGCCAGTTGGGGTGGCGTGCAATCGGCCTCACCCAACCCCACCGGTGCTACCGGTGCCCCACAATTCCTCAAGGGCAAGACCGTCGTCACCATACCCGGTTGTCCGCCCAACCCGGCCAACTTCCTGGGCACGGTGCTGTACTTCGTAACCTACGGCAAGTTGCCCCCCATCGACGAGAAGGGGCGTCCGAAATGGGCTTATGGGCGCTTGATTCACGAGAACTGCTACCGCCGACCGCACTTCGATGCCGGTCGCTTCGCCACACAGTTTGGTGATGACGGGCACAAGCAGGGCTGGTGCCTGTACAAAATGGGCTGCAAGGGGCCAGAAACCTTCAACAACTGCCCCAGCCTGGAGTACAACAACGTCGGCGGCGGTGTTTGGCCGATTGGTGTTGGGCATCCCTGCTTTGGGTGCTCAGAAGAGGGAACCGGCTTCAGCAAGCCCATGTTCAGCTTGGCCGAAGTCAAGACCCATACGCCACCTAACGTATTCCCGATCATTGCCGAACGGCAGAATCCCGCTTCCTCAACCATGGTTGCAGCGGCGGCTATTGCAGGCGTTGCTGTCGGCGTAGCGCTCGGCGCCACGATGGTTACAGGCAAGAAGCTGGGGGAAAAGGATGCGGAGGCCCCTCAAGACCCTGGCAAAGGGGTGTGAGCATGAAGCGCAGAAACTTTTTTCAGGCATCGCTGGGTGCCGCTGGCGCAGCACTGGCGAGCACTTCAGTGCAGGCCAGGCCCAATCTGGACCCCGCACCGCAAGCCGTTGGCATGCTATTCGACTCCACGCTCTGCGTAGGCTGCAAAGCCTGCGTCAGTAAATGCAAGGAAGTCAACGGTATGCCGCCGGTACCCATGGGCAGCGAAGTGCATGCCGACTTTGCCTTGGACCTTTCCCCCAAGACACTGAACGTCATCAAAATTTACAAGGACGGCGCAGCAGCGCAGAAGGACCGTGAGCAAAACGGTTTTGCCTTCGAAAAACGCAGCTGCATGCACTGCGTGGATCCTGGTTGCGTATCGGTCTGCCCGGTCTCGTCGCTCACCCGCGACCCACTGACGGGCATCGTCAGCTATGACGCCGATGTGTGTATTGGCTGCCGGACCTGCATGACGGGTTGCCCCTACAACGTGCCGCAGTATGACTATGACAACGCGTTTGGCAAGATCCACAAGTGCCAGATGTGCAACCAAAAAGGCGTCGAACGCATCAGCAAGGGCGGCATGACGGGGTGTGCAGAAGCCTGCCCCACCGGTGCAACATTGTTCGGTTCACGCGAGACGTTGCTGGCAGAAGCCAAACGGCGCATCGCACTCAAGCCCGGTCAGGTCTACAACTACCCGCGCGGCGACGTTCGCAAGCCCGCCAGCTTCCATGAAAAAGTGGTGCCGCAGTACCAGAGCCATGTGTGGGGCGAAAAGGAAGCCGGTGGCACCAACGTCATGCACCTGTCTGCGATATCGTACGACAAGCTGGGCATGCCGCCATTGGGTGAGCGTTCCCACGCCTCGATCTCTGAGGGTGTGCAAAGCACCGTGTACAGCTTCATGGCACTTCCGGCCATCGCATTGGGTGGACTGAGCTGGATCGTCAAGCGCAACACCGAAAACGCCAGCAAAGATGGGGAGGACAAGTCATGAGTCACCACGTTGTACTGAACCGCCCCTGGCTCACCCGGCCTTTCCTGATTCTGGGCTTTTTTGCGGTGACGGCGATCATCTTGCTGGGTGTGCGCTTCACTAGCGGGATCGGGTCGGTGACCAATCTAAGCGGCGGCTACCCATGGGGTATCTGGGTGGTTTGGGACATCGTCGTTGGCACGGCGCTGGCTTGCGGCGGATACGCACTGGCCGTGACGGTCTATGTCTTCAACAACGGACGCTACCACCCGCTGATCCGTTCGGCCTTGCTGACCAGCCTGCTGGGCTACGCTCTGGGGGCAGCGGGTGCCTTTATTGACATGGGGCGATATTGGAATTTCTACAACATGTTTCTGCCCTGGCAGGTCAACACCCACGCCGTCATGCTGGAAGTGGGCCTGTGCGTGTTCAGCTATGTGATGGTACTGGCCATCGAGTTCCTTCCAACGGTACTCGAGAAGTACAAGGCCGAAGCCTTGCAGAAGAAGCTCAACAGCTTGCTGTTCTTCTTCATTGCTTTAGGCATACTGCTGCCAACCATGCACCAGTCGTCGCTGGGAAGCTTCCTGATTGCCATGGGCTGGAAGGTTCATCCACTGTGGCAAACCCTGGAGATGCAACCACTATTTGCAATTCTGTCGGCCTTTACCATGGGCTTTGCAGCAGTCATCTTTGAGGCTTCTGTGGGTTCTGTCGGATTCAGGCGGCAACCTGAAACGCCCATGTTGGCCGGACTGGGCAAGATCATCATTGCAATCACTGCGGTCTTCCTGGTGGCGCGCTTCGCAACGCTCCTGATGACTGGCAAGTTGGGACTGATATTTGCGTTCGACCTCGGCAGCATCATGTTCCTGATAGAGACGGCCCTGTTCATCTATCCGGTGGTCGTCCTGAGTTCTGCCACCCGGCGTGCCCAGGGTCGGCCGTTGCTCTACGCTGCGGTGAGCATGATGGCGGCTGGTGCGCTGTACCGTTTTGATGCCTTCATGATCACCTTCAATCCGGGCGAAGGGTATAGCTACTTCCCGGCTCTGCCCGAGATTTTGATAACAGTCGGCATGGTTGCCATAGAGATCATGGCTTATCTATTCATCGTCAAACAGCTTCCGGTTTTGGCTCGCGAAGAGCACTAAGCACCTGATATTCCATTCGGTTAAGGAGAATTTTTGTGGCAAAACGCATAACAGTAGACCCCATCACCCGCATTGAGGGCCATCTGCGCATCGACGTCGAAGTCGACAACGGGCATGTGACCAAGGCTTGGTCTTCCGGGCAAATGTGGCGCGGCATTGAAAAAATTCTGGTGGGCCGCGATCCACGCGAGGCATGGTCTTACACCCAGCGTTTCTGCGGTGTGTGTACCACGGTGCATGCCATCACCTCGGTGCGCGCCGTAGAAAACGCACTGCAACTGGAAATCCCGGTCAATGCGCAACTCATTCGCAACATCATTCAGACCGCGCACGCCATTCAGGACCACATCGTTCACTTTTACCATCTGTCAGCGCTCGACTGGGTGGACGTCACCTCGGCGCTCAAGGCCAATCCGGTCACCACGGCAAAGCTCGCCGAATCCTTGTCCGACTGGTCCTTGAACGGACCGCATGAAATGAAAGCCGTGCAGGAGCGGTTGAAGACCTTCGTGGGCAGTGGCCAACTTGGGCCCTTTGCCAGCGGTTTCTGGGGGCACCCGGCGATGAAGCTGCCGCCTGACGTCAACCTCATGGCCGTTGCCCACTACATGCAGGCGCTGGATGTCCAAAATTTTGCCAACAAGATCGTGGCGATTTTGGGTGGCAAAAGCCCGCATATTCAAAATGTGGCCGTCGGCGGGGTGTCCAACTCCATCAGCCACGATGCACCGTCGGTCTTGAACATTGAACG
>JBAWYQ010000179.1:0-8171 GCA_037143475.1 Burkholderiales bacterium | reverse complement strand
CCGCGCTGAGCATTGCCCCGCTAGGCGATCACTACGTGGGCGTGATGAAAAAGGACATTCTCAATGGCTCGGTGTACTTCCTGGTTGAAGTCGACAAAGCTCAACATAACACGGTCGTCAATACGCACCGCTATCGCTTTCTGTTCCTGATGGTGCTGGTGGCTGTGATCCTGCTTCTTCTCATGCGCGTGGTGATTCGGCGCAGTCTGGCGCAACCTCTGGGCAAATTGATGGAGCAGATTCGTAGCGTGGAGCGTGGAGAATACGCGCTCCTGCCCCCGGTGGAAACAGGTGACGAGTTACAGGAGATATCCGTCAGCGTCAATAAATTGGCGGCAGCGGTCGCGGAGCGCGAGGGGTCTCTGGAGCGCGCGCGAAACGAGCAGGAATACCTGTCCAACCATGACTCGCTCACTGGTTTGCCGAACCGGCGCTTCTTTGCCAATCACCTGGAGCATGCACTGGACCTTGCGCGACGCAACCACACGGAGTTGGCAGTATTTTTTATGGACCTGGATCAGTTCAGGCAGGTCAATGACACCCTGGGGCATGGCGTGGGAGATGAGCTGTTGGTTCAGATTGGTGCACGACTGCGGAGCAGTTTTCGGGGCAACGATACTCTGGCCCGCATCGGGGGAGATGAGTTCAATGTTCTGCTAGAGAATGTTCAGAATATCGCAGAAGTGGAGTCGATTCTCGCCAAATACCTGAACTTGTTTTGCGAGCCCTTCAACTGTGGGTTGCACGAAATCAACACCACGGTAAGCATTGGCGTGGCGCTTTACCCGAAGGACGGTGCAGACAGCGTGACCCTGCTCAAGCATGCAGACCTGGCGGTGTACAAGGCCAAGGAAAGTGGCCGCGACAAGTACAGTTTCTTCTCGGAAGACCTGGCCAATCGCGCCAATCAACGTGCCGAGACGATTCACGCACTGAACGGGGCTCTGGAGGCTGGCGACCAGTTCACGCTGTATTACCAACCCAAAGTCAACGCGGCAACCGCTCGGGTGGTCTCGGCAGAGGCGCTGATTCGCTGGAACTGCCCGGGCTTTGGTATGGTGCCTCCTCTGGAGTTCATTCCACTGGCAGAAGAAACCGGCCATATTCTGGCCATTGGTGAGTGGGTCATCCACCGCGGCTGCCAAGATCTGGCCGTGATGCTGGGCGCGGGCATTGAACTGGCGCACTTGAGCATGAATGTATCGAACGTCCAAATGCGCGGACATGATCTGGACAAGATTTTGCAGCGCGCCATTGTGGATAACGGGTTGCTTGCGTCGCGGATCGAACTCGAAATCACCGAGAGCTATGTTGCCGATGATGTCGCACAGGCCATCGTGACTTTGAACGGATACCGCTCCATGGGCCTGCAACTAGCGATCGACGACTTTGGAACCGGCTACTCATCCATGAGTTACCTGCAGAAGCTGCCGTTTACCCGCATGAAAATTGACAAGTCGTTTATCGATGGCCTGCCCTATGACCATGACAGCGTGTCCATTACCCGGGCCATCCTGGGACTGGCGAAAAACTTCGGTCTGTCGGTCACTGCGGAAGGGGTTGAACGCGTTGAGCAACTCCAGTTTCTCCAGCAGGAGGGATGCGACGAGATTCAGGGCTATTACTTTGCCAAACCCATGCCACTTGATGCATTTATCGCGTTCTGCAAGGGCAACCAGTCGGACTGACGCTTTATGGCTTGACTTCCCGCGCACTGGCAGCGGCAAGCGCCATGCGCTTGGCTCGGGCCCGAATGTTCAGCGCCTCCACACCCAGCGAAAACGCCATCGCTGCATAGATGTAGCCCTTGGGGACATGCTGGTCAAACGCCTCGGCGGTCAGCGCCATGCCCACCATCACCAGAAACGCCAGCGCCAGCACCTTGACGGATGGGTGGCTGTCCACGAACTCGCCAATCGGTTTTGCTGCAACCAGCATCACCCCGACCGATGCGACCACGGCCGCCACCATCACACCCAAATGGTCGACCATGCCCACCGCAGTGATGACGGAGTCCAGGGAAAAAACGATGTCAATGACCGCAATCTGGCCTATGGTTCCCCAGAATACTTTTTTGCCGGCCGCCTTCATGGCGGCTGAGTTGGCCGCTGGTGGCGTGTCCAGCTCACGCGCCTCAACCTCAACGAAGATTTCGTGTGATGCCTTGTACAGGAGGAAAAGTCCCCCGAACAGCAGGACCAGGTCGCGCCCACTAAAGCCCATCTGCATCACGCTGAACAGATCGGCGGTCAGCCCCATGACCCAGCTCAACGAAAACAGCAACAGCAGCCGCGACAGCATGGCAAAGCCCAGCCCCAGTTGGCGCGCCTTGTCCCGCAGTTCAGCCGGTAGCCGCCCTACCAGAATGGAGATGAAGATGATGTTGTCGATGCCCAGCACAATCTCCAGTGCGGTGAGCATGCCGAAGGCAATCCAGTGATTGGGATCGAGTAAAAATTCCATGGGCCGATCTTACGGTTCGTTAAAAAAAGACCTCTTCGAGTGCCGTTTCGCCCCCGGAAATAGTGGGGCCATCGGCTGACCCGGATTACTCACGTGCAGTCGCCATCAGGGCCGCAAAACCAATGAAAACACCCCCGGTCAGGCGGTTAAATGCGCGCATTACGGTGGCCCGTTGCAAATAGACGGATAGCCGTTTGCCGCTCAGAGCGTACACAAAATACCAGGTCACTTCGATCACTGTGAAGGTGGTGAGCAAAATCGCAAATTGGGGCAGCTTGGCCAGATCCGGGTTGATGAACTGCGGGAAGAAGGCTGCGGCAAACAGAATCGCCTTGGGATTGCTGGCAGCCACCAGAAAGGCCTGGCGGTAAATGGCGCCGTTGTGGACCGCCGGCATTGCCACGCGTGATGCGCCGGGCGCTCCATCATCCGCCTGATCCTGCACGGGCGAACGCCAGCACTTGATGCCCAGGTACGCCAGGTAAGCCGCACCGGCCAGGCGCAGCGCCTCAAAAACGGTGGGGAAGGTTTGCAGCAGAGCGCCCAGCCCCGCGGCCGAGATACTCATCATGGCCAACAAGGCGGTCATACAGCCCAGCATGGCCATCACGGCTGCACGAATTCCGTAGCGTGCACTGATGCTCATGACGAACAGCATGTTGGGGCCTGGCGTGGCCGAGACCACGAACGTCATCAAGATAAACAGCCACCAAGTGCTCAGGGTCATCAAAATATCTCCATTTGCGAATGGGGTAAGGCTATCAGACTGCGCCACCGCGTTCTGCGGAAGGTGTCATTCGCCCTTTACGATAAAGTGCCACCCACAACCACGGAGATTTGCCATGCACCCAGAAACGATGAAACACAAAGCCAGTCTGTGGGAGGGGGCGTTTGGTACCTCGCGCCACATTACCGATGTCCATTGGGAGGGTGATATTACGCAGCAAGAACTTGCAGATGTAGCGAACCAGATCTCAGCCGACTGGCAGACGCTGGACCTGGAGCTTGACCCGGCGCACCCTCAGTATGGCCAGACTTATCGTCTGCATAGGAACTGGCCCAGTGCCGATGATGAAGCCTTTGCATTGGGTGTCTTGGAGGCTGAGGACGAATTGGAAGGCCACTACGTCTGGGTGCATTGCTGCAAGCATGTATACGACAAAGCGGGGGAGCTCGAAGACGAGTCAGGGCGTGCCTATCGCCAGGTCTTTAACACCATCATGTTTGTAGTGGAGTTCACGTCTTTCGATGAAATCGCAGACCAGTGTGACGAGCATTTCGGCATGGGTGCGTGGGATGAGTACGAACTGTATCTGGATGACGAGTTACCCCAACCTGTGGCAACCTACGACTGAGGTGAACGGGTCGGGATTGCCCGTTTAATCCACTACCCTGGGTGGCAGTGCGGTGCCCGGCGCAGAGCGCACCTCATGCGCCTGCACATCCACAATATCCGCACTGTCTGGACGCACCCCAGTTGCATGTCCCGGCCAGTTGCCCGGGCGAAACTGTTGGGCGGCCTGGTTGAATCGGGTGAAAGTGGTGAACACGGCGGGCTTGCGGCCCGTCAGCAAAAACCGGATGGCGGTCACCAGCACAACGATGATTCCGATGCACAGCACGCCGAGCACAAACACGGCGGTGAGTGCAAGCAGCGCCACTTTGATAACACCCCGGAGGATGCTGGTCACCAAATCAGATATCAGCTTCATGTCGGCATTTTGCCTCGCCCTCAAAAGACCACACAGTTTCTTGTTGGAATAGTTGTTGGAATAGGTGTCCTCAAGCAAGGTGCGATAGAGCCCACCTACACCATAGAATTAGCGAAACCCGCGAATCATTCAATTCATTGAACTTCTAGTCTTAAATGCCCACCCAACCCTTGCCTGCTGTTCTTACGACGCGTGAAGCGGCCGCCCGACTTGGCCTGTCAGTGACCTCCGTTCAGAAAATGGTTGAAAGTGGAGCCTTGCAGGCATGGGTTACGCCTGGGGGGCATCGCAGAATTAGCAGCGCCGCCGTCGAACAGCTCAGAAAGACCAGAGAGCAGTTTGGTGAGGTCGCCCAACGCACGCCAACGCAGCGAATGCGCGTGCTATTGGCTGAAGACGATGAAATTCAGGTCAGTTATTTCAGGACATTGATTGACCGGTGCGACTATCCGGTGGACCTAACCGTGGCACCGGACGCTTCGGTTGCGCTGATTCAGTTGGAGCGCCAAAGACCCGATTTGATCGTCACAGACCTGTTGATGAAGCCCTTTGATGGGTTCCATCTGATCAAGATGCTGGAGCAGGATCCGGCTTACGACCCGATTGACCTCATTGTCCTGTCAGCGATGGACCGAGTGGAGGCGCAGAAATTGGGAAAGTTGCCCGACTGGGTCACGTTTTATCAAAAGCCGGTCAGCCCAGATCGACTTATCGGATATCTGGACTCCATGCATACACGGGTGATCAAAGCGCACATCGTCGCAAACAAAGTCCGCTAGTTCGGCGGCACACTCGGATAAATACCATGCCATGAGCATGGTTTTCGTTTCTAACATATAAACCAAATTAGTTATTTGCGGACTTTCTGTTGAATTTCTGTATTAACTAGCAAATGGACGTCCGCGGGGACACCATGCAGCTGTTGGCCAGTACCAGCGATTTGATGAGGTGCACTATGCGAAACGAGAAGAACTCCGCCATTGTGAACAAACGCCTTGACGCGATTCGCCGAAACGCCATGCTAATTGGAATTCCACTGTGCATCCTGCTCGGTATTGCATTGGCTTGCCGCCTGGATATGGTGATCAACAACACTGTCGTTGCAGCGGGGATGAGCTTCTATCTGGTCGCGTCCATTGGGCTTCTTTGGGGAAGCGATCTGCGCCATCAATTGACAATGCGCACCATCGTTCAGCTTGAATCTGAAAACGAGCGTCTCTGCGCCAAGTCGGCCAAATTTCACCTCCAGGCGAACTACGATGGTTTAACCAGTTTGCCAAACATCCGCCTTCTACCGGATCGCTTTATGCAAGCGGCGATACGCGCCAAGCGCAACCGGTCCCAAGTCGCGCTGTGTTTGGTGACGCTTGACGACTTCATTCCGATCAATGAGCGTTACGGGTCACAAGCGGCAACCAAGGTCGTCACCTCAATAGCCCGTCGGCTCAGGAACGTGCTCAGGGATTCGGACAGCATTGTGCGCATCAGCAGCAGTGACTTTGTGGTCGTTGCCGAATCGATCAAAGACCTTGCGGACACTCAGTGCCTCACTGAAAAGCTCAAACGCACGCTGGCAAAAGAGATCGAGGTGGATAACCTAACGCTGGTTCGTCCCCACGCAAAACTATCCTGCGTGACCTATCCAAATGACGGCGATGACCTGGAAACTCTATTAAAGAGTGCCAGAACCGCGCTGTATGGGCTCGACGAGCCCACTCGAAATATCAAACCGCCCCGGCCCGCTCCAGCATGGCATGCAACAGCACATTGCAGCCCGCGGTGATGTGCTCGGGCTGGGCCGATTCAATCTCGTTGTGGCTGATACCGTTCAGGCAGGGTATGAAGATCATGCCACTGGGTGCGAGTCTGGCCATATAGACCGCATCGTGTCCCGCGCCCGAGACTGCGGGCATGTTGCTGTAGCCCAGCTTCCTGGCGGCGCGGCCTACGGCGTCCACGCAGTCCGGGTGAAACACTTGCGCCGGGTAGCTCGAGACCAGTTCAATCTTCACATCCAGCCCGCTGTCCTTGGCCACTTTCCCGGCAAAGGCTTTCACCTCATCGGCCATTTGGTCCACCAGCGCATCGGTGGCGTTGCGCAGGTCGATGCTGAACTTCACCCGTCCCGGAATCACGTTACGGCTGTTGGGGTGCACCTGCACCATGCCCACCGTGCCCCGGCCGTGCGGGGCGTGGCGCAGAGCGGCCGCCACGGTCTCCTGCATGATGTGGGTGGCCACCTGCATCGCGTCCTTGCGCAGCGCCATGGGCGTGGGCCCGGCGTGGGCTTCCATGCCGGTCACGGTGCAGTCAAACCAGCGGATGCCCAGCACGCCCTGCACCACGCCGATGGTCTTGTCGTTGTCTTCCAGCACCGGGCCCTGCTCAATATGGGTCTCGAAGTACGCGCCAATCGGGTGGTCGCCCGGCTCCTGCTCACCGATGTAGCCAATGCGCTTGAGTTCCTCGCCCACCGACTTGCCGTCCGTGTCGGTGGCGGCGTAGGCGTGCTCCAGCGTAAAAACCTTGGCAAAAACGCCCGAGCCCATCATCACCGGCACAAAGCGCGAGCCTTCTTCGTTGGTCCAGAAGGCGACCTCGATCGGTGCCTCGGTGGTGATGCCATGGTCATTGAGCGTGCGCACCACTTCCAGCCCGGCCAGCACACCATAGTTGCCGTCAAACTTGCCGCCGGTGGGTTGGGTGTCGATGTGGCTGCCGGTCATGATGGGCGGCAGTTCGTTGTTGCGCCCGGCGCGGCGCATGAAGCCGTTGCCAATCTTGTCGATGGTGACCTTCATGCCCGCCTCACGCGCCCAGCCCAGCACCAGATCGCGCCCCTGTTTGTCGAGGTCGGTGAGCGTCAGGCGACACACGCCGCCCTTGGACGTTGCGCCAATCTTGGCCAACTCCATCAACGAGGCCCAAAGTCGATCACCGTCAATGCGAATGGACTCCAAATCGGTCAGGGTTGCTGCATTCATGGTATTTCCTTTAACGCTTGACCGCAGTGGGTGCCAACGTCTCAGCCCGTAGCTTGTTGGCAGCGAAATTGGAGCTAAACGGCGCCCGCTTGATATACCGCCCCTTGCCCTGCACCGCTCGCAAATCCCCCTGCACAAACACCAGTTCGCCCTGACTCACGGTGTGGCTTGGAATGCCCTTGACCGTGCGGCCTTCAAAGATATTGAAATCGCCCTTGCTGTGCTGCGTTTTGGCGGACAGGGTTTTGCTGCCAGCCGGATCCCACACCACCAGATCGGCATCGGCCCCAACCGACACGCTGCCCTTTTGCGGGTAAATGTTGAACAGCTTGGCCGTATTTGAAGACGTGACGGCGACAAACTCCGATGGCGTCAGTCGCCCGGTGTTCACCCCGGCATCCCAAATAACGGCCATGCGCTCTTCCACGCCACCGCAACCATTGGGAATTTTGCTGAAGTCGTCCTTGCCCGCTGCCTTCTGCTCCGCGCAGAAGGTGCAGTGATCGGTTGCCGTGGTGTGCAGATTGCCGCTTTGCAGGCCGCGCCACAAAAACTCCTGGTTGCCCTTGGGTCGAAACGGCGGGCTCATCACATGCGCGGCGGCGGTGGCAAAGTCGGGGTGGCGATAGACGCTGTCGTCCACCACTAAGTGCCCGGCCAGCACCTCGCCATAGACCCGTTGGCCACGCGCACGGGCGCGGGCAATGGCCTCGGCGGCTTCAATGCACGACACATGCACCACGTAGATGGGTACGTTCAGCACATCGGCAATGGCAATGGCGCGGTTGGCGGCTTCGCCCTCCACGCCGGTGGGGCGCGACAGCGGATGGCCTTCCGGCCCCATGATGCCCATTTCGGCAATCTGACGCTGCAGCAAGAAAACCAGCTCACCGTTTTCGGCGTGCACGGTCGGCATGGCGCCGAGCTCCATGCAGCGCTTGAAGCTGTTCACCAGCGTTTCGTCGTCGCACATGATGGCGTTTTTGTAGGCCATGAAGTGCTTGAAGCTGTT
>JBAWYQ010000178.1:0-8192 GCA_037143475.1 Burkholderiales bacterium | reverse complement strand
ATGGTGGAGCTGGCGGGATTTGAACCCGCGTCCGCAAGCCTTCTTCGAACAGTTCTACATGTGTAGCCGTCTGATTTGAGTCTCGCCTTTTGCATCGCGCAGTGGCACGCTATGCAAAACGCCAGCAACCTATTTTCTCGATCCGCCCTAAGTTACCCAAGGCGGGCCCAGCCGAATGAAATTACCCCACAGCCTGGACGACCCGATCTTGCGATCCAATCACCCTTGCCCAGCCTATCGGCTTGCTGTTGTGAGGCTCACGCGCAATTAAGCGGCGAGTGCGAAACGTTCGTCGTTTGCAGTTAGTTTTTTTCTGCTGTTTTACGAGGTGACAGAACCTCGACATGCCCTGCTGCGCGTCCGAACCCACGTCGAAACCAGTGCAGCCCCAAGATTCATATTTTAGGCGCTTACCAGCATTTGCAAGAGTGCCATCGGTGAATTAATCTGCGCATGGGCACCCCAGCCTCCTACTTCTGCCTTATTTCCCAAGTATCCATAGGTCGCAGCCACGGTCTTCATGCCTGCGGCCAGACCTGCGACCACGTCACGCTCGTCATCACCCACGTATAGGCACTCCTCGGGCGCCACGCCAATACGGCGCGCAGCCTCCAACAGGGGTTCAGGATGGGGTTTTGCATGAGGCGTTGTATCGCCGCTCACGATGGCGCGCGCGCTGGCAAACAAGGGCATGGCACGGGTCAATGGGACGGTAAACCGGGTCGCTTTGTTAGTCACGACACCCCAGAGCAGGTTACGTTGCTGAATCTGTTCAATCAGCTCGGGGACTCCGTCGAATGCCACCGTCCGCTGTGTCATGCAGCCCTCGTAGTTGACGAAAAACTCCTCCCGCAACGTTTCATAGGCCGCGTCCAGCGGATCCACACCGAAAGCCACACCCAGCATGCCGCGCGCGCCTGCACCGGCCAAAGGGCGATACAGCTCAAACGGCAGCGACGGTAGACCACGCACCAACCGCATCTGGTCAGCCGCAGCGCCTAAGTCGGGTGCACTGTCGATCAGCGTGCCGTCCAGGTCAAAGAGAATGGCAGCAATATTAAGAAAGACCACAGCTTGCGGGACTAAAGAGTTTTTTGCGTAGCAAAAAGATAGTTGACGCCCGTGTCTTTACTCATCGAATAGCGCTTGGTCAGTGGGTTGTACTCCATACCACTGGTTTCGCGCAGGTCCAGACCGGCATGGCGGCAGAAGCCGGCCAATTCGCTAGGGCGAATCATTTTGGCGTATTCATGCGTTCCGCGCGGCAGCATATTTAGCAGGTATTCGGCCCCCAAAATGGCAAACAGAAAGGACTTCGGATTGCGATTAAGTGTTGAAAAGAATACCCATCCACCGGGCTTGACTAGATCTGCGCAAGCCTTGACGATGGAGCCTGGATCCGGCACATGTTCCAGCATTTCCATGCAGGTCACCACATCATAGGTCGAGGGGGTTTGCGCCGCGAGGTCTTCAGCGCTGACTTCACGGTACGCAATGCGCGGTGTCTGCGCTTCAAGAGCATGCAACTGTGCCACCTTGATCGCCTTGGTTGAGAGATCGATGCCAAGGACATCAGCCCCCCGGCGCGCCATGGAATCAGCCAATATGCCGCCGCCGCAACCAACATCCAGCGCGCGCTGGGCAGAAATGGGGCACAGCGAGTTGATCCACTCCAATCGCAGTGGGTTGATCATGTGCAGCGGGCGAAAATCGCTTTCCAAATCCCACCACAGGTGGGCCAAATCAGAAAACTTGGCCAGTTCGGCCGGGTCGGCGTTCAGAGTGTTGCTCATACCGAGATTATGTCCAGTTTGACCGCCTGATTTACCGTATAGGGACGCAAATTAATGACTGATTTTCGCAGCCAACAAAAAACCCGCCGAAGCGGGTTTTTTGACGAAGGGTAAAAAAACCTGTCAAATTACTTGGTAGCGCGTGTACCAACCACTTCAATTTCAACGCGGCGGTTCTTACTACGACCTTCTTTGGTCTTGTTGTCAGCAACAGGTTGCTTCTCGCCCTTGCCTTCGGTGTAAACGCGGCTCTTTTCAATGCCCTTGGACACCAAATAGGCCTTGACAGCTTCCGAACGCTTGATTGACAACTTCTGGTTGTAAGCATCGGTACCAACTGAGTCAGTGTGACCCACGGCAATGATGACTTCCAGGTTGATTCCCTTAACCTTACCAACCAGATCATCCAGCTTGGCTTTGCCTTCTGGCTTCAACACAGCCTTGTCAAAGTCAAAGAATGCGTCAGCGGCGTAAGTAACCTTGCTGGCAACTGCTGGCGCTGGTGCAGGTGCTGGAGCAGGTGCTGGAGCTGGGGCCGGGGCAGCTACTGGAGCTGGCGCGGGAGCGGGTGGAGGGGCAACGATTGCACCATCGCAGCCAACAGCCGCAGTTGCGGGTGTCCAGCTGCTGTCACGCCAGCATTGGCCTACGGAGTTTTTCCAGACGTCACCAGCGGAACTCTTCCAGTTGTGGACTTCCTGAGCGCCAGCGATAGTGGCGAGCGCTGCAGCAGCGATGGCGATTGCTACTCGATTCAGTTTTTTCATGAGGTTCCTTTTACGTAACAAACAGCAGCTTCGCTGCGAATAATTGATAGACGGCCCAATAACGGGCCGTTCACGTCATTGTGCCATAGCATAAGTCGCTTTTCACGTCCGACTTGCCCCCCAATGCCGACTCGGTGACACATTAAGGACGAATGTTGCCAGCATACGACAACTGCTGGGCCGTAGAATCAGAGGTTGTCCCAGACAGAGCCTCGAGCAATCCATGACCCAGTTCGCCAAAGAAACCCTGCCCATCAGCCTCGAAGAGGAAATGCGCCGGAGCTACCTCGATTACGCAATGAGCGTGATAGTGGGCCGAGCCCTACCCGATGCACGGGACGGTCTCAAGCCGGTTCATCGGCGCGTGCTGTTTGCCATGCACGAGCTTAGCAACGACTGGAATCGGCCTTACAAAAAGTCCGCCCGTATCGTCGGCGATGTGATTGGTAAGTACCACCCCCACGGCGACAGCGCAGTGTATGAAACCATTGTGCGTATGGCGCAGGACTTTTCCCTGCGACACATGCTGGTTGACGGTCAGGGCAATTTCGGATCTGTGGACGGCGACAACGCTGCAGCCATGCGATACACCGAAATCCGCATGTCCAAAATCGCCCACGAATTGTTGGCCGACCTGGACAAAGAAACGGTCGATTTCGGCCCCAACTACGACGGCAGCGAGCAAGAGCCACTGGTCATGCCGGCACGCTTTCCCAATTTGCTGGTGAATGGCTCATCCGGCATTGCGGTCGGCATGGCCACCAACATTCCGCCGCACAACCTGAATGAAGTGGTCGATGGCTGCCTGCATTTGCTGCGTAACCCTGGGGCTACCATCGACGAGTTGATGGAAATCATTCCGGCACCAGATTTCCCAACTGCCGGCATCATTTACGGTATCAACGGTGTCAAGGACGGCTACCGCACCGGACGTGGACGCGTTGTCATGCGTGCCAAATGCCACTTTGAAGACATTGACAAGGGCCAGCGTCAGGCCATCATCGTCGACGAACTCCCCTACCAGTGCAACAAAAAGACCTTGCAGGAGCGCATGGCCGAGTTGGTGCATGAGAAGAAGATCGACGACATCAGCCACATCCAGGATGAGTCGGACAAATCCGGCATGCGCTTGGTGATTGAACTCAAGCGTGGAGCCGTGCCCGAGGTGGTGCTCAACAACCTGTACAAGCAGACGCAGTTGCAAGACACGTTTGGCATGAACATGGTGGCGCTGATCAATGGCCAGCCCAAGTTGTGCAACCTCAAAGATCTGATCGAAGTCTTTCTGGAGCACCGCCGTGAAGTGGTGACGCGGCGCACCATCTTCAACCTGCGCAAGGCGCGCGAACGTGGCCACGTGCTCGAAGGTCTGGCAGTCGCTTTGGCCAATATTGACGAGTTCATTGCACTCATCCGCAACGCACCCACGCCGCCCGTGGCCAAGGTCGAGTTGATGAGCAAAGCGTGGGACAGCAAACTGGTGCGCGAAATGCTGACCCGCACCCGCGCGGATGGCGGCGTGGTGAATGTCGACGACTACCGCCCCGACCGCCTGGAAAAAATGTACGGCATGGGCAGCGACGGACTGTACCGCCTGTCAGACATCCAGGCGCAAGAAATTTTGCAGATGCGTCTGCAACGCCTGACCGGGCTGGAACAGGACAAGATCGTCGGCGAATACAAAGAGGTGATGGCCGAAATTGATGACCTGCTGGACATTCTTTCCAAGCCAGAACGGGTGTCCATCATCATTGGTGAAGAGTTGGGCGCCATCAAGCAGGAATTTGGACAAAGCAAGCTGGGTGCACGACGCAGCCTGGTGGAGTACAGCTCGTTTGACCTGAGCACCGAGGACCTGATCACGCCCACCGACATGGTGGTCACGCTCAGCCATAGTGGCTACATCAAGAGCCAGCCACTCAGCGAATACCGGGCCCAAAAGCGCGGCGGGCGGGGCAAACAGGCCACTGCCACTAAAGAAGACGATTGGGTTGACCAACTCTTCATCGCCAACACCCACGACTACATACTGTGCTTCTCTAACCGCGGACGCCTGTATTGGCTCAAGGTCTGGGAAGTGCCCCAAGGCTCGCGCGGTTCGCGTGGCCGCCCCATTGTCAACATGTTTCCGCTGCAAGAGGGCGAGAAGGTCAACGTGGTCCTGCCGTTGACCGGTGAAAAGCGCAGCTTCCCGGCCGACCAGTATGTGTTCATGGCCACATCCATGGGTACGGTCAAGAAGACGGCGCTGGACGAATTCAACAACCCACGCAAGGGCGGCATCATCGCCGTCAACCTGGATGAAGGTGACTACCTGATTGGAGCAGCCCTGACCGACGGCAAGCATGACGTCATGCTGTTCAGCGATGGTGGAAAAGCCGTGCGTTTTGACGAGAACGATGTGCGCCCCTTGGGACGTAGCGCACGGGGCGTGCGGGGGATGATGCTGGAAGACGGACAGGGTGTGATTGCCATGCTGGTCGCCGGCGATGAACAACAAAGTGTGCTGACGGCCACCCAAAATGGCTACGGCAAGCGCACCAGCATCACCGAATACACCCGACACGGTCGCGGCACCAAGGGCATGATCGCCATTCAGCAGAGTGAGCGCAACGGCAAGGTCGTAGCTGCTACGCTGGTCCATGTAGACGACGAAATCATGCTCATCACCGACAAGGGCGTTCTGGTGCGCACCCGCGTCAGTGAAATCCGCGAACTCGGACGTGCGACGCAAGGCGTCACGCTGATTGGTCTGGACGAGGGTTCCAAACTCAGCGGTCTGCAGCGCATTGTGGAGAACGATGCCAATGCAGTCGCAGAAGAGGACGCGACCGGAACGCCCGAAAGCCCGGGCGACGCTGGAGACAGTGACGCGACTTAATTGCTACTATTTTCATAGCTAATAACGCCCATTTAGCGGGGGCTAGAGCCCGATTAATATAATACACTTGAGCCATGATCGAACCGAGCGCTCCCCTGCCAAATCTGTCTGACTTGCGCGTCCAGATTGACGCCCTGGACCAGCAGTTACTGAGATTGCTCAATGACCGGGCGCTGGTAGCTGAAAAGGTCGGAGAGGTCAAAAAGCGCGAAGGCACCGCATTTTTCCGGCCGGACCGGGTGGCTCAGGTCATCGACAAAATCCAGCAGGCCAATCCCGGGCCATTAAAGAATGCCCATGTGGCTGACATCTGGCGCGAAATCATGTCGGCCTGCCTGGCGCTTGAAGCGCCACAGCGGGTGGCCGTACTTGGACCGTCAGGTACGTTTTGCGAGCAGGCTGCGATTGAGTTTTTCGGCGGTGCCGCAGATCTGATTTACTGCGCCAACTTTGACGAAGTGTTCCACGCCACTGCAGCTGGTAGCGCCCAATACGGTGTGGTGGGGGTCGAAAATTCGACCGAAGGCATGGTGACGCGATCGCTTGACCTGTTCCTCCACTCACCCACCCACGTCATTGGCGAAGTAACGCTGTTGGTGCGACACAATTTGTTGCGTCTGGAAAATTCGCTTGACGGCATCGAAGTGGTACTGGCGCATCCGCTGGCGCTGGCGCAATGCCAAGCCTGGTTGACCAGGCACCTACCACACGCCGAGCGCCGCCCGGTGTCCAGCAACGCCGAAGGGGCCCGTCTGGCCACCACCAATACTGCCTGGGTCGGTCTGGCAAGCGAGCGCGCCGCTACGCAGTTCGGCTTGCACATTGCCGCACACGCCATCCAGGACGATGCCTACAACCGCACGCGCTTTGCCATCATTTGTTTGCCACAAACAGTTGGCACGCCCCCGCCATCTGGCAAGGACTGCACAAGCCTGGTGGTATCCGTTCCGAATAAGCCGGGGGCTGTGCATGACCTGCTGGTGCCCCTCAAAACCCATGGTGTGTCTATGACCCGTTTTGAATCGCGCCCGGCGCGCACCGGCCAGTGGGAATACTACTTTTACATCGACCTGCAGGGCCACCCCACGCAGCCCAACGTGGCGCTGGCGCTCCAGGAGCTTCAGCGTCTGTGCGCTTTCTACAAAGTGCTGGGCACCTACCCAGTGGCCGATTGATGCCAATCCTCAGGAATTTCTATGTTTGAACAGCTTGGCTTGATTGGGTGCGGCTTGATGGGCAGTTCGTTTGCACTGGCCCTCAAACGTGCAGGTCTGGTCAAACGCGTCGTTGGCTACAGCAAGTCGCCAACGACGACCGAGCGCGCGCGCCTGATGGGCGTGATCGACGTGGAAGCGCCGTCTGCACTGTTGGCAGTGTCCGGAGCTGACATTGTGTTGATCGCAGTACCCGTGGCGGCAACTGAAGCCACTTTCAAAGCCATCAAGCATTTGGTTACATCCAAAATGCTGGTCATGGACGTGGGGTCTACCAAACGCGAAGTCATCGATGCGGGACGACGGGCCTTGCGCGAGCATATTGGATCGTTTGTGCCTGCACACCCCATAGCCGGAAAAGAAGTCTCAGGCGTCGAAAATGCGGACCCCGATCTGTATACCGGTCGCCAAGTCATTCTTACGCCCATTGAGCGCACACTCACGGTGCAATTGCAAAAGGCCGTCGACGTCTGGACCGCGCTGGGCTGCAGGGTGTTGAAAATGTCGCCCGAGCAACACGATGCCGCATTCGCAGCTGTCAGTCATCTACCGCACCTCATTGCATTTGCCATGATCAATGCTGTTACTGGCCAACCGCAAGGAAAAGACTACCTGTCGCTGGCCGGTCCTGGCTTTCGCGACTTCACCCGCATTGCGGCCAGCGACCCCAAGGTATGGCGGGACATTCTGATCTCGAACCGTGAAGAATTGCTTTCCCAATCCAAGATTTTTCAGCGTAATCTGCACGCACTTGAACTGATGATTTCCAGCGGAAATACCGAGGCGCTGGAGGGACTGTTGGAACAGGCCAGCATCACCCGTGGCACCTGGAGCATGACCTCCCGCCACAACCCATAATGTTTTCCACTGCATTTCTGGACCTTCCGCCGCTGGGTAGCGCATCGGGAACGGTCACCCTGCCGGGCTCCAAGAGCATTTCCAACCGGGTGCTTTTGCTGGCCGCCCTCTGCGAAGGGACCACCGCCATCCACGACTTGCTCGACTCGGACGACACCCGCGTGATGCTGGACGCTCTGACAGTGCTGGGATGCGGCATTCGCCGGGAGGGTCCCAACCAAGTTCACATTAAAGGACTGGCGGGCAAGCCGGTCAACACGCAAGCCCAGCTGTTCCTGGGCAACGCCGGTACTGCCATGCGGCCACTGACGGCGGCACTAGCCGTTCTGGGTGGTGACTTTGAGCTGAGTGGCATACCCCGCATGCACGAGCGCCCCATTGGTGACCTGGTAGACGCTCTGCGCCAATTAGGCTGCCAGATTGATTACCTGCAAAACGATGGATTCCCGCCGCTACGCATTGGCGCGCCGACGCTAAATCTGCGCGAACCGATCAAGGTGCGGGGTGACGTGTCGAGCCAGTTTTTGACCGCTTTACTCATGGCTTTGCCACTCGTAGCGCGCGAGGACATCGTGATCGATGTGGTCGGGGAACTGATTTCACGGCCCTACATTGAAATTACACTGAACCTGCTGGCGCGCTTTGGCGTGCAGGTGCGTCGCGACGAATGGCAGCGTTT
>JBAWYQ010000177.1:0-8283 GCA_037143475.1 Burkholderiales bacterium | reverse complement strand
CGGTCATGGTTCAGCCAAAAATGGCGTCAACGGCGTGATCGAGGGTTGCGCGGATGTCGGCGTCGTCGGTGATGGGGCGCACCAGCGCCATGCGGCAGGCATCCAGCGGGTCCACCTCGGCCTTGATCAATGTCGCCGCATACACCAGCAGTCGGGTGGAAATGCCTTCATCCAGCCCGTGACCTTTCAGTGCCCGGGCAGTGGCAGCAACCTTGACCAGACGCACCGCGTCCGCCATATTGACACCCGTTTCAGAGGCAATGATGCTGGCTTCCAGATCGGCTGCCGGGTAGTCAAAGTCAAACCCGACAAAGCGCTGCTTGGTGCTTTGCTTCAGGTCTTTCATCAGGCTCTGGTAACCCGGGTTGTAGGAAATTACCAGCTGAAAATCCGGGTGTGCCTGGATCAGCTCGCCGCACTTGTCCAGCGGCAACTGTCGACGGTGGTCGGTCAATGGGTGAATCACTACCGTGGTGTCCTGGCGGGCTTCCACAATTTCATCCAGGTAGCAAATGGCGCCGATGCGCACCGCGGTGGTCAGCGGCCCGTCCAGCCAGCGCGTGCCAGTGGCTTCCAGCAAGTAGCGCCCGAGAAGGTCAGAGGCGGTCATGTCTTCATTGCAAGCCACCGTAATGAGTGGCTTGCCCAGCTTCCAGGCCATGTATTCGATAAAGCGGGACTTGCCGCAACCCGTGGGGCCTTTGACCATCACCGGCAACCGAGCGCGGTACGCCGCGTCATACAGTGCCACCTCGTTGGCCTGCTGTTGGTAAAACGGCTCGTGGGTTACACGGTATGGGGTTGCGTCAGCCATTGCATTGACCTGGTGCGTGGTTTACTTGTGAACGCCAAGCTTTTCGCGCCAGCCCGGAAACAGCTTGTCCGCGTCGCCTGGGAACGACTCAAAGGCACGCGCAAATTCCTTGTGCTCCTTGGCAAACTCAATCGGGTCAGCACCCGACTTCCAGCATTCATATGACTGGCGCAGTGACACCGCGCCGGCTGCGGGCGAGTCAATATGGCCGTAGGACCCGCCACCAGCGGTATTGATCACATTGCCGTGGCCCAGATTTTCAAAGAAACCGGGCAGGCGCAGTGCGTTCATGCCGCCCGAGATGATGGGTGTGGTGGGCTTCATGCCATACCATTTCTGGAAGTAAACCGGGCCCTGGCACTCGTCACGCTCAATCATGTAGGCGATGCCACGGTCGTCGCCTTCGCCTTCCATCTTGCCGTAACCCATGGTGCCGACGTGGATGCCGGACGCGCCCTGCAGGCGGCTCATCTTCGCCAGCACAAATGCGGTGTAGCCGCGCTTGGCAGAAGGCGAAGTGATCATGCCGTGACCCGCGCGGTGGTAGTGCAGGTACTGGTTGGGGTACTGGCGCCGGGCTGTGGTGATCATGCCGGGGCCGCCCACAAAGCCGTCTACCAGAAACGCCAGTTTGTCGGCATCGGGTCCAAACACTTCCAGCGCGTAGTCGGCGCGGGCCAGCATTTCGTAATGGTCGTCAGCGGTGATGTTCATTGAGAACAGCTTGGGCTGCCCGGTCTCGTCCTGCGCCCGTTTGAGCGAGTCGTACACCAGCGGCAGCACCTTTTTGATGGGCGCAAACACTTGGTTGCCTTGGGGTTCATCGTTCTTGATGAAGTCACCACCCAGCCAGAACTGGTATGCCGCCTGGGCAAAAGGCTCCGGGCGCAGGCCCAGCTTGGGTTTGATGATGGTTCCGGCAATGTAGCCGCCGTCTTTGATCGGGCGACCCAGGATGCGCCACAGGTCCGAAATGTCTTTGGATGGGCCGTCAAACATCTGGATGACGCGCTCGGGCATGTAGAAGTCGATCATCTTGGCGTGCTTGATGTCGCCCATTCCCTGGTTGTTGCCGATCACCAGTGTCAAAAATGAGACCAACATGAAGCGGCCGTCGGTTACATTGCGGTCAAACAGGTCGATGGGGTACGCAATGCGCATGTCCTCGGTGGCTTCGTCGATGTAATACACCAGCGCGTCCAGACCGCGGGTAAAGTCGTCCGTCGTGCTGACCTCGACGTTGGTGCCAGTGGAGGATTCCGCTGCAAAGTGGGCTGCGGCCTCCAGATAGCCGTGGCCGGATTTGGGCGCCATCTTGTAGGCCACCAGAATGTGGCGACCGCCCTTGATCAGGTCTTCTTCCTTGAGGCTCAGGTCGGCGTAGCGGTTACTTTGGTCCATGTGAAATCTCCAGTTGAATGTGACGATGTTTGGCGATGAACCAGACTATAGGCAAGGTCATTCATAAAGAAAATTCAAATAAATTTCTCATCCAATCAGTTTTTTGTGATGAGTTATCCATGCGTTCACCGCAGATTCAGCATGCCTTTGCAACGTAGCGTAAGCTACTGAGCGGCTGTGTCACCGGCTGAATTCGAACAATCGGCTCCAGACAAATTTCGTCGTCACCTGCAACCCGGAGAAGCACAATGTCCAAGCTTCGCGTAGAAAGTTTCACCCTGTCACTAGACGGATTCGGCGCTGGCCCAGACCAGGATGTCAACAACCCGCTCGGCGTGGGCGGCACCGCGCTGCATGGCTGGGCCCTGTCCACACGAACGTTTCAGAAGAAGGTGTTCGGTGGCGATGGCGGATCGACTGAAGGTATCGACGAAGAATTTGCCGCGCGGGGCTTTCAGAATATCGGGGCCTGGATCATGGGCAGGAACATGTTCGGGCCGGTTCGCGGACCCTGGCCTGATGAGGGCTGGCGGGGTTGGTGGGGCGAGAACCCTGTGTATCACGTCCCGGTCTTCGTGCTGACCAATCATGCACGTGCTCCGCTGGTCATGGAAGGTGGCACGACCTTCCACTTCGTTACGGAAGGCGTTGTCAGCGCACTTGAGCGAGCCCGAGAAGCAGCCCAAGGGAAGGATGTTCGCCTTGGCGGGGGAGTCAACGTCATCCAGCAGTATCTTCGCCAGCGCCTGATTGATGAGATGCACATAGCGATATCGCCAGTACTGCTCGGCTCAGGTGAGCGACTGTTCGAAGGTGTCAATCTTCCTGCGCTGGGTTATGCCTGCACCAGGCACGAGTGCTCGCCACTTGCCACTCACATGGTTCTCGCGCGGCAGTGATAACGGTGACGCCAACCCTCGCTGCCAATGGTCATTTGAGCCCACGGTTCAGTGGGCTACCTTTTGCACAATGAGCCAAATTATTGTTGCCATCAAGAAGCTTTCGCCAGAGTTGAAGCAAGACTTTCTTCGCTTCTTTGATAGTTCGGCGTTTTCCGACAATCCCAAATGGTCCTCTTGCTACTGCCAGTGTTTTTATGAAGACCACACTGTGGTCAACTGGTCTGAGCGCACCGCAACGCAGAATCGCACGCTGGCCTGCGAACGCATCGACAACCAGTCGATGCAAGGCTACCTGGCATATAGCGACGGCACGCCAGTGGGATGGTGCAACGCAGCGCCGCGCAAGCTTCTCCACTCACTGGACATCGAGCCCACACCCGACTCACAGGATGTGGGCACCATTCTCTGCTTCCTTGTGGAGCCGAGCCACCGTGGCCGCGGCGTCGCACGTCAGTTGTTGGAAGCTGCGTGCGACGGGCTTCGCCAACAAGGCCTGCGTGTCGCAGAAGCCAACCCGCGAACTTCAACCACTTCAGCGGCAGAAAATCATTTCGGTCCGCTCAAGATGTACCTGTCGGCGGGCTTCACGGTGCATCGTGAAGATTCGGACGGTAGCGTGTGGGTGCGTCGCTCACTCTCAATCGCCGCACACTAGCTCCACGAATCCATCAACGCGCCGCCCTGCTCGATTAAAAACTCCTTGAAAGCGCGGGCGGCAGGGGATAGCTTTTTGTGGCTCATGTGCGTCACGTACCAGTTGCCCATGGACGGCAGGCCCACAATGTCGACCAGTGCAATGTGACCGCTGGCCAGCTCATGGCGCACGGTGCGCAGGCTCAGAAAGCTCAGGCCCATGCCGGCCATCACGGCCTGTTTGATGGTTTCGTTGCTGGGCATTTCCATCACTACGTTCAAAGGTGTTTTGTTATCGGCAAACAGGCGTTCCATGGCAGCACGGGTACCCGAGCCTTCCTCTCGCACCACAAAGCGATGCTCTCCCAGTGCCGAAAATGGCAATTGCTTGCGGCGCGCCAAAACGTGGTCGGGTGCAGACACGATGGCCAGCGGGTTGGTGGCGAAGGGAGTGGCTTCGCAGTCCAGGTTGGCCGGCGCGCGGCCCATGACCACCAGGTCCGCCTCGTTTCGAGCGAGCAGCCCCAGGATGTTTTCGCGGTTGTCGATTTTTAGCTGAATGTCAATGCCTTGAAAGAGCTTGTTGAAGCGCACCAGCAGCATGGGAATGAAATACTTTGCGGTGCTGACCACGGCCAGGTCAATACGGCCTTTTTGCAGGCCTACATGCTCAGCCATCAGCGCTTCGAGGTCTTTGAGTTGTCCCATGGCGGCGATGGCATAGGTCTGAAACGCCTCGCCAGCGTGGGTCAGTCCGATGTTGCGACCCACCGGCTCGATCAGCGGCACACCAAAAGCGTCCTCCAACTGGCGGATTTGCATGGACACGGCGGGCTGGGTCACAAACAGCCGCTCGGCGGCTTTGGAAACCGAGCGCTGGCGTGCCACTTCCAGGAAGGTCTGGATTTGCTTCAAGGTATAGGGGCGCATGGGTTACCTCTATTTCATCAGTTTAATCTGATGATTTTTCAAATAAACATGATTGGAGTTTATGAGTTAAGGCGATTAAAGTAAATCATTCCTCACTGATACGAAGCCCTTTTATCTCCATTCTTCTTGACTGTACTGAACAAAAAACATGTCCGCAACCACCCTGCAAGCCCTGATCTTTGATGTGGACGGCACTTTGGCCGACACGGAGAGCGCACATTTGGCCGCGTTTAACCACGCGTTCGCCGAGATGGGCATGGGCTGGGTGTGGGACGAGGCGCTGTACACCGAACTGCTCGATATATCGGGTGGCAAAGAGCGCATACTTCACTACTGGAAAACCACCCGTGCGGATATGCGCGAGGTTGGCTCCATGGCGCTGAGCGACACGGTGAACCGGCTGCATGAGATCAAGACCGCAGCCTACGAGGCCGCAGTGAATAGTGGTGCCGTGAGCCTGCGCCCTGGTGTGCTCAAGCTGATGGACGAAGCGCTGGCCCAGGGCTTGCAACTGGCCATTGCCACGACCACTTCTCCGGTGAATATTGCCGCGCTGTTGCGCCGTGCCGTGGGCCCGGATTGGCGGTTGAACTTCACCGCTATTGGCGACGCTTCCACCGCACCGATCAAAAAACCGCATCCGCAGGTGTACCTTCAAATGCTGGCCGCGCTCAAACTCAAGCCCGCCGAGTGCCTGGCGCTGGAGGATTCCAGTAATGGGCTGCGCTCTGCCACGTCTGCCGGCTTGGCCACGCTCATCACGCCGACCGCCTACACCGCGCACCACGACTTTGGCGCTGCGTTGCGTGTGGTGCCCGATTTGAGCCGGATCAACCTGGCCCAGCTGCGTCAATGGCATGCTGAAAAACAAACCCACTGAAAGCTAAACCATGACCGCCTCCACAGCGCAAACGCCCGTTCTCCGCCTGGCCCCCAGCATTTTGTCAGCCGACTTTGCCCGTCTAGGCGAAGAAGTTCGCGCCATTCAAACGGCCGGTGCGGACCTGGTTCACTTCGACGTGATGGACAACCACTACGTGCCCAACCTGACCATTGGCCCGCTGGTGTGCGAGGCCATCCGCCCGCACGTGACCATCCCCATCGATGTGCACCTGATGGTGGAGCCGGTGGACGCTCTGATTCCGCTGTTTGCCAAGGCGGGTGCCAACATCATTACCTTTCACCCCGAGGCTTCCCGGCATGTGGACCGCACGCTGCAACTGATCAAGGAACACGGTTGCAAGGCCGGTCTGGTGTTGAACCCTGCTACCTCCGTAGACTGGCTCGACCATGTGATGGACAAGCTCGACATGATCTTGCTCATGAGTGTGAACCCCGGCTTTGGCGGACAAAAGTTCATCCCCTCCACACTGGGCAAACTGCGTGCCGTGCGCCAGCGCATTGACGCCCACCAGGCCGCTGGCGGACAGCCCATCTGGTTGCAGGTGGATGGCGGCGTCAAGGTCGACAACATTCACGAGATCGTGCATGCCGGAGCCGATACCTGCGTGGCCGGTAGTGCCGTGTTTAGTGCGCCGGATTCCGATGGCGGCTACCGCACCGTGATGAGCGCATTGCGCGGTGCCGCAGCGCGTTGAACCCTCCATACCCCATTTCTTCATCTTCCTGAAAGCCCACCATGACGACTCGCCGCCGGTTTACTCTGACCCAATACCTGATCGAACAGCGTCGCCGCTTTCCGTCTGCCAGCGGTGACTTCAATGCCCTGCTGCTCGATGTGGCGCTGGCCTGCAAAGCCATTGCGCGCTCGGTGGCATTTGGCGATCTTGGCAGTGTGTTGGGCCACCCCACTCCCGAGGTTGCCACCAGCGTCAATATTCAAGGCGAGGTGCAAAAACAGATGGACGTCATCAGCAACGAGTATTTCACGCAGATGACAGAGTGGGGCGGCCACCTGGCTGGCATGGCATCGGAGGAAATGGACGAGCCTTACCAGATTCCTGAAACCCTGCAGCGCGGCAAATATATGCTGGTGTTCGATCCGCTGGACGGCTCCAGCAACATCGACGTGAACGTGACCGTGGGCAGCATTTTTAGCGTGCTGCGCGCGCCACAAGAGGTCATTGATAGCGGGCGAGATGTCGTCGCGGCCGACTTCCTTCAGAGCGGTACCCAGCAGCTCGCGGCGGGCTATGCGCTGTATGGCCCCACCACCATGCTGGTTCTAACGGTGGGTAATGGCGTGGCGGGCTTCACGCTCGACCCCAACCTGGGGCAGTTCATGCTGACTCACCCCGACATTCAGGTTCCAGCGGACACCAATGAATTCGCCATCAATGCGTCCAATGCCCGCTTCTGGGAAGCCCCGGTCAAGCGGTATGTCGATGAATGTCTGGCGGGCAAACCCGGCCCCCGTGCAAAAGATTTCAATATGCGCTGGATTGCCAGCATGGTGGCTGAGGCGCACCGCATTCTCATGCGCGGTGGCGTGTTCCTGTACCCGCGCGACACCAAAGACGCTACCAAACCCGGTCGCTTGCGACTGTTGTATGAGGCCAACCCAATTGGCATGATCATGGAACAAGCCGGTGGCCGCGCCTCTACCGGCGAGGTGCCCATGCTGGGAGTGAAGCCGACCAGCCTGCACCAGCGCATTGGCCTGGTGTTTGGGTCCAAAAACGAGGTGGAACGCATTGAGCGCTACCACGCGGAGCCGGTCAAGGTGGAACTGGACAACCCGTTGTTTGCTGAACGCAGTTTGTTTCGCAGCTGATGCTATATATTTGATAGCTGCTTACGCAATATACACGGGGGCTAAACCCCTATTTGTTACTAAATTATTAACCGAGGAGCGACCATGTCTGCACGCCACCCCATCATCGCCATCACCGGGTCTTCCGGTGCAGGCACCACGTCGGTCACCCGCACGTTTGACAATATTTTTCGACGCGAAGGCATCAACGCCGCCGTGATCGAGGGCGACAGTTTTCACCGACATGACCGCGTCGAAATGAAACTGCGTCTGGCTGAGGCTGAAAAAGCCGGCAACAAGAACTTCAGCCACTTCGGGCCGGAGAACAATATGTTCCCGGAACTCGAAGCCCTGTTTCGCGACTATGCCGCCACCGGCATCGGCAAGCGCCGCAAGTATCTGCATGACACGGAAGAGGCTGCACCGTACAAACAAGACCCGGGCACATTCACACCTTGGGAAGACGTGCCCGCCAACACCGATCTGCTCTTCTACGAAGGTCTGCATGGCGCCGTGGTCACGCCTGAGGTCAACATCGCACAGCACCCGGACTTGCTGGTGGGCGTGGTGCCGGTCATCAACCTGGAGTGGATTCAAAAGCTGTACCGCGACAAGAAGCAACGCGGCTATAGCACCGAAGCGGTGACCGACACCATCCTGCGCCGCATGCCCGACTATGTGAACTACATCTGCCCGCAGTTCATGCACACGCACGTCAACTTCCAGCGCGTGCCCATGGTGGACACCAGCAACCCGTTCATTGCTCGGGACATTCCCAGTGCGGATGAAAGCATGGTCGTGATCCGTTTTGCCCAGCCCAAGGGTATCGATTTTCAGTACCTGCTCAACATGATTGACGCCTCGTTCATGAGCCGCGCCAACACCATCGT
>JBAWYQ010000176.1:0-8315 GCA_037143475.1 Burkholderiales bacterium | reverse complement strand
GCAATGCCCAAGGCAACCAATGGGTTGTGCTGGACGGCCTCAAGCCCGGCGAGCAGGTGATCGTGGACGGGTTCCAGAAGATGATGGTCCCGGGTGCTCCTGTGAAGGCGGTTCCATGGAAGGCAGGCGCTGCCAGCGCCGCTTCAGCACCCGCCGCTGCGGCCAGTGCTGCTGCACCGGTCAGTGCTACTGCATCGTCCAGCAAGTAAGGGGCACCGCACATGGCCCAGTTCTTTATCAACCGACCCATTTTTGCGTGGGTGATTGCCCTGTTCATTCTGGTGGCGGGTGGCGTAGCCATTACGCAACTACCTGTCGCGCAATACCCGCCGGTTGCGCCACCCTCGATCGTGATCACGGCCGGTTACCCCGGCGCTTCAGCCCAGACGCTGGAAGACAGCGTGCTGAGCGTAATCGAACGCGAAATGAATGGCTCGCCCGGCCTGATCTACATGGAGTCGGTGGCGCAGGCCAATGGCACCGGCACGATCACCATCAGTTTTGAGCCTGGCACCAGCCCCGACCTGGCACAGGTGGATGTGCAAAACCGCCTGTCGCGTGCCGCACCGCGTCTACCCGCAGCCGTGACCCAAGCTGGCGTGCGGGTGGACAAGGCGCGTTCCAACTTCCTGCTGTTCACCATGCTGTCCTCGGACAACCCGGACATCGACATTGTGGCGTTGGGCGACTATGCCTCGCGCAACGTGCTGCCCGAAATCCAGCGACTGCCTGGCATTGGCCAGGCCCAATTGTTCGGTACCGAACGCGCCATGCGCATCTGGATCGATCCGGCCAAACTCAATGGCTACAACCTGTCTGCGGCCGAGGTAAACAACGCTGTCCGCGCACAGAATGCCCAGGTGTCCTCCGGCAGCATTGGCGACCTGCCCAACATCTTGGGCCAGTCGATTGCAGCCACTGTTGTGGTTGACGGTCAACTCAGTGACGAAACGCAGTTTGGCAACATTGTGCTGCGCGCCAATACCGATGGCTCCACCGTGCGACTGAAAGACGTTGCGCGTATTGAACTGGGCGCCCAAACCTACGCCACCTCGGCCCGGTTGAACGGCAAACCGGCAGCGGGCATTGGTGTTCAGTTATCCCCCACCGGTAATGCGCTGGCCGCCGCCCAGGCCGTGCGTGACCGCATGGCCGAGTTGCAGCCCTACTTCCCGAAAGGTGTGAAGTGGACGATTCCCTATGACGCCTCGCGCTTCGTCAAGATTTCCATCTCGCAGGTGGCAGAGACGCTGGTCATCGCCGTCATCCTGGTGTTTCTGGTGATGTATCTGTTCCTGCAAAACTTCCGCTACACCATCATCCCCACCATCGTGGTACCAGTGGCCTTGCTGGGCACCTTTGCCATGCTGCTGGCGATGGGGTTCTCCATCAACGTGCTGACCATGTTTGGCATGGTGCTGGTAATCGGCATTGTGGTGGATGACGCCATTGTGGTGGTGGAAAACGTCGAGCGCATCATGAGCGAAGAAGGTCTGCACCCGATACCGGCGACGCGCAAGGCAATGGGGCAGATTTCTGGCGCCATCATCGGCGTGACGGTGGTGTTGATTGCGGTATTTGTGCCGCTGGCGTTCTTCAAAGGTTCGGTGGGCAATATCTACCGACAGTTCTCGGCGGTGATGGTGTGTTCCATCTCCTTCTCTGCCTTCATGGCGCTTTCCTTGACGCCTGCCCTGTGCGCCACCCTGCTCCAGCAGGTGGATGCTGGTCATCACCATGCCAAAACCGGTTTCTTTGGATGGTTTAACCGCGGTTTCTCCAGCACGGCCAAGAACTATGAAAACTGGGTGGCGCGGATTCTGAAACGAGCAGCCCGCTACCTCATCATCTATGTCGCCATCATTGCAGTGGTCGGTGTCATGTATGTACGACTGCCCACCTCCTTCCTGCCCAACGAAGACCAGGGCACCATGCTGGTCAACGTGCAGTTGCCACCGGGCGCGACCCGTGAGCGCACACAGAACGTGATGGAGCAGGTTGAGGGCTTCATCCTCAAACAACCCGAAGTGCAAAGCATGGTGGGCGTGTTGGGCTTCAGCTTCTCGGGTCAGGGTCAGAACGCCGCGCTGGCCTTTGTGACGCTGAAAGACTGGTCTGAACGCTCAGGACCAGAGCACTCGGCCCAGGCACTGGCCGGGCGCGCCTTTGGCGGCTTGATGGGCATTCGTGATGCCTTCATCTTCCCGCTGAGTCCGCCCTCGATTCCGGAGTTGGGCACGGCATCGGGCTTTACCTTCCGCCTGCAAGACCGTGGCGGCAAGGGCCATGACGCATTAGTGTCGGCACGTAATCAGTTGCTGGGCATGGCGTCGAAGAGCAAGGTGCTCACCCAGGTGCGCCCCGATGGCCTGGAAGATGCACCCACCCTGCAGATTGACATTGACCGCGACAAGGCGAGCGCACTGTCCGTGAACTTTGATTCCATCAACAGCACCATTTCGACTGCGCTGGGCTCTGCGTATATCAACGACTTCCCCAACCAGGGCCGCCTGCAGCGCGTGGTGGTGCAGGCGGATGCAACGTCGCGCATGCAGCCGGACGACATCCTCAGACTCACCACACCCAACGCACAGGGTAAACCGGTGCCGTTATCCGCCTTTGCCAGCACGCGCTGGATCAAGGGGGCCATGCAGACCGTGCGTTACAACGGCTACCCCGCCATGCGCATCGGTGGTTCGGCAGCACCGGGCTATAGCACGGGTGACGCCATGGACGAGATGGAAAAGCTCGCTGCACAATTGCCCGAAGGCTTTGCCTTCGAGTGGACAGGCCTCTCGCGCGAAGAAAAACTGGCAGGTTCCCAGGCCATGGTCCTGTATGGCTTCGCTATTCTGGCGGTGTTCCTGTGCCTGGCGGCGCTGTATGAAAGCTGGTCCATCCCGATGGCAGTGATTTTGGTGGTTCCATTGGGCGTACTGGGTGTGTTGCTGGCCACCGTGCTGCGCGGCTACGCTAACGACGTATATTTTCAAGTCGGTCTGATCACCATCATTGGCCTGTCTGCCAAGAACGCGATTTTGATCATCGAGTTTGCAAAGGACCTGCAGGCACAGGGCAAGACCGTGGTCGAAGCGGCACTGGCGGCCGCCCACATGCGCTTTCGCCCGATCCTGATGACCTCCATGGCCTTCATGCTGGGTGTGCTGCCGCTGGCCATATCCAGCGGCGCCGGTTCAGCCAGCCAGCGCGCCATCGGCACCGGCGTGATTGGCGGCAGCATGGTGGGAACCCTCCTCGCCGTTTTCTTTGTGCCCATCTTTTTCGTCATCGTGCGCGGCCTCTTCAAAGTCAGCGAACGTCAGCACCAGTTTGATGCAGAGCACGCCCACCAGATCGGCGTCGATAGCCACCATGAATGATCCGCATATGAAACCCTCACGTGTTTTTCGTCTGACCACCTTGGCGGCTGCGGTAGCCCTGGCGGGCTGTAGCCTGATTCCAACCTACGAGCGCCCCGCGGCGCCCGTGGCGTCGCAATTTGACAACGTGGTTTCGGACGGCAACCGCACAAACGAAGCCACTGCAACCAACTGGCAAAGCTTCTTCAAAGATGCACGCCTCAAACGCCTGATCGAACTGGCCCTGCAAAACAACAGGGACCTGCGTGTGGCCATACTCAACATCGAGCAAACCCGTGCGCAACTGCAAGTGCGGCGTGCCGATGAATTACCAACGGTCAACGCAGGCATCAATGGCGCTCGTGGCCCGGCCGCCAGTGGCGCCATAACCAGCTCCTATACGGCGGGACTCAGCGTAACCGCCTATGAGCTCGATTTCTTCGGCCGTGTGCGTGCCTTGAGCCAGGCTGCCCAAGCCCAGTTGCTGGGCACAGAAGAGGCACGCAAGACCGTTCAGATCAGTCTGATTGCATCGGTCGCCAACACCTACCTGAGTCTGCTGGCCGATGACGAACTGCTGGGCGTGACGCGTGATACGCTGATCACGCGCCAGGAGTCACTCAAGCTCACTCAACTCAAGTTTGACAATGAGGCCGCATCCAGAATCGATCTAAGCCAAGCACAGTCGTTACTCGAAGGCGCAAAGGTGGCAATGGCGCAGGCCTCGCGCCAACGCGCGCTGGACAAAGATGCCCTCGTCCTGCTGGTGGGGCAAAGCCTGCCGGCCGATTTGCCTGCCGGTCTGCCCATCACTGCACAGGGTCTACTCGCCGATCTGCCTGCCGGTGTGCCATCTGAATTGCTGACCCGCCGCCCTGACATTCGGCTGGCCGAGCAAGTGCTGCTGGCCAACAATGCGAACATCGGCGCCGCACGCGCAGCCTTCTTTCCCCGCATCAGCCTGACCGCCAGTGCGGGTGTTGTAAGCAATGACCTGGACACGTTGTTCAACAACGGAACGTCAGCGTGGACCTTTGTGCCACAGTTGCTGCTGCCAGTATTCGACTACGGACGCAATTCCGCCAACCTGGAAGCAGCCAAGGTGGCACGTGACATTGCCGTTGCGCAGTACGAGAAAGCCATTCAGACAGGCTTCAAGGAAGTCTCAGACGCCCTGGCCGGGCGCGCCACGCTGGGCGAGCAGCTGCGCGCGCAAAACGCCCAACTGGCCGCCGAGCAAACCCGCATGGAACTGACGAATATGCGTTTTAAACACGGTGCCGCCAGTGCCTTTGAGGTCTTGGATGCACAGCGCTCGCTATTCACAGCACAGCAGGCCGCGGTCCAGGTACAGGCGCAACAGGTACAAAACCTGGTTGCGCTGTACAAGGCGCTGGGCGGCGGCTGGAATGAGTAACGCGGGCAGTCATTGCCCAATCACGCCGGGGTCCGATACATAGTTGTCTCGTCAACATGCTCGGTTCGGTTCGCCAGCAGATTTGGTGGCAGTGATGTCGGCCGTAGTGGCCGTGAACCCCACATTCGTAACCTCTGTCTCAGCCGAGCGAAAATTTTTTCAAATGGCAGCACCCCCCACAAATGAGTGACTAGACATACTGCGCTGGGCGTCTGACAATGAACTTCAGTTGCAGGGCAAAGCTGTCACATAAGGTTCTGGAACATGCGTTTATGTCAAAGTGCAAATCAGATAGGTCGTAAACATAATGGTGAGGCTATGACAGAAAGCGAACTAGGTCGGCACAGCTTTCTGGTTGTTGACGACGATGATTTTTCCAGGGAATTTATTGTCACCGTCCTGGCGCATTTGGGTTGCACCGATGTGCAATGTGCCGCCGACAGCCAGGCAGCAATCCGTTTAGCGAAGCAACACAGACCAGACTTCGTCCTGCTCGACATTTATATGCCCGAGGTTGACGGCTGGACCTTTTTGGGACAGTTGCGCAGTACCATGCCAAGCGCAGCAGTGATCATGGTCACTGGGTCAGGAAGACCGGCCGACTTCAAAAAATCACTGACCGAAACCGTAGACGGCTATTGCATCAAACCCGTTTCACCGGGTGTTATGCAACGAGCACTTGTCGGTGCCCAACTGCGTAGGCAAGGCCAGCACGCATAGCTACGCGGCGTATTACTCGACCCGTGCCACGCTAGCTGGCTTGAAGCCCAGGTCGGCTGCCTTGCCCTTGCGGGCCCGCCCCGCGCGAGCGTTGTTCAAGCTGCGAATTTCCAGCGTCTCTTCACGCGGCTTACCACCGCGCCCAATGCCTTCAATGCGCACACTGCGGGTGTAGGCGGCGGCCCCTGCCAGAGTGTCTTTGGCTTCCAGATCAATCAACATCAGGCCACGCCCACCATTGGTCATGGATTTGAGTTCGGCTATTTCGAACGTAAGAATACGGCCGCCGGTAGAAGCACAAGCCACATGGGTGGCAGGCGCCACCAAGGCTGCTGGCGTACCCGCCACGGCAACCTTGCCATGCGCACCCGATACCAGCGAGGGGCAGCACTGACTCTCGCCAGCATTGCAACTCACGAATGCCTTTCCGGCTTTCTGGCGCGACACCATGTTGTCCACCGTGGCCATGAAGCCGTAGCCAGCGGTACTGCTGAGCAGCAAAGTGGCGCTGGCCGGGCCAGCAAAGTAGTACAACAACTGCGTGCCGCTTTCCAGTTCCAGAAGCGTGGTGACCGGTTGGCCATCGCCACGCCCACCCGGCAACAAAGAAACGGCCACCGAGTAAACGCGGCCATTGGACCCAAACGCCAGCAGCGTATCCACACTGCGACACTCAAATGTGCCGTACAGGCCATCGCCAGCCTTAAAGACAAACGTGGATGCCTCATGGCCATGGCCGGTACGGGTGCGCACCCAACCTTTTTGACTGATAACCACGGTGACAGGTTCATCCACCACCTTGATCTCCAGCACGGCTTTTTTCTCCGTCTGTATCAGCGTGCGGCGCGGGTCGTCGAATGTCTTGGCATCCGCCTCAATTTCCTTAATCATCAGGCGACGCAGCGCTGCCGGATTGCCCAGGATTTCTTCCAGCTTGCCCCGCTCAGTGCGCAACTCGGACAGCTCTTGCTCGATCTTGATGGCTTCCAGCCGCGCAAGTTGACGCAGGCGAATTTCGAGAATGTCTTCTGCCTGCCGGTCCGACAGCTTGAAGCGCCCCATCAGTGCAGCCTTGGGCTCGTCCGACTGGCGAATGATGGCAATCACTTCGTCAATATTAAGCAAAACGGTCTGGCGGCCTTCCAGAATATGGATGCGGTCCAGCACTTTGCCCAAGCGATGCTGGGATCGCTTTTCGATGGTGCCTTGTCGGAACGCTATCCATTCCTGCAGCATTTGACGGAACGATTTCTGCGTAGGTCGTCCGTCCAGACCAATCATGGTCAGGTTAATGGGCGAAGAGGTTTCCAGGCTGGTGTGGGCCAGGAGCGCTGTAATGAGTTCCTGCTGTTCGATTCGACTGGTCTTGGGCTCGAACACCAGTCGCACAGCGGCATCTTTGTTCGACTCGTCACGCACCACATCCAGCACCGACAGCACGCTGGCCTTGAGTTGGTTCTGGTCTTGTGAGAGCGCCTTCTTGCCGACCTTGATCTTGGGGTTGGTCAGCTCTTCAATTTCTTCCAATACACGCTGGCTGCTGACACCGGGCGGAAGCTCGGTCACCACCAATTGCCACTGGCCGCGAGCCAGGTCTTCAATCTTCCAACGTGCGCGCACTTTCAGCGAACCGCGCCCGGTACGGTAGGCATCGGCAATATCGGCTGCGCTGCTGATGATTTGCCCGCCACCGGGAAAATCCGGACCAGGAACCAGCACTGCCAGGGCGGCGTCAGCGAGAGCGGGCGTCTTTATCAGGGCTACACAGGCATCTGCAATCTCGCGCAGGTTGTGGCTCGGAATTTCGGTGGCCAAACCGACGGCGATACCACTGGCGCCATTGAGCAAACTGAAGGGCAGGCGCGCTGGCAACTGGCGCGGCTCTTCCGTGGAACCATCGTAATTGGGCTGAAAGTCGACAGTACCCATGTCGATTTCATCGAGCAACAGGCTGGTGATCTTGGCCAGTCGGGCTTCGGTGTACCGCATGGCCGCCGCGCCATCGCCATCGCGTGAGCCGAAGTTGCCTTGCCCATCGATCAGTGGGTAGCGCTGCGAAAAATCCTGCGCCATGCGCACCAGGGCATCATAGGCAGCCTGGTCACCGTGGGGGTGAAAGCGACCAAGCACGTCACCCACTACGCGTGCACTTTTGACGGGGCGGGCACCGGTGTTGCCGTTCGGCCCGCCAAAACCCAGCCCCATGCGGGACATCGAATACAGGATGCGCCGCTGAACGGGTTTTTGCCCATCGCACACGTCGGGCAAGGCACGGCCTTTGACCACACTAAGGGCATACTCCAGGTAGGCGCGCTGGGCATAGGTCGCGAGGTTCAGTTCGTCATCACCGCCATCGCTGGGAGGCTCGACAGTGAGTGGAAAAATAGGTTGGTCTGTCATGGGAATCAATTCGACAATTCTGTGGACGTCGGCACGGACGCAACCGTGCTTTGGACTTGCGGGCTGAGCCGCTTATAGAGGCTCATAACGGAGCGCACGTAGTTTTGCGTTTCCTTGTAGGCAGGTATACGATTTCCCGCTTTTTGGACAGCGCCTTCACCAGCGTTGTAGGCCGCTACGGCCAGCTCGAGTTGGCCGGGAAAGAGGTTGATCAGGTCACGCAAGTAGCGTGCGCCGGTATTGATGTTGATACGTGGGTCCGTAAGCTTGGTCGACACAGAACCGCCCCTGTCGCTTGCCACGCCATAGCGCTGCGCGGTTGACGGCATGACCTGCATCAGGCCCACCGCGCCCTTGGGCGAAACGGCGGACGAATCGAACCCCGACTCAGCAGCGATAACAGCCTGCAACAATGCCAT
>JBAWYQ010000175.1:0-8320 GCA_037143475.1 Burkholderiales bacterium | reverse complement strand
GGCTTTGCAGGTTGTGTTCAAAGCCACCGTGGTCGCGCATGCAATCGTTCAGTGCGTCCTGCCCGGCGTGGCCAAAGGGCGTGTGCCCGAGATCATGGGCCAGTGCAATGGCTTCCACCAAATCCTCGTTCAATTTGAGCGACCGTGCAATTGACCGGCCCAACTGCGCGACTTCCAGCGAGTGGGTCAATCGGGTGCGGAACAGGTCGCCTTCGTGGTTGAGAAAAACTTGCGTTTTATAGACTAGGCGACGAAACGCGGTCGAGTGGACGATGCGGTCTCGATCGCGCTGGTAGACCGTACGCGTCGGCGCGTCAGGCTCGGCAAACCGCCGGCCGCGCGATTTTTCTGGGTCGCAGGCGTACGGGGCCAACATCATTTAGCTAAAAAGGGCATCCAGCCTCCGTGAAATATGCGCAAACAGCTACCATAGTCATAACAATCTAAGCACAACAAGCATCGATGACGCTGCTTACCAGCGCATCGGGTGCACCCCGCATACTGGCGCGCGAAGGCCCGTCGATGAGCACAAAACGAATCTCACCGGCTTCGGCCTTTTTGTCCACGCGCATCAGGTCCAGGTAGCGGCCAGCATTGTCATTGGCATCCAATCGGGGACCGATCGTGGGCAAACCAGCCCGCTGGACCAGTGTCCGCAATCGTTGGACAAAATCTCCGTCGATCAGACCCAGCGCATGGGAGAGTTGCGCCGCCATCACCATGCCGCAGCCAACGGCCTCACCATGCAGCCAGTTGCCATAGCCCATGCCCGCTTCGATGGCATGGCCGAAGGTATGCCCAAAATTGAGAATGGCACGGATCCCGGACTCTCGCTCGTCCTGACCAACGACCCATGCCTTGATCTCGCAACTGCGTTGCACCGCGTAGGCCAGCGCGTCCGTGTCACGTGCCAGCAAGCGATCCAGGTTGGATTCGATCCAGCCCAGAAATTCAAGGTCCGCAATCGGCCCGTATTTGATGACCTCTGCCAAGCCAGCGCTGAGCTCGCGATCGGGCAGGGTTTTGAGGGTGTCGAGGTCGCACATCACCTGCAGTGGCTGGTAGAACGCACCAATCATGTTCTTGCCCTGCGGGTGATTGATGCCCGTCTTGCCGCCCACCGACGAGTCGACTTGTGCCAACAAAGTAGTGGGCACCTGCACAAAGGGCACGCCGCGCATATAGCTTGCTGCCGCATAGCCCGTCATGTCACCGACCACGCCGCCACCCAATGCGAACAGCACCGTCTTGCGGTCACATCCATGGGCCAGCAGTGCGTCAAAAATCAGATTGAGGGTCTGCCAGTTTTTGTATTCTTCGCCGTCCGGCAGCGTAACGGTATGAATGGTTTTGAAACGCCCAGCCAGTGCCGCCTGCAGCCGCTGGGCATACAGCGGGGCCACCGTGACATTGCTCACGATCATCGCCACACCGCCCTTGGGCAGGTCCGCAAAAGTGCCTGCATCGTCGAGCAATGCGGGGGCAATCAATATCGGGTAACTGCGGTCGCCCAAGTCGATAGGAACGCGCGTTGGGGTAGTCGGTGCTTGCATAACCCGCTAGTTTAGAGGCTTCCCAGCCAGCTCCAGTTGCATCACAATCATGTTCACCAATGTGGCGACCGACGGGCGACCGGTTTCGATGACGAAATGTGCGGTCTCGCGATACAGCGGGTCGCGGGTTGCATAGAGATCACGTAGACGGGTCAGTGGATCAGCCACCTGCAAAAGAGGCCGATTGACATCGTGCCGCAGACGCCGAAACAGCTCATCCGGAGTCGAGTTCAGGTAAACCACTTGCCCCCGCGCATGCAAGCGCTGGCGGGTTTCAGCGCGCAAGACCGCGCCGCCACCGGTTGAAATGACGGCGTCGGGGTTCTGGGACAGCTCATCCAGAACGGCCTCTTCCAAATCCCGAAAGGATGCTTCTCCGTCACGCTCAAAGGCTTCACGGATGGAATAGCCCAACCGACCTTCGATGATGTGGTCGGAATCGAAGAAGGGCAATTGCAACCGCCGGGCGAGCTGACGACCGACGGTGGATTTGCCTGACCCAGGGAGGCCGACGAGGGATATCAAGTCTATGCCGTTGAAGACGATGTGCGCTTTAGTTTGGCACTGTATACGTTAACGACTTGATGCCCGCGGGTGTCGTGACTGTTACGGTAATCTGGTCGCCTTTCACGCATTGCTTAAGATAAATATTCAGTAGCAATGGGTTTAGTGTATTCGGCACCACGGTATAAGACTGCCCAACCAATGTGCACCCATATACCAATAGGCCAATTTGTGGGCCATTAGGCGAATTGTCCGACGCCACCACCCCAATGCTGCTTCCCGTTGGCACACTGTTGCCGTTGAGGTCCTGAAGGGTTACGTCGAACTGCGTGGTCACGTTGGGCGAACCTGTATACGTAGCGTCAACAGCGGTAGTCCAAGTCGGTGAAACCAACGTCAAGTCGTCCGTGGAGAAGACGATAACAGCTTGCTTGCGAACGTCAGCAGCACCCCATACGCCATCACACGTGCCCGAGCGACCGGTCTCTACACTAACCGGGGCAGCAGCACCGTTTTTGAGGCAGGCCGATGATCCTGTCCGCGGGACGGTAAACCCATCGGTGGCTGAGTTGTAGGCGCCATCCTCGTCATCATCGCGGAAAGCGTTGCCCAAGTCAGTGAAGGTATCCCCAGCGTCGTACACGTTGTTAAAGTTATTGTCGACAAAATCTTCTTCGCCCGATGCATAGGCCAGAATCGACACCCGCCCGTTCGCAGGTCTTGGGTTTTGGGTTCGAATGGTGACTGTGCACTGCGAGTTGCCGGCCACTATTCCAGTCGTACAGACGGGGGGGATCATCACACCTCCCTCAGTGACAAAATTCACCGCCGTACCATCGGGTACAGGGTTACCCTGGCGGTCCGCCAATGACAGTGTGACATTCGTCGACGCACCGTCAAAGTTAAAGCCACGAATCGCAAATTTCTCAATCGACAAGCTGACTCGGGCTTGCGCTGGTCGCCCGGAAGCAATGGTCAGCACAGCAGAATCCGTCTGGACCAAAGGATTGGAAACCAACGCAGCATTGACCAGCACACTGGTAGGCACGGTGCCTGAAAATACCGGTACCGAAACCTCTCCGTTGGAATCTGTGGTCGATGTCACAGCAGCGCTATTGCCAACCGAGCCAAACGTCGCCTTCACTGCGCCGCCAGTTTGGGTCTTCAAGGTCAAAGTAACGTCCTGCCCCAACAACGCCGCACCCAGCGCATTGGTCAACCGGAAGCGAACAATAGACTGGGTTGCACCACCCGAGCCCGCGAGGTAGATCCGCACAGGTGTTGCATCGACAAACGCCAAATTGGTTGCAGGCGCAGTAGTGACAGTCAGTTGCTTAGTGACCGCTGTGGCGCCCGCTGTGCTGGCCGTGATTTCGACCGTTTTTCCGCCGCAGCCAATGGTGCTCACAAGAGTTCCAGGGGCGTCCGTAGCTGAGTAGGACACCACGACCTGGCCCAAACTATTGGTAGAAGCAGAGGTTGGTGAAATCTGACCGCAACTCGCGCTGAAGTTAACGAGGACCGGCGTCGTACTAGCGACTCCGTTAACACTCGCAGTCACCGTGATCTGACGGGTTCCGTATGCACCCAGTGTTGCTGCTCCCACATTGGAATCCAGGGTGATGTTTGCCGCTGCAAGCTGGTAGCCCAGATAGGTCGTGACCAATTGCCCGGCAGCAGGTGGTGTTGAGCCATCCGGATAAGTTGCTATGGACCCAGCCTTGTAGTTGTAGCTAATGGTCAAAGCGCCTGCACCGGTAGCCACCAACGACGCACGGGTTACCTTGAAGGTTGCAATACCACTGGCATTGGTCAGCGAGGTGTTGCCATCGGGGAACAGCAGTTTCGCATCGGGAGCCACATCTACCGGTTGGTTTGGAATGCCGCGCCCACTCGGGTCTTTCAAACTGACCGATAGCGTTGTGTAACCCGCGGCGGCGATGCCGTTGGTCGGGTTGGTCCCGCTATCTGGCAGCCCGGCCGTCAACGTAGGGTAATTGTTGATCGCACCTCCCAGCGAAGCTACCGTGACCGACAATGCAACCCGCGTTCCAACAGCGTCCGTCACCTGAACAGTTGCCGCACCACTTGACTTGCCGTTGATGCTTAGCACAGTTCCAGAAACCGCTCCTGAAACAATGCGCTCATCAGTACTCACCGCAATCGCTGAATAGGGCAATACGCCGCCACCGATCAAGTAGGTCGATGGTGCACCGCCCACACCAATGGACACCGCGCCAGGCGCATTGATATAAAGCGCTGACGGTGCGGGCACAACAACAGCAATGTTCAACGCCGCGCCATTGGCGTCGACAACAACAATGGATGCCGCACCGCTAGTCACGCCCTGAATCGTCAGGTACTTTCCATTGGACACAGTCACCGCGGCCACGGACACGTTAGTGCTCTGGGCATGGTATCCGTCTGAAAAGGGCACGCCACCGCTAACCGTGACAACACCCGAATTTCCAATAGCAATGGTGATTGACGGAACACTGGCGGTCAGCGGGGTTGGAGCGGCAACGGTCACACCAATTGTGACGGAGGCACCCTTAGAGTCGCTCAACACAATCGATGTCGCTCCGCTCGCCACACCGGTCATCGTGAACGCTGTTTTGGTTGCATTCAGAGCCACTGTGGCAACGGAAGCATTGGTGCTCACGGCGCGATAGCCGTCTGAATAGGGCGTGCCGCCAGAAATTGCGAATTGACTGGAAGTGGTCCCGATGGCAAGCGTCAGCGGCGAGGGTGCCGTTGTGAATATCGAAGCGGGTGCAGGGACCGTTACTTGCACCGTTAGGGTAGCGCCCTTTGAGTCTGAAACTATGACACTCGCAGTACCGTCAGCGATTGCGTTGATAGTGAGTTTGCCGTTGGCAGCAACGGAAGCAGTTGCCACCGATGAGTTGCTGCTGACCGCTGTGTAGGGAGCTGCGCTGCCCGTAAACGGCAAGCCGCCAGAGATAAGGTAGTCGCTCGACCCACCAATTGCAATAGTCAAGGCCGATGGCGCTGTACTGAACAATGCCCCAGGCGCTGGAACGGTTACAGCCAACGTAACCACCGTACCCTTCGCGTCACTTATCGCTACCGACGCTGCGCCACTTGAAATACCCTTGAGATCTAGGAATTGGCCTGAGCTTCCTGATGTGCTAGCCGTCAGCACCGTTACGTTGCTACTGACTGCAAGATAGGGTGGAACGCCACCGCTGATGGAGTATGTAACCGCATTGTCGCTAACAGCGACTGTCAACCCCGAAGGCGCGGTGGTAAAAAGCGCACCTGCCGCTGCCCCCGAACTTAAACCAGGCGAACCCCCGCCACCGCCGCAGGCAGCGAGCAAGGCCGTGATCAGAAATGCCGTCAAATAGGAAAAGATGCGCATGATGAACTCTTATGTTGTCGTGTTACTTGGATTAACGCGTCGCACTGCGGTCGGCTAACAATCTGGGGGTTATGAATACCAACAACTCCCGTTTCTCGATCGATTTGGTTTTGGTCTTGAATAGATATCCAATCCCTGGCAAATCGCCCAGGACTGGAACTTTGTACTCGGTGTTATTTTCTGTTTCCTCAAAGATGCCGCCGATAACGACGGTTCCGCCGTTGTCGACCAAGACCTCTGTTTTGACATGCTTGGTGTTAACGCCAAAGCCCAGAACGGTACTTCTTCCGACCACGTCCTTGTTGACATCCAGCTTCAAGATAATTCCTCCGTCGGGCGTGATCTGCGGAGTGACTTCCAATTTCAAATTTATTTTCTTGTAAGCGGTTCCCGGGGTGCAGACACCGGCCGGAGTGCAGTTCACGGTTGAATACGGCAACTCCTCGCCCTGCTCGATAACAGCCGACATTTTGTCAGCCGTTACAACCCGTGGACTCGAAACCACTTTGCCCTTTCCGTCCGCCTCCATGGCCGATATCTCCAGATTCAGGAAACGGTTGGCCGCAGAATTGAATACAGACAGCGCAAACGAAGCCGCCGAAAGTGCACCTAGTGAAGCAGCCGGCATATTTACAAATTGCTCGTTTGTATTCACCGTGCCACCGGCGCCACTGGTTGCAACCGCATTGTTATAGCTCGTACCCCAAGCGACCCTCTCGCCATTGTTGCCTAGCTGGTAACCGCCATCACCGCCCTTGTTGGCGCGAATATCGGTCGCTCCCAACTTAACACCCAGTGACTTTCCAAAAGTATCTGACGCTTCAACGAGCCTGGCTTCAATCAACACTTGGCGCACCGGCACATCAACCTTGGCAATCAAATCCTGGATTTGTTCCAACTTGCTGGGAATATCGGTCACAAACAATTGGTTCGTTCTTTCGATCGCAATCACACTTCCGCGTGAACTCAGCAAGCGGGCATTGGGTGTGGATACGCTTCCCGCCGCGACGACCCCGCCCGCCGCGAGTTGTGTCGCCAGATCTTTTGCCAAGGCGTAATTAATTTGGAAAAACTGTGTTTTCACCTGCTCGAGGCTCTGAGTCGAAGCAACGGATTCCAACTCAAGCTTTTCTTTGGCAGCAATTTCATCCTTGGGGGCGACCCAAAGAACATTCCCGCTCTTCCGATATCCTAAACTCTTAGCCTGCAGGATAATATCCAACGCTTGGTCCCAAGGGACGTCCTGTAACCTCAACGTTACTGAGCCAGATACTGAGTCAGACGTAACAATATTGAAATTAGTGAAGTCGGCAATAACCTGCAAAAGCGAACGCACTTCGATATTTTGGAAATTTAGCGACAATTTTTGACCCGTGTAACCAACACCGTGACTCAGCTTTTTCGGATCGGTTTTTATTTCTTTGACCTCAACTACGAATTGTTCATCGCTTTGGTAAGCACTGTGTTCCCACTGCCCCGATGGCTCGATGACCATTCGTACGCGGTCCCCAAATTGAGTAGTTGTTACTGATTTGACGGGAGTACTGAAATCTGCAACATCTAGCCGCCTGCGCAATCCCTCCGGAAGAGTCGACTTCATGAACTCTACAACCAGCGCTTGCCCTTGCTGCCGGATATCCACGCCAACCTGATTATTTGGCAGCGTAACGACCACACGCCCCACACCTTCCGCCGTTCTACGGAAATCCATATCTTTTATGGGCGCCGAATCTCTACTTCTATTTTCCGCAAAGGTTGAGGCCGCTGCAACAGCCGGCGCGCTTGCTTCCGTCGACTCCAGGACAAGCAGTAGCGACTTGCCTTGAATCTCTGCTTTATACGCAGCCGGGTTTTTCAAGTTCAACACAACCCTCGTCCGCTCACCTGCCTGCACCACGCTCACCGACTTGAGATTGCCCTGGTTCACGTCAACGGTTGAGCGTCCCATAGCACTTGATACCCCCGGAAAATCCAGAGCAATGCGTGCTGGCGATTGAATCGCAAATCCTGAGGGCAACGCATTCAGTTCCTTAGACAAGTCAATACGGACAACTTCAGCCCCCCCCTGAATCGAGCCACTGACGGCCTCGATCACAGTCTGTGCCTGTGCTACAACACCCCATAGTAGAGCGACCGAAAAAATGATCCCGTGCCACATGCGCGATCCCAATCTTTGATTCTGATTATTCATTTAGACCTCTCTTGCAATTGCAAGGTTGCAACGCGTTCAATCCACTCGCCGACCGCATCCTGCACAATTTCACGCAGCGTCACTTCGGTCTCGCTGATTTTCATCACCCGACCAAAATTTTGTCCTAAATAGCTTCCCAACTTGACCTGATAAAGCAGGTTGTCCACCTTCACCAAAGCCACCGGTTGACTGGCCTTGGTGATGCTACCCACCAACGCCATAGAATCCAGTGGAAATGATTCCATCGGTTCCTTGCGGCGTGCAAGCTCTGGCGCTACCAAAGCACCATTGGCCGCCACCTGGGCTGAATCCCTCTTGAGTGCTTGCGTCAATTTTTGATTGCTAAAGGGCTCCATCGCCGTGGCGTTGGTATAAGCCTCGGGCTTGAACTGTTTGGGGGCAGGAATTGGAGCGACCTTGGGCCGCGTCTGATTGCGCTCCTCGACCATCCACTGACGTATATCGTCTTCGCTGGACGCTCCGCAACCAGCCAGGATGCCAATCAGACTCAGAACAATCAATGCCTTATGGAGCTTCATTTTTTAGCCCCTTTGTTCGTCGCCTTACCTTGCGCAGCCACTTCATCCTTGTCAAGGTATCGAAAGGTCTTTGCAGTCGAATCCAGAACTAACGCCCCATCCACCCTAGGAACGATACTCAAGTTATTCAAGGTAACAATACGAGACA
>JBAWYQ010000174.1:0-8427 GCA_037143475.1 Burkholderiales bacterium | reverse complement strand
CTGTTGGACTTCAATCTCCACGGTGCCAGCCCTGACGGCATGGACCTCTGGTCAGCCGTCGAGCCCGGGGGCTGAACTGTATGGTTCAGGCTCCGGGCTTTCTTGTTTGTTTCCCCCAGAAGACACACACTTGGCGCTTTGCCATCTATATATAAGGCTCTGAGCCGTGGGTCATGCGAAAATACGCGCTGCAGATTTCTATTCAACCCACCTCTGAGCCCACTGTGACGTCGCCTTCTACCGCCAAAAACAACGATATTGCCCATTTAGACAGTCTGACCGGCGGCGCTTTTACAGCCCCGACGTCCGGTGAGCGCTCCGCCCGCGTGCGGGAGTGGCTGTTGGGCAGCCCTTCACCCGAACAGTTGGCGGATGTCTTTAAAGAACTGAGCATCAAAGACAAGGGTGCCGCCAAGCTGGTACGCGAAAAAATTGACGAAGCTCGGCGCATCAAGGGCCAGGAAGCGCTTGCCGCCGATTGGGCAACCAAGGCACAGACCTTGCTGAACATGGCTAAGCTCAACATTGCCGATGCATTGGCCTGGCAGCGAGATGCCGCCAAAGCGGGTGCGCCGCTGAGCCGTGAGCCGCTATCAGCGCTTAAGGTCGAACTGGCAGAGCGCGTGCGGGTCATTGAAGACCTCCAGCGCCGCGTGCAAGTGCAGCGCGAGGCCGCCGTGTTACTGGCTCAACGCATCGAAGTTCTTTCCACCAAGTCGTGGCAAGTGGCACAAGCCGCATTGGATGCCTTGCGTGTAGATGTTGAGCATTGGCAAGCACAGGCGGGGCAGTTGGTCGCTGACACCAATTGGGCCAGTGTGGATGTGAAGTTTCCGCCACTGCTGGACGCGTCCAAAGGACAGTTGCTGGTGGTTTGGGATGCTTTTCAGGGCGCGTTGGCGCTGGCTATAGCGGCCGCGCTGGATGCCGCAGCTCCGCTGCCGCCGGTTCCGGTGTGGGCTGATGAGTTGCGGGTGGCCCGGGGCGTTCCCGCAGAAGCACCTGTCAAACTGGCCAAGCCAAAGATTGACCCACAAGTACGGGCTCAAGCCACCGCTACGGTGCGTGAAGTATTGACCGCGCTCGAGCTCGAAATTGCAGAAGGCCATGGCAAGGCCAGCGCTGGCGCCGCAAATGCCTTGCGCCACGCACTCAAGGAATTTGGCAGAGTCATTGACGATAAGCTGGAAAATCAGGCCCATGCGGCGCTGGCCGCTGCGGGCGAACTCGAAGGCTGGCAGCGTTGGCGGGCTGACCAGTTGCGCGAAGCACTGGTCTCGCAGGCCGAAGGTCTGCTCAAGCGTCCCGAAGGCCAAGCCATTGGGGGACGAAAAATGCAGGAAACCCTGCGCACCTTGCGCGAGCAATGGAAGCAGACCGATCAGGGCGGCGCGCCCAACCACTCCATGTGGAAACGGTTTGACGAGGCTTGCAACGACGCGCATAAGGTCGTCGAAGCCTGGCTGGACAAGGTTAGAGCCGAGTCTGCGGAGCACAAGGCGCAACGTCTGTCATTGATCGAAGAGGTCAACGCTTGGGCTGCCGCCAACCAGACTGCTCTGGACGACGACTGGAAAGGTTTCAATCGCATCTTGCATCAATTTGGCGACCGCTGGCGTGATGCCGGTCACCTCGGTGAGAAAGCATTTGCTGAGTTGCAGCCCTTGTGGAAGACCGCCATTTCCAATGCAGCAGCTCCATTGGAAGCCCTTCAGGCGGAGAGTCTGGCTTTGCGCCACGCGATGATTGAAGAGGCGAAAGTGCTAGGCGCTGCGCCGGAGTTGCGTATTGACGCGGTCAAGGCATTGCAGCATCGCTGGCAAGCTCAGGCGCACCGGGTGCCGATGGATAGGCGCCACGAGCAAAAACTGTGGGATGCATTCCGCAAGCCGATTGACGACGCCTTTAATCGCAAAACCGCTGACCGTGAAAAGGCTGAGGCAGCTCTGGGCGCACGTGACCGCATGGTGCTGCAAGCTGCCAAGGCGCTGGACGCCGCAAACGCCAGCGGCGATGCGCAGTCCATCCGTGCCGCAATTACTGCTCTGGAAGCAGCTTTGCAGGGGCAGGCCCAAGCGCAGGCTGACGTGCAGACTGCCGGCTCGCAGGAAGTTGAAGCCAAAGCAGTCACACAAGCTAGTGACATTGAGCAAAATGCACCGCTAGCCCCCGTGGAGTCAGCGCAAGATGCTACTGAATCTGTAGCAAGTGGCGGCGACGCACCAGATGCCTTGAGCTCTGGTGTGGCGACTGAACCACCGTCGGCGCCCGCAGAGCCGGTTCCCGCCCCCAAGGCCGCGCCCAAGCGGGTGATAGCGGCACGGGGTGATGACCGACCTGGTACAAAAAAAGAAGCACCGACTTCGGCTGGTGGTCGACCTGGCAAGTGGGGCGACCGCAACGACGCGTCCCGTGGCTCACGTGACTCCAAATCAGCAGGCCCGGGCTCCCAGCGCATGGACAGTCGGGATGGTGGACGCCCTGCAAGCCGTTTTGGCGCAGAAGCGCGCCCCCGCCCCGACGCGTGGCAGGATGCACCCCGCCTGGGTGATACGGCCTTCAGAGCCCAGCGCGATGCGCTGGAGCAAGCGCAAATGGCCCTTAAGAAGTTGGCTGTGCAGGCCCATGGTGAGGCCTTGACCCAATTGTTGACGGCATGGGAAAAGCGCGATGCAAGCCTGGTTCCGGGTTCTCAGGAGCTGGGCAACCGGGCATCGCCGGCCACGCGCACTTCCTGGGTGCAGGCCCTGGGTGGTGAGGCCAAAGGAGCATCCAAGACGAGTGATCCTCATGTTGCCTTGTTGCGACTGGAGATGGCGGCCGAGTTGCCAACACCGGCTGACGATCTGGATGCAAGACGCAGTCTGCAGCTGCAGTTGCTGACGCGTCGCAACGACCCGCCACCCGTACAGACCTGGGGTCAGGATGCGGCTGTGGTGTTTGCGGGTCCATTCAACCCGGCGGCGGCCCGGCGGGTGCAAAATGTGTTGAAGGTCCTGCTCAAAAAGTAGGCGTTGTCGACGCAGCCGTGCGCGGTTGAAGTTATTTGTACAAGGGGAAATCTATGGACTCCATCGAAGACCTACTGCGTCGGCTTGAGCAACTCAATGCGATTGGTGCCGCGCTGTCCAAAGAGCGCGACATCACGCGGTTGCTGGAAAGCATTCTGGTGGCCGCAAAAACTATTACCCATGCGGATGGAGGAACCCTGTACCGGGTGACGGAGGACAGACAGTCCTTGCGTTTTGAGATTCTCAAGACTGACTCTCTGCACATCGCTATGGGCGGGACTTCGGGCAAGCCGATTGACTTTCCTAATCTGCCGTTGCATGACGAGCAGGGGCAGCCCAATGACTCGCTGGTTGCGGCTTACTGTGCCATTCACTCCCAGACGGTCAACATTGTGGACGCTTACACCGAGGCTAATTTCGATTTTTCGGGCACCCGTCAGTTTGATGCCCGAACTGGCTACAGGTCCCAGTCGTTCCTGGCCGTTCCCATGAAAGACCATGAAGGCGATGTTATTGGTGTGCTTCAGTTGATCAATGCCAAATCTTTGGCAAGCGGCGAGGTTGTCGCATTTTCCACGGCTGATCAGAGTCTGGCCGAGTCGCTGGCATCGCAGGCTGCGATTGCCATAACCAATCGCAATCTGATGTCGCAGCTGGAAACGCTGTTCGAGTCGTTTATCAGTCTGATCAATCTGGCCATTGACGAAAAATCGCATTACACCGGGGGCCATTGCCAGCGCGTGCCTGCACTGACGATGATGTTGGCCGAGGCGGTCAATGCCCACAAGCAGGGACCATTGGCAACATTCACCATGGATGACAGAGACCGGTACGAACTCAAGATTGCCGGATTGCTGCATGACTGCGGGAAAGTGACAACGCCTGTGCATGTGGTTGACAAGGCTACAAAGCTGCAGACCTTGTTTGACCGCATTGATTTGATTGATACCCGGTTTGAAGTCGCCAAGCGGGACGAGGAGATTGCTGCGCTCTATGCGCAGTTGGCAATGCGCGAGCAAAAGGACGCTGCTGCCGAAGCAAGTGTGTGGACGCAATGCCGTGAAAGAATTGACGCGCTGGATCTGGACCGCACTTTTCTGCAGGGCGTTAATAAAGGCGCCGAGTCCATGCGGGATGTTGATTTGCAGCGGGTACGCGATATTGCCCATCAACGCACCTGGCGCAATGCGCTTGGGCTAGAGGCACAGTTGTTGAGCACTGACGAGGTTGAAAATCTGACCATTCGGGCTGGCACGCTGACCTTTGCGGAGCGCGACACCATCAACAATCATATTGTTGCCACCATCAAAATGCTGGAGCAACTACCGTGGCCCAAACATTTGAAGAACGTGCCGGAGTACGCGGGTGGGCACCACGAGCGTATGGATGGCAAGGGTTATCCCAAGGGCCTGACGCGAGAACAGATGTCGGTACAGGCAAGGGTGATGGGAATTGCCGATATTTTTGAGGCACTGACTGCGCGTGATCGGCCTTACAAACAGGGGATGAAGCTGTCGCAGGCGATGGGCATCATGCATAAATTCCGCATGGGCGGGCACATTGACCCGGATCTATTTGATATTTTTGTGGAGGAGGGAGTCTACCTGCGCTATGCCCAGCAGTTTTTGGATCCATGGCAAATCGATACGGTCAGTCCGAAGGACTGGTTGTAGCCCGTACTGGGTTGATCGCCATCGAGGGGGGTATACGCTCCACGGTAAACGACTCGGAGCTACCGGCAGTTGTGCGGCGTAAGCGAAGTACTTCCGCCCGCGGTGGCGTTGCGGCTAAGTCCCAGTCACTTAGAACAAGTCGTTCGCAACCATCGTTCAGTAAATGACGGGAAGGGCGGTGTGTGTGCCCGTGGATGATGTGGGTCGCACGCGCTGAATCCATTTGAATGATGGCAGTTCCCGAATCTACGTCAGTGTAGGTCGTAGCGGTTTGTTTGCGTGCTTCACTCTGTGCTCGCATGGAGCGCGCAACTTCCATGCGTTCTGCAAGCGGCTTGCCTAAAAATGAATGTTGCCACTCTTGGCTGCGGACCTGCGAGCGAAACTGCATGTAAGCGGTATCGTCCAAGCACCATGCATCTCCATGGGTCAACAGCCAACGCTGATGGGCAAATGACAGTACGCAGGGGTCGTCCAGTCGGGTGCTGCCACAGGCAGTCATTAGCCTTGGCCCCATGAGAAAGTCACGGTTACCACACAGAATGTACAGGTCCACACGTTGGGCAACCGCGCGCAGCAGGTCTGCGCATTGCCGTTCAAAGCCTGATGGGAGCGACAACATATCGTCGCCAACCCAAACTTCAAATAAATCGCCCAGTATGAAGACGGCGTCTGCAGTTGTACGCTGCAAATACTCAGACCATGTCTGAAAGGTCAGTGGTTCAGACGCTTGCAAATGCAAGTCGGAGATGAAGTCGATGCACTTCCAGGTGGATGGTGCATTAATTTCCATTCCATTCCAATCCAATCCAATCCAATCCAATTCAGACTTTGACTGACTTAAAGCGCGACGGCTTTTTCAATCACGACGTCTTCTTTTGGCACGTCGTCATGGAAGCCTTTGCGCCCGGTTTTAACGGCTTTGATTTTGTCAACCACATCAGTGCCCGAGACTACCTTGCCAAACACGGCATAACCCCAACCCTGCGCGCTCGGTGCCGTGTGGTTGAGAAAACCGTTGTCGGAAATGTTGATGAAAAACTGTGCCGTGGCTGAGTGGGGGTCGCCTGTGCGGGCCATGGCCACGGTGTAGTTGTTGTTCTTCAGACCGTTGTTGGCTTCATTCTGAATTGGTGCATCGCAAGGCTTCTGGTTCATGCCAGGCTCCATTCCGCCACCCTGGACCATGAAACCGGGAATGACGCGGTGGAAAATGGTGTTGTCGTAATGGCCCTTGCTCACATACGACAGGAAATTGGTGACGGACTGGGGCGCTTTGTCGTTGTCCAGCTCAAGGGTGATAACGCCATAGTTTGTGACGTGCAGTTCGACTTGTGGATTGCTCATGATTTATTTCACCAAAGTGGCGGAGTTGATAACGATAGTGGTTTGGGGTACGTCGCCTGGACCCGTGGGAGTGACTTTGATTTTGTTCACAATCTCCATGCCGCTGGTGACTTTGCCAAACACGGTGTAGCCATCGGCGGGGCCTTTGGCATTCAGGAAGTCGTTGTTTTTGACATTGACAAAAAATTGTGCCGTGGCGGAGTTGGGGTTGCTGGTGCGAGCCATGGCGACAGTTCCAAGGTCATTTTTCAGCCCATTGAGAGCCTCCAGGGGAACGGGCGGACGGGTTGGGCGTTCGCCATTCGCCGTGTAGCCTCCACCTTGAATCATGAAGTTGTTAATCACGCGGTGAAAAATAGTGCCGTCGTAGTGCTTTTCTTTGACGTACTGGAGAAAGTTTTCAACGGTCTTGGGCGCTTTGTCGGGATAGACCTCAATCACAAAGTCACCCATGCTGGTTTGAAACTTGACCTGTGGTGCCGATTCGGCCGTTGCCAGCAGGGGCATCAGTGTGGCGGCCAGGCCTGTCACCATTGCGCGTCGTGTCCATGATTTCCATTGCAGTGTCATCAAATTACTCCCTCAAAAAAAATCTTCCACTGGTTTTCCTGGCGAATCCAGTATTGCCGTTTGGTCCAACCGACCCGGGTTCCATCTGCCACCTCACCAAAAGTAACTACCATGGTGTCGTTGGTATCGGTCCACCTGAGGTAGGACACGTCCTTGAGCTGGATGGTGCGACCCTGTGTTTGGTCGAGCTCGGTTTTCAGGGTGGGCGTCCACTGCGTCAGCGTCTTTCCGTTGCTGTTGAAGTCAGGCGTGTAGTAGGTTAGCACCTGCTGCAGGTTGCCCGACGTCTTGGCATTGCGCCATCCATGCAGTGCGTCTTCGAAGGGTTTGCCTTCGGCGCGAGTGCTTTGTGGCATGACCCACTTCAACTGCGTTGCAATCACGACGGGCGTTGTTCTGACTTCAACGGTGCGGATAATGTGCTGCAGATCGGGGTTTGCCAACACGACGCAGCCATCTGTGGCCTGCGGTGGCCGCGAAAACTGACTGGGCGGGGTCCCGTGCAGCCAGATGCCACTTCCGGTCTTGCCACGTTTGCTGTCCAAAATATTAGGGTAACTGATAGGAAGTGCACCAGAACCGTAAAAATCTTTAAGGGATTTAGGATCCAGGTTGCTGGTGATGTAATACACCCCCAAAGGAGTGCGCTGGTCACCCTCAGTTGTCTTTGATGTACCCGCTTTGCCCACTGAAATGTAGTAATCGGCTACGAGGTTCAAACCATTCACGCTGTTCTGAAACAGATAGAGGCGCGAACGCGATGCGTCTACCGCAATGGCATATTTGGACTTTTGCGAGAGCGCAAGAAATTGCGAAGGAATGCTTCCCGGCAAAGGGCGTTCACGTAGTGCGCGCACACGCCTTTGCGACTCCTCACGCAGTTCCGCCAAAGCTACACTGGCGCTTTGGGCGACTGCGTCTGGCACATCGCCGAAGACCTTGAGAGGGCGTGTTTGTGCCGCCAGAAGGTCACCGTGAACCAGCTGGGCCAATTGAAAACTGGGGAAATCCTCCACCAGTCGATCGGCCTTGGCAAGCGCATTGCGGTTCTGTGCCTGACCAATCAGCTTGTAAATTTCGATGAGTCGCGCTTCGGCAACACCGTCGGTATCCTCGGGCACTGGTGCTTCCTGCCGTGGCGATTTCGCCTTGCCATTGCGCTTGCGGGTCAGCGCGCTCGCTGGGTCAGCACCCGCAAATACCAGCGCCAACAACAGTGTCCCAACCACGGGTCTACTCCATCCGGCAGTCCACCTTCCCAATTTCATGTTCCGGTGGATTCTTTGACAATTTGCCAACGGTCGCCGCTCTTCACCAAATCCAGTGTCTTGCGGCTGGAAACTGACAATCCATTGGCTTTATAGTCCTGTCGAAATTTGGCGACCGCGGAATTGCCAGATGCCGTAACCGTGAGGTTTTCCAACTTGACACTGATTTTTGACTTGCTGGTGATGCGCTGGCGGCGCTCTTCTTCCCAAGCGCTTCGGCTCAGGGACCCTGGCGGGGTGAACTCTTTGCCGTAGGCTGACAGGTAGGCTTTGACATCTCTGGCTGCCCAAGCCTTGGCCCAGGCAAGCACAGCTGCTTCAGCATCTTTAGGGCTGCTTTTGTTTGCCGCAGCCGGTGGTGTGGCAACAATTGCCGCTGGCGCAGCCGGAGTTGCAGCGACTAGCGGTACCGACGCCGGTGACGCAGGAGCTGTTGAGCCTGCAGTGGCGACCGCAGCGGTCGTACTTGCGGCGGGCGGTGCTTTTGTCACGGCAGGACCGGGCAGCGTCGGGGCTGGTTTTGTGACCACAGTCGTGGCCACGGGTGCAGTCGGGGCG
>JBAWYQ010000173.1:0-8530 GCA_037143475.1 Burkholderiales bacterium | reverse complement strand
TTGCTGGGCAACGCCGTCAAATTCATCAACACGGCAAGCACCGTCGCGGCGCGGGTGGTGCTGCGGGCAGAGGCCTGCATCCGGGCCGATTCGAGCCCCGGCCTGCGCCTGAGCGTGCAGGACAACGGCATCGGTATGCCGCCCGAAGTGGTGGCCAAATTGTTCCAGCCTTTTACCCAGGCCGATGAAAGCACCGCGCGCAAGTTTGGCGGAACCGGGCTGGGACTGTCGATCAGTCAGCGCTTGGTCGAGTTGATGGGTGGGCGCATTTCGGTAGAAAGCACGGCCGGTGTGGGCTCTGAATTTGTCGTGGAGCTGCCATTGGAGGCCTGCGAGCCAGAGCGCATTCAAGCGCCACCCCTGGCATTGGCCGAGCGCCGCAGCCGCCAGCGCCCCGGCGCGCCCACAGTGGAAGAAGCGCTGCAAGCCAAGCGCCTGATTCTGGTGGCCGAAGACAACCAAACCAACCGCGACGTGATTCAGGAGCAACTGCGCCTGCTGGGCCACGCCTGCGAGATGGCCGACGACGGTGCCATTGCACTGAAGATGTGGCAAGCCAACCCCCATCGGTATGCCTTGCTGCTCAGCGACTGCCACATGCCCAACCTGGACGGCTTTGGGTTGACGCAGGCCATTCGCACGCTTGAGGCGGCAGGCACGCGCATGCCCATCATTGCCATTACCGCCAACGCCATGCAGGGCGAGGCCGAGCGTTGCCGCGAACGCGGCATGGACGACTATTTATCCAAACCGCTGCGCATGAACGAGCTGGCGCCCATGCTGGACAAGTGGCTGCCCGAAGCCCTGGACGGCCACGCCGCTGAAGCACCGCGCATCGAAGCGAGTGAGCCCGTCACGGACCCGGACTTTGCCATATGGGACCCCGCCATGCTGACCTCGCTGGTCGGAGACAACCCCGGCATCCACAAACGCTTTCTGGAAAAGTTTCTGGTGAACGCCGAAAAGCAGGTGTCCGAGATCGCGCTGGCCGCAGCCGCCGGCGACACCACAACACTGGCCAACATTGCACACACGCTCAAATCCGGCGCACGCAGTGTGGGCGCCCAGCGCCTGGGCGGGTTGTGTCAAGCGCTGGAGACCGCCGGGCGCGCCGGGGAGTTGGCAACGTGCCGCGATCTGGCTACCGGGCTGGACGCCGGGTTTGGCGAAGCCGCAGCCGCGATCAAGAACGGCTTACTCCCTGTCACCAAGCAGTAGCGTCGCTGGACAACCGGCGCTCAAGCTGGGTTTACGATATGACGCCACGAATGCGCGCGGGGATGTGCGTGCATTTCAGTTTTGAAAAAGGGCGGCGCGAACGCATGTGCCCGCCTTTGAGATAGGCGTACGATATGCTCCTTCGAAGAACCAATACCCTGGCAGAGGAGCTTGAGATCGTGAAATTCAGAGCAGCCGATATTCTGCTTGCTCAAATGAAAGAAGCGGGAGAACTTTAATGGCCCCAACGGTTGTACGGCACGGGAAATTTCGTTGCTTTTTCTTTTCCCGAGAAGAGGTGCGAATTCACATTCATGTAGCTCATCCTGATGGTGAAGCGAAATTTTGGCTCACGCCTGATGTCGCTTTGGCAATGCACACCGGACTGGACGGGCAACAATTGCGGGAAGCACAGTTGGTTGTAGAGGCTCACCTCGAGGAGATCAAAAATGCATGGAATACTCACTTCGGAAGTTGAAGTTACAAACGTCTCCAGACACGGGTTCTGGATTCTTCTTGATGGAGAGGAATTATTCCTCTCCTACGAGAACTTTCCTTGGTTTAAAAAAGCGAGCATTGAACAGATCCTGGACGTAGTACACCCGACGGCCAATCATTTTTATTGGCCGCATCTGGATGTCGATTTGTCGCTTGATTCGATTCGTAACCCATTTGCGTTTCCGCTGGTGGCGAAATAGGGCGATCAATCGCGAATTAGGAATACCCAAATTTCTTTTCCCGACAACCTGCTCTTGAGCCTTGCCTAGCCGGACTTCAAAAGCCCTGCCAACCGCGCATCGAATGTCCCGCCCGCAAACACGTCCTGCAACTGTCGATCATTCAGGTCAAAGCCGGTTCGCAACACCTGGGAAACGACGCTGCGAAAGTCGTGGTGCACAGGCACATCGCGTGCCTCGTGCAGGTTGCCATTGGACAGCCCAGACCATTCGCCGTGCCAACGCCCGCCGTTGATTCGGTTGCCGATGAGCCACAGCGTGTTGCCATGGCCATGGTCGGTGCCGCGTGTGCCGTTCTCGGCCACCGTGCGGCCGAACTCGCTGGCCACCACGATTACATCGCCTTGCTCAGCGAAATCCTGCCGCAACTGCACCAAGGCCTGACCGAGTTTGCCCAGGTTCTGTGACAGCGCACCGGTGGCCGCCCCCTGGTTGGCGTGGCTGTCCCAGCCGCCCGCAGAGAGAAACCCCAGACGCAAACGGCGGTCATTGCGCATCAGGGTGCCCAGGTGCTGTGCGTCGAGCAACAGGCCGGCAGCACTGGGTGCGCCGTTGTCTGACGCCGTCATTTCCTGGCTCAACTCCTGTGCACTGCTCATCCGGCTGTCGGTGCCCTGCCGGAAGGCGCTGGAGACGGCGTCTGGCCCCGCGTACAGATCGAGTAGTGCCTGGCGTGTGCGTTGATTGCCCAACACGCCTTCCTGCGTTGCCGACTTTCCCTTGGGGATCAATCGCACGGAGGCCGGGCCGCTGAGTATTTTTGGATTGGCCTCGCCCACGCCAATAGCGATAGGCGCAGTGCCGCCACCGGCCCCTATTTCAGCCAGCGTATTGAGCCAGCCACGCGGCGCATTGCTTTTGCCGGGGGTTCCGATTTCCCAATGGTTTTGCGCCTCGAAGTGCGAGCGTGTCGGGTCGGGCGAACCGGCGCTTGGAATGAAGCTCAGGACCCCGCTGCGCCACAGCGGCATCAGGGGTGCCAGCGCCGGGTGCAAGGCAAACGTAGCGTCCAGTTTGAGCGCGCTTGCGGTGCTGCCGTCGGGCGCTGCAATGGCGGTGGATGGGCGAAGGCGTGCGTAATCGGGGTCGGCATAGGGCACAGTGGCCGAAAGTCCGTCATAGGCACCGCGCAGAAAAACGATGATCAAACGCCCATTTTTGAGTCCGGCCGCGCGCTGCGCCCAAGCCTGCGGCAACAGGGCCGAGCCTGCGGCAAGACCCAGAGCACGCAGCACCTGTCGGCGCTCGATCGAGATGAATGGATGCATGATGGGCTGCCTTTTCATTTACGCATGAAGTCCGGGCTGGCCAGCATCAACCCGGTGCGCGATGGGGCCGGCTCCTGCCCAATGCGCTGGCGGGTGGCGGTGCTCAAAAATGCGCTTAGAAAGTCGGGCACGGGTGCTTGCTTGGCCAGGGTCATGGCAAAGTCGGCACGGCGGGTCAGCGCTTCGGGCGAGAGCCAGGTGGCCGCATCGGTTTTGTAGCCGTCCGGCGTTTGCCAGCCCTGCACCGGTTGGCCGGCGTTGTTCAAGAAGTTGAGTGTCTGCGCCATGTCGCGGCGCTCGTGCGGGCCACCCAGCGCCAGCAGCGCCGAGCAGGCAAAGTCAAACGGGGTTTTGAACAAGGTTTGATCGGTCTGCCAGAACGCATCGGACTCGATCAGCGTGCGCATGACCATGCGCAGGTCACCGTGGGACGCGGTGAAGCTGCTCGCAAGCCGGTCTATCAAAGCCTGGCTGGGTTTGTCCGACACAAAGAACGTGGCCAGGCGCGTGGCAATACGCTGCGCCGTGGCCGGGTGGCGCGCCAGCATGCGAATGGCATCCTCGCCTTCCTTCAGGCCCTGGTTGTGAAACGTGGTGCCGAGCAGTCGTTTGTCACCGGTGTCATGCGACTGCTGGGCAAACCGAAATCCGCTGGCCTGTCGGGGCGCGACCGTCCAACCGGTCAGGATGCGCGCCAGCTCGCGCACATCGCTCTGGCTGTAGCCACCGTTCACCCCCAACGTGTGCAATTCCATCAGCTCGCGGGCGTAGTTTTCATTCAGGCCATGCGCCTGCCCCAATGGCCCCGTGCTGCCATCGGCCACGCTTTGCGCCTGGTCGAGATAGAACAGCATGGCCGGGTGCTTGGCGCTGGCCAGCAGCAGGTCCTCAAATTTCCCGAGGGCGTTGGCGCGGATGACGTTGAGCTCGTAGTGACCCACGAACGGGCGCACCGGCCCTTTGCCGGAGAAGACGTTCAGGTGGTTGAACCAGAACTCGGTCATGCGCGCGAGCAACGGGTTTTCCAGTGCCGGACTGCTGCACGCGGTGACGCGCCAGGCGGCGGCTTCGCGGGCGGCGTCGCGGCTGAACACCGGCGCCTCCATCTTGCCCGCGCCGGGTTCACCGTCGTCCTTCTTCTGTAGTTTTTCCTGACCCGCCTTGCGCGCCTTACGCTCTGCCTCAAAGGCCGGAAAAATTTGTTCCAAAGTTTGATTGACGTGGGTGAAGTGCGCAGGTATGGCGGCCGGTTGCTGGCTGGCGTTGTAGGCCAGTTCAAGCTGTTGCAGCGACCAGGCCCGGGCACTACCGATGCGCGACACGTCGGCCACCAGACTGGGGTTGGGGCCGTAGCCCAGACGGGAGCTGGCGCGCCAGACCGAATCCGCCGGTGCGCTGGTCTGCGCCTGGACTGAACACGCGAAGGCATAGAGAAGAATGCCTGCAAATATCGATGTCTTCATGAAAGGCTCCAAAAAGTCAGGTGAATCACCGTCACAGGGCGGCACTTGACCGCATGCTGTTGAACTTTCTAGCCTTCGCTCACCCGACAGGGTTTCAAAGCGTCGCGATCTCCGCGATCGCGTTGGCCATGTACTCGATCTTGTGCTGCATATCGGCATCGGTATCGATATAGCGTTGCGCGATTTCGGCAAACGTGTCCTGAATTTCGACAAAGGCGTCCACCATGTCGGGGTCGAATTGGGCGCCGCGCTCGCTGAAGATGATCTGCACCGCTTTGTCGTGCGACACGCCGTCTTTGTAGACCTTGCTGCTGATCAGGGCGTCGTACACATCGGCAATGGCCATGATGCGCGCGGCCACCGGAATGTCGGTGCCGGCCAGCGCCTGCGGGTAGCCGGTGCCATCCCACTTTTCCTGGTGGCACAACACCAGGTCCTTGGCAATTGCCAGCCGGGGTGAGCCACGGCCCAGGGTTTTTTCGGCCCGCTCGATGGCAGCATGGCCGATGGTGGGGTGGGTGCGCATGATGGCAAGCTCGTCGGGGGACAGACGCCCGGGCTTGAGCAGGATACGGTCCGGAATGCCGATGGAGCCCATGTCGTACACCGGCACACTGAGGTACAGGGTTTCAATATAAGCCGGCGTCAGCAGTTCCGCAAACTTGGGCTGAGCGGACAGCGCCTTGGCCAAGGTCAGCACATAGTTCTGCACGCGCAGGATGTGGCTTTCCGAGTCCGACTCGCGCTGCTCGGCCAGCGTGGTCAATGCCAGCACCAGCACCTGCCGGGCGTGCGGGATTTCATTGGCATCGCTCACAGCTGCTTGGACTGCGGTGGAATCAGATGGCATGTTCAATCTCCTTGGGGCTCAATGAGGGGCGCTTGGTACAACCATACCATTTTGCCACCGGGTGCGCTGAATTGGGCCTTGGGGTTCAGGCTTGTGGCTTCAAACTCCAGGCTGACCAGCCACGCCCCGGGGCGCAGTTCGGCACGCGCCTTGTCGGCAGCACGCGCCATGCTCTCCGGGCGCTGAAACAGGTACACCATGTCGTAACCCGACCAGTCAGCGCGCCAGATATCGCCCTGGCGCACCCTGGCCCAGGGGCAGCGTATGGCGCACAAGCCGCGCAAGGGCCAACTCCACTCCAGACCGTGCAGCACCGCCTGCGGGTAGGCGCGTCGCAAGGCCGTCAGCCCGTGGCCCAGACCGCACCCGGCGTCCAGCACGCGGGCAGCGTCGGCCAGCGGGGCGTGCAGGGGCAGATCGTCCAGCGCCTGCATGGGCGTTGGGAACAGCGGCGCATCGCGCCAGGCATTGAGGGGGTAGACCAGCAGCAGCAGCAGCAAGGGAACCAGCCACGCCCACGCCGGCACCGCCGCAAGCCCCAGCGTGGGGAAGGTCAAGGCCAGCGACAGTGGAAAGCCCCCGGCAATCAGCAAGCGGCGCCACCAGGTGTTGCCCCACAGGCTGGCAACCACGCCCAGCGCGCAGGCAGCACCCAGGGCGACCTCGGGTGTTGCGCCCTGCTCGACCAGCAGCTTGAACAGGATCCACGCGGTGCCCCAGGTGAGTACGGCCGGCAACGGCCAGGCCGTCAGGCGCGTGCGCACCGCGACTCCTTTGTATGAAATTGGCCTCTAGCCCCCGTAAACATTGCGTGTGCAGCTCCTGTATTTATAGCAAGCACACAAGCAGATTCCGGCTAGCGCTGCGTGCCGGGCGACAGTCGTTCAATCAGGCCGTTGAGCTCGTCCATGGAACCGAACTGGATGATGACTTCGCCCATTTCCTCGATGCGGCCGGCGCGCTTGACCCGCTTTTTGATCTGGATCTCGACTTGCGCCATGAGCAGGTCCGACAGCTCTTCTTCGACCCGCTTGATGTCGCGCGATTTGTCTTTCTTGGGTTTGGAGGCGGTCAGTTCAAACTCGGCACCCAGTTTTTTGACCAGACTCTCGGCCTCGCGCACCGACATCTTCTTGGCGGCAATCTGGTTGGCGGCGGTGATTTGCGTGGCGCGGTCCAACGCCAAAAGTGCGCGGGCGTGTCCCATGTCGAGGTCGCCCGCCATCAGCATGGTTTGCACCGGGTCGGCCAGATTGAGCAGGCGCAGCAGGTTGCTGGCGGCGCTGCGCGAGCGGCCTACGGCCTGCGCGGCGGTCTCGTGGGTCAACCCGAATTCCTTGATCAGGCGCTGCAAACCCTGGGCTTCTTCCAGCGGGTTGAGGTCTTCGCGCTGCATGTTCTCGATGAGGGCCATGGCAGCGGCGGCCTGGTCCGGCACGTCACGCACCAGCACCGGCACGCTGTCCAGTCCAGCCAATTTGGCGGCCCGAAAGCGTCGCTCGCCAGCGATGATCTCAAATTTGCCAGCGTTCACCCCGTCGGCCAGTCGACGAACCAGGATCGGCTGCATGATGCCCTGGGCCTTGATGCTCTCGGCCAGCTCGTAGAGCGCGCCTTCGTCCATGCGGGTGCGGGGCTGGTATTGCCCGGCCACCATGTCGACAAGCAGTAGCGTGCTGGGCAGGCCGGAGTTGGCCACCGCGTCTTCGGCGGGCACACGGTCTTTGACTTTGGGGCCCAGCAATGCTTCCAGGCCCATACCGAGTCCCTTGGGTTTTTTGGTGACCATCAGGTGTTCTCTTTCTTCATCAATTGATTCAATAGCTGCAAGCCCTCGGGCCAATCACCCAAGCCGGACTCGGCGTTGATGTGGCCCCGGTTGCCGTAGTCCACAAACTCTGAACCCCAGGCGTACGCGAACTGCTGGGCGCGCTCGAAGCTGCAATACGGGTCGGTGTGGCTGCCCAACAGGGTGCTCTTGAACGGCAGGCGCTGCAGTGGCACGGGCGACCAGCTTTTGAGTGCAGCACGTAGCTCGTCACGCTGCGGGTCTCCGGGTGCTACGAGCAGCGCGCCCTGCACACGGTGGGTGTTACGCGAATGCGAGGCCCAGGCTGCGGTCAACACACAGCCCAAGCTGTGGGCAACCAGCACGACCGGGCCCGATGCGGCCAACACGGCCTCTTCCAGCTGGGTCATCCAGTCGCCGCGCAGCGGCAGCATCCAGTCGTGCTGCTGCACGCGGGTGTAACCGTGCAGGGCTTCCCAGCGGCTTTGCCAGTGGTCGGGGCCGGAGTTCTGCCAGCCCGGCAAGATGAGGACGGTGGGCATCATTTCATGGCACTCACAAGGTCTGGATGCGGGTCACCATCTCCTGAGCGAAGGAGACGAAAGCCTGCGCACCCTTGGACGATGGATCAAACACCACGCCGGGCAGCCCATAGCTGGGCGCCTCGGCCAGGCGCACATTGCGCGGGATGACCGAGTCAAACACCTTGTCGCCAAAGTGGGCCTTGAGCTGGTCGCTCACCTGCTGTTGCAAGGTGATGCGCGGATCGAACATGACGCGCAGCAGACCAATAATTTGCAGATCATCATTGAGATTGGCTTTGACCTGCTTGATGGTATTGACCAGGTCAGTCAGGCCTTCGAGAGCGAAGTACTCACACTGCATGGGCACGATGACGCCATGGGCGCAGCACAGGCCGTTGAGCGTAAGCATGGACAGGGATGGCGGGCAGTCAATGAGCACAAAGTCGTACTCGGCATCGACGGCGGCAATTGCCTGCTTGAGTCGCTTCTCGCGCCGCTCCACTTCGACCAGTTCCACCTCGGCACCCGCCAGTTCACGATTGGCACCCAGGATGTCGTAGCTGCAGCCAGCGTCCTGGAGCTTTGAGCTCTGCGCGCGCGCTTCGGCGATGGTTGCGGATTCGAGTAGCACGTCGTACACCGTGAGTTCCAGTTTGCGCTTGTCCACACCCGATCCCATCG
>JBAWYQ010000172.1:0-8558 GCA_037143475.1 Burkholderiales bacterium | reverse complement strand
CTGGCCAGTCCCCCGCGATTTTCCGCATATGTCGCCTCGAAAGCAGCATTGGATGCATTCTCGTGGTGTGCTGCATCCGAATTCGCCGATCGCAAGGTGCGCTTCACCACGATCAACATGCCGCTGGTGCGCACCCCGATGATCGCTCCGACCAAACTCTACGATGCCTTTCCAGCACTGACCTCGGACCAGGCTGCGAACATGGTGATGAAGGCGGTGATCGAGCAACCCAAGCGCGTTGCCACTGGCCTAGGCTTGGTGGGTGCCGTGGCGCAGGCACTGGCGCCGGGCATCAGCGAGTTCGTGCTGAACCAGGCCTACCACCTGTTCCCCGACTCGCTCGCAGCGCAAGGCGTGGGCGGCCAGAGTGCCGACGACGATGCAGCACCACTGTCGTCAAGCCCGGTAGAGTTGGCACGCCGGCTATTCTCCCAGGTGTTCGGCGGCGTACATTGGTAGTATGGCGAGCTAAATTCTTCGCTTTCCGGCAATGAACCCCTTTCAAAAGCTCGTCGCGATACGCATCGCCGCCGTCAGCGTGCTGCTGGCAGTAGTGGCGAGTCCGGCGGCGTGGTTTGTGGCCCGCGAGAAGTCCGAAGACAGCATCATTGCCTTGGCGATGGAAGAGTCGCATCGGGTGATCGATCATTACCACGCCACGCGTCTGGACGACAGCGCTGCGAGCCAGCGCGCCAGTGATGCCTCTAAAGCGCTGACGGGTGGTCTGTTTGATATTGCCGAAATCTACGATCGCGGCGGGCGCAAGATTGGCGAGTCCCTCACGCCCGATGGCGCATCCATTGAAACTCTGCTACCCCACCACGGAATCCCAAGTTACACGCGCGCTACCTACGACAGCTTCACGCTCAAGGGCGGCATCTGGGTCATGCGAGTCTTTGTTCCGCTGCGTGCCACCGACGGTGGTGCTTCTGGTGACATCACCGGCTACTTTGAGGGGGTTCGCATTGTTCCCGCCTGGCAACACGACCAGGTTTTTTCCGATGCGCTGGTGGTCGCACTGATGGTTGGCCTGGCCTCCTTGCTGTGTGGCGCCGCGCTGTTTCCGGTAGTGGTGCGCCTGGCAGCCGACAACCAGAAAAAGTCCCACGAGGTGTTGGCCTCGCAAGCCGCGCTGATCGAGGGGTTGCGCCAATCCGAAATGGCCCTCGAAGGCAAAGTGAGCCTGCGTACCAAGGAGCTTGAGGCCGAACAGACCCGTACCCGCGATCTACTGCACAACATGCTGCCCCGGGAGATCGCGCAGGAACTCGCGGCCACAGGCTCCGCGCGCCCGGTGCGCCACGAAGCGGTCACGATCCTCTTCACCGACTTTAGCGACTTCACCCAGGCGGCTTCCACCATGCCACCCGACCGCATGGTGGCAGAGCTCAACGACATATTTGCCCACTTTGACCAAATTACCGACCAGTGCGGCGTGGAGAAAATCAAGACCATTGGCGACGCCTACATGGCCGCTGCCGGGGTGCCCTCCGCCTGCCCCGACCATGCCCAGCGCTGCGTGAAAGCAGGGCTGCGCATGCTCGACTATTTGGCCCAGCGTAACCAGACGTCGGCCTTCAAGTGGTCGTTGCGGGTAGGCGTGCACACCGGCCCGGTGGTGGCGGGGGTGGTGGGCACCAAGAAATTTGCCTTTGACATCTGGGGCGATACGGTCAATATTGCTTCGCGCATGGAGAGTTCCGGTGAGGTGGGCCGGGTGAATATTTCTGCCTACACCTACGATCTGGTGCGCAACCAGTTTGAATGCACCTACCGCGGCAAAGTCGACGCCAAAGGCAAAGGGCAGGTCGATATGTACTTTGTCATCGCAGAAGTGGTGGCTTGAACGGCAAGGGGCTATGTCGCGCGCTGCATGCGCGCCCTTAGCCGCGCCGGGCCGTCATTTTCGACTGCAACCCATGTAGGGTCAGGCCGTGCGACTAATCATTTGACCTTTTTGATACTGGTCCATGGCCTTGGCAAGTTTCATTGCTTCTTCTGACGGAAACTGCCAAACGACTTCCTTAGTGCGTTTGTCGGTCATCGTGACAATCGATTTGCCGCTCTCAGAATCAACCGAGAACTGCAGGTCTGTGGAGACCGCCGAGAATTTCTGCTGTATTGCAGTCGCCAATTTTTGCAGTTCTTCCTGGGTCGGCGCTGCCTTGGGCTGCTGCGTCGCTGCGGGTTGCTGAACCGGCCCAGCCGTTGCAACCCGATCTACCTTCGGTGGCGCTTGAGCGGCACCCGGGCGCACGGCTGCGACCGGCGCAGCGGTATCGCGCCGGTTCTGGCTCGATGCAATCCCGATATGAGGTAGCGCAGACATGTAAAAAGTGCCTTTCAATGCCCCCTAAGGAGGCTTGAAATCATCAGGCGGTTAAGTTCACGGTCCGGCCGATGGTCTGGCCCTGAAAATTGGTCGTCGGTTGTGGCGCACTGGCACGCGCCACCGCGGCTTCATCGGAGTCACCGTCATTGCGCATATCTTTCCCGCCGCGGGTTGCCTCGGTCGCCTCCACGGGCGTGGCTTTGGGCGTGGGTTGCACAGATGCGCTGGATACAGAACTAAGGGACATAACAGCCTTCTGAGGGGTTAAGTTGAACTCATTTACCGGGGACCACCTGGCCCATTTGGAGAGCCAGAGCGCATTACCCCTGAAGGAGTTATCGGCAGCCTTTTCGTGAGCTTGAGCGTTTTGGCCAAAAACTTTACAAATCGCCCGGTCGGCAGAAGCGAAGTGACACGCCCGCGCGCGGGCGCCCTGGGTGCCCTTGCAATCGGGGCGCTTGGCGCCACATGCTGGCTCTGATTTGTTTTGCTTTAGAAAGGCAACCCTATGCAATCTCTTTCGCTTGCCCGCTTCGTGGTGCCGTTGCTGCTGACAGCGACCTTGCTGGGTGGTGGGGCGGCAATTGCCCAAACCGAGCCCACCATGGGTCAGATCTACGCCACTGCGCAGGCCGGCAAGCTCGACGATGCGCAGGTGATGGTGCAACAAGTGCTGGTATCACACCCGAACAGCGCCAAGGCACACTTTGTTCGGGCTGAGCTGTACGCCCGCCAGGGCGATTTGGTGCGCGCGCGTGACTCCTTGGCAAGCGCCGAGAAGTTTGCGCCCGGCTTGCCCTTTGCCAAACCCGACGCGGTGCAGGCCTTGCGCACGCAACTCGCCAGCAAGCCAGCGACACATGCCGTAAACCCCAGTATCGCGCCTAGCCATGCAGCGCAGGTGTCCCCTCCGTCCAACCCATCGTCCTGGGGCCTGCCATTGCTGTTGGCAGCAGGCGTGCTGGTGGCGGGCTACTTCCTGTTTCGCAAGAAAACACCACAGCCCGAGGCACAGTCGCAAACCTTCACCGGCAATGGCTTGAGCGGACCGCAATCGTTTGGGTTACCCGGCGGTGGGGCCATGCAGGGTGGTGGTGCCTACCCTGGATATGCCCCGGCGCAAGCACCGGGCATGGGCAGTCGGATTGCGGGCGGTTTGGCCACCGGTTTGGCCGTTGGGGCCGGTGTCATGGCAGCGCAAGCCATTGGCCGCAATCTGATGGGGGGTGACACGGCGTCCGGCCATGCAGCCAGTGCGACTGCCAATGAATTGCCCCCCGTTGACAGTAATCCAGACATGGGCGGCGCCAACTTTGGCGTCAACGACGGCGGGTCTTGGGACGACGCAGGCAGCAGTGACTCTGGTAGCGGTGGCGACTGGGACAACTAGCGGCCGATGACGCTGGACTCGGTTCGTCACAGCTACGGCGTGGTGCACCACTGGTACGACTTCAACGCTATCTGTAGCTCGTTCATCACCTGCACCAATTCCTGTGTCGCTTCAGCGCATTGAGCAGTTCCAGCGGTACGCTCGACCTCCTGTGCACAGTGCAGTGCTTGCTCAGCCGCGAAGATGCCCACCATACCCTGTAAAGTGTGCGCACTGCGTCGAACGCTATTCGCGTCCGCTTGGGCAACCGCTTGCACAATTGTCTGCAAATGGATGGGGGCGTCGGCTAAATACTGCTGCACAATTTCTTCAAAGAGTTCTTGGTTGTCATCCAAGGTGCGTCGGGCCTTGGCAAAGTCCACTACCGCCAGCACCGAGGCGCTTGGCGCGTTGCCAGGCGCTGTGCCATTTTGTACCAATCCCTGCAGTTCACGCCACAGCAAGTCGGTGTCGATTGGCTTCGAGACATAGCCGTCCATACCTTGGGCCAGGCACTCCTCCCGCGCGCCCTTCATGGCGTGTGCTGTCATGGCAATGATCGGAATGTGGTTATCTCCCAGTGCTTCACGGCTGCGAATGATCCGGGTCGCCTCATAACCTCCCATTTCCGGCATATCGACATCCATCAGAATGGCATCAAAGCCCCCCTGCTCCCAATGCGCAATGGCTTCTTTGCCGTTGTTGGCGACTGTGATGGTGTGGCCTAATTTTTCCAGCAATCGCACTGCCAAAATTTGATTGACGGCGTTGTCGTCGGCCAACAACAGATGGAGCTTGCGCTGCGTTTCCCGCAGAGAATGTTGCGTGATGATCGGACTGTGAAGTCCCTTCGGTTCGCCCAACGCCGTCATGATTGCGTCAAGCAAGTCGGACTGTGAAACCGGCTTGGTCAAGTAGCTTGCGATACCCAATTGTTTGCATCGGGTGGCATCACCGCGCTGGCCTTGTGAGGTCAGCATCATCACGGTCAGGCAAGCTCGGTGTGATTGCGCCGCGATCTTCTCGGCCAACTCAAAACCGTCCATGCCGGGCATGTGCATGTCCATAAGGATAAGTGGGTAAGGACGCCCCGACTGTTCGGCACGTTGCAGTTCAGTCAGAGCCTCTGCTCCGTCGCAAACAACCGTCGGCAACATTTTCCAACTGTGCAATATGTCGCCAAGCAACTTGCGGTTGGTTGCGTTGTCGTCCACAGCCAGCACCGGCATGCCTTCGATGCGCCCCGTTTCCTGGTAGTGCGCCAAGGCATTTTTCGACACAATTGGCAAATCGAGTTCGAATGCAAACGTGCTGCCACCGCCAATGGCACTTTGCACCTCAATCCTACCGCCCATCAGGTTGATGATTTGCGAAGAAATGGTCAATCCCAGACCGGTGCCGCCGTACTTGCGCGTGGTGGACGTGTCGGCTTGCGAGAAAGACTCAAAGATGCTCTGGAACTTGTCGGGTGAAATGCCAATTCCCGTATCGCGAACGCTAAAGCGCAGGCGCGCCATCCCGTCGTCCTTGTGCGGGCAACCTACTTCGAGTTCGATCTCGCCGATTTCGGTGAACTTGATCGCATTGCCAATCAGGTTGATGAGCACCTGGCGTAAGCGCCCGGGGTCACCGAATATCCGGTCCGGCACGTCCTGCGCAACATGCAGCAAAAGCTCCAGATTCTTCTGGTGTGCACGCAGGGCCAAGGACTTCATGGTATCGCGCAGCATGACCTCGAGCGAAAACTCGATAGCCTCGATCTCAAGCTTTCCGGACTCGATCTTGGAAAAATCCAGGATGTCGTTGATGACGTTCAATAAAGAATCGGCAGAAGACTTGATCAAACCAATGAATTCGCGCTGATCGGTATTGAGCTCGGTGTCTAGCGCGAGGTTGGTGAAACCAATGATTCCGTTGATCGGCGTGCGAATTTCGTGGCTCATGTTGGCCAGGAAATCCCCCTTGATCTTGGCTGCCTGTTCGGCCGCGTAGCGGGCTTGCTCTGCTACGCTGCGGGCATTTTCCGCGTCGTTCATGGCCTGCAACATGGAGACCTCAGATTCCTTACGGGCCGTAATGTCGGTACGGATCGACACGTAGCGTACCGGCCTGCCGCGGTCGTCCATGAAGGGCGCGATGGTGGAGTCGACCCAATAGAACGCGCCATCCTTGCGCCGGTTCTTCACCTCGCCCTGCCAGATGTGCCCCTTGCCGATGGTCGCCCACATGCTCTTGAAGAAATCCGACGGGTGATGCCCCGAGTTCAGCAGGCGGTGGTCCTGCCCGAGCAACTCCTCACGGCTGTACAGGCTGATTTCACTGAACTTGTCATTGGTGTAGAGAATCTTCCCAGTGCGGTCCGCGATGCTCACGATCGAATGGGCATCGAGTGCGTGTTTCTGGAACTCCAGCTCCCGCAGGGAACTCGCCAACGTGTCGCGCGCCCGTTGCAGATGGGTGAGTAACCACCCCACATAGGCCAGCATGGCAGCAGCCAGCAAGGCCATCGCCAGCCGGTAGTTTCTGGCCAAGTGGTCGCGATGTACGAAGTCCGCGTTGTAGAGGGCAAAGACTTGGTCGGCATAGAGGTTGTTTTGCGACTGGGTAATTTCACGCGCTTGATCATCGACGTCGACCATGAAAGCGAGAATGACGTCGACATGCTTGAGCAGACCTACGATGGCAGGGTTCTTTTGCATATCGGTTTGCCGTATTGCCAATTCGGTATGTTCGATACGGCCCTTGGTCAGCTCGTCCGGAAATTGACCAAAAAGTAGCACACTTTCGAGCAGTTCATGCAGCAAGGCTTCATGCTGGGGCGATGCGTGCAGACGCTCATGCTGCTGCTTCGCTGCGAGTGGGAAGTAGCGCAGCGAATTTCCCAACACCGCGTTGTGCGACTTGAAGCTCTCCACCAAATCAGACTTTTTCCGCAATGCATTGCGGTATTCTGAAAATGCTTTCTGGATTGCAGAGTCACCTGGCGCAAAGGCCTCTGGCTTGTCTTGAGCCAGATTCTCGAGGACCCGATTCACCTCACGCTGCGTTGCCACAATCGGGTCGTAATTGCGCAGCAGGCCATACCGCGACTGCAACACATAGCGGCTCAGGCGCGCGTCCTGCTCACGCAGCTGTTCAAAGTGCTGGACGGTACGCACATGCAGGTCAATGTCAATTTGGGTGGATTGTCGAAACAGCCAGCCCAGCAGCAACAGTGCCAATAGTCCGAGTACGACCTTGCGCCAGAGCACCTTCACAGCGCCTTGCCCAGGTATTCGCCCGTCAGTGTTCGCAAGAAGGCGGCAATGCTTTGGACATCCTCCTCGGACATCGGGCGACCAAGCTGGTATTTGACCATGACTTCAATCGCTTCTTCCAGCGTGTTCGCACTCCCATCGTGGAAGTAGGGCGCGGTCACGGCGACGTTGCGCAAACTGGGTACCCTGAATTCATGCAGGTGGTCGGGGTTGCGCGTCAGATTGAAGCGCCCGTTGTCAGCCTCAGTGAGGTTGCCACGGTCGGCAAAATAGTCGCCCATCAGGCCCATCTTCTCGTACATATTGCCGCCAAGATTGACGCCCTGATGGCAACTTGAACAGCCATACGACTGGAAAAGCCCATACCCTTGTCGCTCTTTTGCGTTCAACGCGCTTGTTTCGCCACGGAGAAACTTGTCAAAACGCGAGTTGGGCGTGATCAATGATTGCTCGAACATTGCAATTGCGTTCTTGATGTTGGCCGTGGTCAATCCGTCGGCATAAAGGCGAGAAAACTCGTCCTTGTAGGATGCGTCCAGGTGCAGCTTCGCCACCACCTGCAGCCAGGTTGAGCCCATCTCCAGCGGATGGGTGACGGGGCCGTCCACTTGCGCTTCCAGGGTCGGTGCTCGGCCGTCCCAGAACTGCACAAAGTTCAACCCGCTGTTGTATACCGTAGGTGCATTGACAGCACCAACACCACCTTTGATGCCCACCGAGCGTGCGCGATTGTCGGCCCCTCCCGCTCCCAGATTGTGGCAATTCGCGCAGCTGATGGTGTCGTCCGCTGAAAGGCGAGGGTCGTGGAACAGGCGGTTGCCCAGCGCAACCTTTGCTGCGTCCAAGGGCACAGCAAGCGGCAAAGGCTGGGTGAAGGAATAGACTTCATTGGAGCGGTCTTCCAGCGACGCGCTATCGGCGCTTGAGGGCGGCGGCAGTGCGAAATGTCGCCAAAGCAGCGATCCACCAACCGTTAGGGTCAGCAGCAACGCGATCAGACCTATGCGCCCAGGGCTAATCGAGGGTATGGTCTCTAATTTCAACTTCTTCATCCACAAACCTGGACTTGATGGCAAGAACCTGATCAAAATCGGTGAGAAATGCTTCGACGCACACGGGGTCAAAGTGCATACCCTTGCCCACTTTCAACATTTCTACCGCATCGTTCACAGGCCACGCTTTCTTGTATGGGCGCTCAGAGGTGAGCGCATCGAACACATCGGCCACCGCCACAATCCTACCAAACAGGGGGATCGCATCGCCGGCCAGGCCGCGCGGATATCCGCTGCCGTCGAATTTCTCGTGGTGGGTATGGGCGATTTCAGCCGCCACCTGCAGCAAGGGCGCATTGCTTCGCCCCAAAACTTCGGCACCAATGGCGGCATGCTGCTTCATGATGGCGAATTCTTCGGCGCTGAGCTTGGCGGGTTTGAGCAAAATCGCATCCGGCGTGCCAACCTTACCAATGTCATGCATGGGAGCCGCCTGGAGCAGCAGATCCTGCTGCTCGATAGACAGACCCATCACCTGCGCAATATGCTTGGAGTAATGCGCCATGCGAACAATGTGTGCGCCTGTTTCAGGGTCGCGGTACTCTGCT
>JBAWYQ010000171.1:0-8611 GCA_037143475.1 Burkholderiales bacterium | reverse complement strand
TCCGGCCCAGAAAGCCACCCTTTACCTCGCCACGCGCGCGAATGCGGTTACCCACCGCCAATGCCTTTTGCTGCGACGGGTAGAAGCTGAAAAAACGCAGCGTGCAGGTATCGGTTCCATCGTCCACCGTCACCACCAGCTGCCGGCGAGGCCGAAAGCTCACCTCGCAGTCCGTCACGCGGGCTTCGATCTGCGCGGTGTCACCCTCACGCACATCGCGCAACTTGGTGATGCGGGTTTCGTCCTCGTAGCGCAGGGGCAGATGCAAGGCCAGATCAATGTCGCGCTTCAAGCCCATTTTTTCCAGCGCCTTCTGCGTCGCGCTTTTTGGCGTCGCGGCGCTGGCTTTTATGGTGCTTGGGGTGGTGCTGTGCGGCATGGGACAATTCTGCCCGTACTTTCAACCTTGGTACGGGTTTGTTCAACCCTCAAGCACACATGACCTCATCTTCTGTTCCTGCCGCGGTGACAAACACCGTCACCACGTGCCACTCCCTGAGCGACTTTGACTTCGTACTACCCGAAACACTGATTGCACAGCACCCGTCATCCGAGCGAAGTGGCTCCCGCCTGCTGGATGGCACCTGCAATCCGCCGGTGGACCGCATCTTCCGCGAATTGCCAACGCGTCTGGTGGCCGGCGACCTGCTGGTCTTCAACGACACCAAGGTCGTCAATGCCCGCCTGTTCGGTGAAAAAGCCACCGGCGGCAAGGTGGAACTTCTCGTCGAGCGCGTCTTGGGCGGCAACCAGGTGGCGGCCCACATGCGGGTCAGCAAGAAACCAGAAGTGGGCGCCACGCTGAAACTGGTGTGCGCCAGTGGCCATGCCGACGGTCTGAGCGCCACCATGCTGGGCCGATGGCCCGATGCGGATGGCCCGCTGTTCCGGTTTGTGCTATCCAACGACCGCGGGGACGACCCCTATGCGCTGATGGAGCGTCACGGACATGTACCCCTGCCGCCTTACATCACCCACACCGACTCGGCAGAAGACGCCCTGCGCTACCAGACTGTATTCGCCAAGAACCCCGGCGCGGTGGCCGCGCCTACCGCTGCGCTGCACTTTGACCAGCCTCTACTGGACCAGATTGACGCCATGGGCGTACAGCGGGCGCATGTGACGTTGCACGTGGGGGCAGGCACCTTCCAGCCCGTCAAGACTGAAAACCTGTCCGAACACCAAATGCACAGCGAGTGGTACGACGTGCCCGAAGCCACCCAACAGGCTATTGCCGCGTGCCAGGCCCGTGGTGGCCGTATCGTGGCCGTGGGCACCACCACCGTGCGCACACTCGAGTCATGGGCGCACAGCGGTGTGGCCCGGGGCGACACCCGCATCTTCATCACACCCGGGTTTGATTTCAAACTGATTGACCTGCTGGTAACCAACTTCCATTTACCCAAGTCCAGCCTGATGATGTTAGTCAGCGCCTTTGCCGGGTATGACACCATCATGGCGCTGTACCGCACGGCCATTGAGCGCGGGTACCGATTTTTCAGCTATGGAGATGCCATGCTGCTCTCTCGCGCTACCATAGCTTGAGGAGTAAGCCATGGACGCCTTTCAAAAACGGACCGCCATTCGCATCGCGATGGTCAGCGTGCTACTGGCTTCGCTAGCCAGCCCTGTCGCCTGGATGGTGGCGCGCGAGAGCGCGGAAGAAAGTGTGGTGGCGCTGGCAAACGAGGAGTCTGGCCGGCTGTTGCACCGATTTGATGCCATAGAGCTAAGCGGACCCGAGGCAGAAACCCACGCCAAGGCGGCGGCCTACGCCATCGCTGGCGGGCTATTCGATATTGCGGAAATTTATGACATGCAAGGGCGCAAGCTGGCCGAATCCTTGACAGCCGATGGGGAGGCAGTGGAAGCCAAGTTACCCACCCACGACGCACCACGGTACACCACAGCGTCGTACGAAAGCATCAAACCCACTCCAGACATGTGGTTGCTGCGTGTGTTTGTGCCATTGCGCAATTCAACTACCAACCACAGTGCCCCCATCACCGGGTACTTTGAAGGAGTTCGCGTAATCCCGAAGTGGCAGCAGGATCAGATTTTCAATAATTCATTGGTCATGGCATTGATGGTCGGCTTAGCATCGCTGTTGTGCGGTGCAGCGCTTTATCCGGTGGTTGTGCACCTCTCGGCCGACAACACCCGAAAGGCGCGCGAGGTGCTGGAGTCGCACATTGCCATGATGGAGGCCATGGGCCGAGCCATCGCCAAGCGCGACTCCGATACGGGCGCCCACAACTACCGGGTGGCCTGGATTGCTTCGCGTATTGGCGAACAGCTAAACCTGAAAAGCGAAGCCATGCAGACCCTGATCGTGGGGAGTTTCTTGCACGACGTAGGCAAGATCGGCATACCTGACGCCATTTTGCTCAAACCGGGGCGACTGGATGACGCCGAAATGAAAACCATGCGTACCCATGTGGCACAGGGTGAAAGCATTGTGGACGGAATCAGCTGGCTGGCTGGCGCCAACGCCGTCGTGGCTGCGCACCACGAGAAATGGGATGGTTCGGGCTATCCACGCAAGCTGTCAACGCAAACCATCCCACTGGCGGCACGCATCTTTGCCGTAGCCGATGTGTTTGACGCCCTGTGCTCCAAACGCCCTTACAAGGAACCCATGGACTTTGACACCGCCATGGCCATCCTGGAAAAAGACACGGGCAGCCACTTCGACCCTGAAGTGATGGCTGCCTTTCGCAACATTGCCCGAAAAACCTTTGACCGCCTGGCAAAAGCCAGCGAAGAAGAAGCCCGTGGACTCATGGAAGAGCGCGTGCGGGTGCATTTTGGGATGTAGGAACACGCCATGTTGAAATTTGCCCTCGTCAAGTCTGACCCTACCAGCCATGCCCGCCGCGGCACGCTCACCCTGAACCATGGGGTGGTGCAAACCCCCATCTTCATGCCGGTGGGAACCTATGGAACCGTCAAGGGCGTGATGCCGCGCAGTCTGGAAGAAATGGGCGCGCAAATCATTCTGGGCAACACCTTTCACTTATGGATGCGGCCGGGTCTGGATGTGATGGCCAGCTTTGGCGGCCTGCATGCGTTCGAAAAATGGAACAAACCCATACTCACCGACTCGGGTGGTTTTCAGGTCTGGAGTCTAGGCGAGATGCGCAAGATCAGCGAAGAGGGCGTCAAGTTTGCCTCGCCGGTCAATGGCGACAAGCTGTTTCTCACCCCCGAAATCAGCATGCAGATCCAAACCACGCTCAACAGCGACATCGTGATGCAGTTTGACGAGTGCACGCCTTACGACACCAAGGGCCACATCACCACTGAGCGCGAAGCGCGCACCTCGATGGAACTCTCTCTGCGCTGGGCCAAGCGCTGCCAAGCCGAATTCACCAAGCTGGAAAACCCCAATGCCCTGTTTGGCATCGTGCAGGGCGGCATGTTCGAAAGTTTGCGCCAGGAGTCACTGGACCAGCTGGTAGAAATGGACTTTCCCGGCTACGCCGTGGGCGGCGTGAGCGTGGGTGAGCCCAAAGACGAGATGAACCGCATCATGGCGCACACGCCACACCGCCTGCCAGCGCACAAACCGCGCTACCTGATGGGCGTGGGCACGCCCGAGGACCTGGTGCAGGGCGTGGCGGATGGGGTGGACATGTTCGACTGCGTCATGCCCACGCGCAATGCGCGCAACGGCACCATCTTCACGCGCTACGGTGACCTGAAACTGCGCAATGCCCGCCACAAGACCGACCCGCAACCACTGGACCCCAGTTGCACCTGCCACGCCTGCGCAGGCACTTCAGGCGTATCGTGGGAGCAAGGCGGGCGCGACGGATTCAGTCGTGCTTATCTGCACCACCTGGATCGCTGCGGCGAGATGCTGGGCCCCATGCTGGCCACCATCCACAACCTGCACTACTACCTGAACCTCATGCGCGAGATGCGCGAGGCGCTGGATGCGGGCACGTTTGGCGTGTTCCGGGTGCAGTTCAAGACGGAACGTTCGCGGGGTATTTGAAACCGCTTTCAGCGGTTGATTCTCAGGCGGCCCAAGTCGCCTCCTGACGCCACGAGGCAACCCAGGCCGGCAATTCAATCGCCGGCATGGGTCGCGCGATGCCAAAACCCTGCGCCAACTCGCAGCCCATTGACAGCAAGCGACGCCCGTGGACCGCGGTCTCTACCCCTTCGGCAATCACCTCCCGCTGAAAAGCCGATGCCAGGCCAATGACGCCTTGAACAATGGCCAGGTCATCGCTGTCGTCCAGCATGTCACGCACAAAGCTCTGGTCAATTTTGATAATCTCGGCCGGCAGGTGGCGCAGGTGGGTGAGAGACGAGTAGCCGGTACCAAAATCATCCAGCGCAAACCGCACGCCCAACGTCTGGCACGCCAGAATGGCCTGAAAAACCTGGCTTATGTCCTCCAGCGCACTGCTCTCCAGAATTTCCAGCTCCAGCAACGCTGGGGCCACTGCCGGATAGCGCGCCAAAAGCGCGGTCAGGCGCTGGGTAAAGTTGCCCTGTTGTAATTGGTGAGCCGCGATGTTCACGCTCACAGTCAAGTCCAGCCCCTGGGCATTCCACAGCGCCATCTGCTCCAGCGCGTTGGTAATAACCCATTCACCCACATCGACACTGACGGGCTGGTTATCGATCGCCGGCAGGAATGCAGCTGGAGCCAACAGTCCGCGCTGCGGATGTTGCCAACGAATGAGGGCTTCCGCTCCCACCACCACACCGGTCTTCATATTGACCTTGGGTTGGTAGTGCAACACCAGTTCGTGCCGATTCAGCGCACCTCGAATATTTTCCAGACTCTCGCGCTGGGTTTTAACCGCCGTATCCTGTGCAACGTCAAAAAGGTGAAATCGGTTCTTGCCCGCCTGCTTGGCCACATACATGGCCTGGTCGGCGTGGCGCAGCAGCAAGTCGACCTCGGAGCCATCCTGCGGGTATATGGTGACCCCGATACTGGCCGACACTTGCAATGTGACTCCACCCAACACCACGGAGTCCGCAGCAGCATTGAGCAGGCGTTGCAAAACTGGCTCTGCGTCGTCCACTTGGTCCAGGTCGACCAACACTGCAACAAACTCGTCCCCCCCAATGCGTGCCAGCGTGTCACCGTCGCGCAGGGCAGTCTTCATGCGGTGTGCCAGAGCCACCAGCAATGCATCGCCCTGGGCATGGCCGTGTTGGTCGTTCACAGCCTTGAACCCGTCCAAATCGAGGTACACCACGGCTACCGACAACCCGCGCCGCTGGGACTGGGTCAGCGCCTGCTGCATACGATCGGCCAGCAAGACCCGGTTGGGCAAACTGGTGAGCGAGTCGAAATGTGCAATGTGCTCCAGCTGGTGCTGATGCTCCTTCATGGGCGTGATGTCCGTGAATAATGCTACAAAATTCTTCACCGCCCCATTGGGCTCACGCACCGCACTGATGGTGAGCATTTCGGCAAAAATCTCACCGTTTTTGCGTCGATTCCAGACTTCACCGCTCCAATACCCGGCAGCCTCAATGGTTCTCCGCCGCGCTGCGTAAAACTCGGGGGTCTGTCGTCCCGAATTCAGCAACACACGGCTGCTGTGACCGATGGCCTCCTCCCGGCTATACCCAGTTATCTGGGAAAAGGTGTCGTTGACCTCGACGATGGTGCTGGTCGCATCGGTAATGATGATGCCTTCACGGGCATGGCTAAATACATTGGCAAAAAGTAGCAACCGCGCGTCCGCCAGAGATTTTTCAATAGCCAGCGCTGCCAGTCGGGCCTCATCCGCTATCAACAGGAGTTCTGACGCAGTGGGCTGCCCGCCGTTGCGGTGGTAAACAGAGAAGGTACCAAGCATCAGTCCCTGCGCCGAGAGAATGGGCTGCGCATGCGACTCGGGCTGATCCATTGTGGCACCATGGCACAGGCTCGTGCCGTCGGTATCGAGTCGCAAAATATTGCACTGCATACCAGGGTCCATAGCCTCAACATCGCGCACCATGGTATCGAGCACGTTGGCCAAAGGCAGTTTTTCGACCAGCATTTGCAAAATTTGGTTGTGATGCTGCTGGCGTTGGTCGGAACGCTTGCGGTCAGTGATATCGACCATCACACCCACCAACCCCTGATTTTGGCCATCGGCGTCAACCAGGCGACGCCCGGACAGATGACCCCAGAACTCGCTGGCGTCTGCGCGCTGGTAGCGGCGCTCCACGTCCGTCATGGCGACTTGCCCGTTTAACAGCTTGACCATCAATTGACGTCCGATATCACGCTCACAGGGGTCAATCAACGCCACATACTCGCTGCCCACCAAATCGTCCTGGGTGCAGGAAAACATTTCGGACATGCTTCGATTGGCATGCGTGATACGGCCACTGGTATTCACCAGAAAGATGGCAACGCTGGAGGTATCCAGAATCTGTTGCAACAACAGCTCGCGCCCCGCCAGTTCAGCAACGGCTTTGCCCATTGCCCGCTCCGCTTGCAGGCGTTGAATAAGTTCGGCTTGCACTGGCTGTGCCCGGCGCCCCAGGCGCTTCAACGATCCCGACAAAAGCCCTGGCTTGCGTTTCATGCCGCTCCAACTTCGGGTGTTGCCATGAACACAGTCAACACGCCGGTGTAGCCGTACAAATGGTGATGGGCAATTTCACCAGCGGCAAAAAAACCGACCAACGGCACGTCCCCCAAGGCACGGCGCACCAATTGCATTTCTGCGCTCGGTCCGCCAAAGTGGGCCCCACCGCGCCCGGTGCAACTCACATAGACGGCCCCGGCAATACGCCGTGCCGGGTGCGGGGCTGACTCCAGAGCAGAAGCCTGCAGGGCATACGCAGTTTCCAGCGCCTGCTCCTGGGGTTCCAGCTCTTCTCGAATTTCAGCGCAAATACGGGTCAGATCGGCACGCGCCGCCTGCACATTGCGCTGACAAAAAACCAACTGTGCACCAACGGCAACCCGGTCAGCCACAGCCACGGCCCGTCGACCGGGGTCCAACCCGACGATATGGCGCACCACCACATCCTCACCAAAATTGCCCGTCTGGCGCAGCGCAGTTGGGGGGGCATTTTGCGCCGATACAAGCCCCACCAGAGTGGCACGCACCACCTCCAGCGCCTCTTGGGGTTGGTCCAGTGAAATTCCCAGGTCACTCAGCATCACATCGAGCGCGGCGTCACCGTCCAGCGCAATCACCACATTGTGGTCGGCTTCGGTGACTTGGTGCACGGCTGATACCGGCATACAACCCTGCGTGACCCGCGACACCATGGCCACCTCCGGTCCAAACGCAACCCCACTCAAACCGCCGCTAAACACACCACTGGCGGCTCCCTGACCGCTGATGTTGCCGTTGCCGCCCACCGCAAACTGAACAGCCAGCCCCCGACTGCTGGCGAGCCCGCCAAACAGATAACGCCCGTCAGTGCGCTGCGCCATCTCTTCAATCAATTCGCCCAAGTCGGCCGTCCCGGGGTCAGCGTGGACCAGGGCCGTATGGGCTTCAAACCCCAGGCCCAATGGCGCCACGCCAGAAAAAACGCGGTATTGGTCACCCGGGATTTCGAGCAGCATGACAGCCATTGCAGGTTCGTCCCAGTACTCCACGTTGTTGGAGACAATACCCACGCCTACGGTTCCGGACCAGTCGGTCACCAGCGGCATCTCTGCACCCAGATGCTCCAAGATGGCCCGGGCTTCGCCGGCGTAATGATCGGTGATATAGAGCAGTGCCAGAGTAGGCGCGCTGGCATAGCCGTGCAAGGCCATTTGCGCTCGCAACTGTGCCAGCACCAATGCAGCGGCCATCTGCCACTGCGGATGCGTGGCATGGGCGTACGGAAAAAGCTTCATATCCGCCCCAGTTGCGGGCTACTCCCCAACCGCACTAGCGGCTGCGTGGGGTCGTTTTGCGGGCCACCGGCTTGGTGACGCGCTTGACGGCACCAGTGGCAGCCTTCTTGCCAGCCGTGGTAGCCGACTTCACAGCTTCTTTGGCCATGCCGCTTGCCATGTTTTTGGTCATATCCATGGCCGTTTTGGTGGTGGCCTCCTTGAATGCACCGGCTGCAATTTGCTGAAATTGCTGCGTCAGCGAGCCCCATAGTTGCAACGGGTCCACCATGGCCCCCATTCCTGCGGCGGCCTTGCTGACCTTGGCACTCGCACCCGAGTTACCGGTTGCTACATCCGAAATGGTCTTGGCAGTGGACGCCGCACGTTCGGTGACCCGCTGCACCCCCGACTGCACCGATTCGGCTGCCCGCAACTTCAAGGCATTGGCAACGTCGCCGATGTTGAAGTTCATACCCTTGAGGGTGGACAGGGTCATTTTTTGCACTTCGAGCGCCTGAATGGTGGCGCCCAGTGCGCGGGAGTTTTGCTCCAGCCAGAAGTGCACCGCCTTGAGTTCTTCGATGCGCTTCTCCAACTCGTCAACATTCAGCGTGGGCGCAACCCAATTACCCAGATTGGGCATTTGCGGAATGTTGTTGGTAGCACCTTTGGCCAGACCTTGCAAAAAGTCAAAACCTGGTACGAATTTGCCAAAACCGGTGGTGTCTGTGTCACTCATATGCACTCCAAGGGAGGTTGTCAACTTTGAACAGATAGCAGCTTACTCCAATGCGATGC
>JBAWYQ010000170.1:0-8793 GCA_037143475.1 Burkholderiales bacterium | reverse complement strand
TGCAAATTCTTTGGGACATCCGCCTGCCGCGCACCCTGGGTGCCTGGGTCGCTGGTGCACTTTTGGGGTTGGCCGGTGCCGTGGCCCAAGGGCTGTTTCGCAATCCACTGGCTGACCCCTATTTGCTGGGCAGTGCCTCCGGCGCGTCGCTGGGCGTGGCGCTCAGCCTGGTGCTGTTTGGCGTGTCGCCCTTCGCTACGCAGTGGCTGATGCGCCTGGGTCTAACCGCCGGTGCCTTTGTCGGCGCCGTGGCTGGTGTATTGCTGACATTACTGCTTGCCCAGGGTGTGCAGCACACGCTGCGCCTGTTGCTGGCGGGTGTGATTGTGGGCGTGGTGTTGGGTGCCGCCAAGGAACTCATCATGCTGGCCCGGCCTGACTTTTTGCAGTCCATGCAGTCCTTTATGCTGGGCAGTACCGGCTATGTGGGTTGGAGTGCCTGCACCATCATGTCGGGCACCTGGCTGGTATGCATGGCCGCTGCCTGGACGCTGAGTCCGGTGCTCGACGGCCTGGCACTGGGTGAGGCTACCGCAGCCAGTCTGGGCCTGCCATTGGAGCGTCTGCGTCGTGCCCTGGTGGCAGTGCTGGCGTTGGCGACTGGCACGGCCGTGGCGCAGACCGGCATGGTGGCCTTTGTTGGGCTGGCGGCCCCCCATTTGGTGCGCTCGGTGGTCAAAACCAGCCACGGACGTTTGGTTTTTCTGAGCAGTCTGATGGGTGGCGCCTTGCTGATGGCCGCCGACATTCTGGCGCGTTGGGTCATTGCACCGCAGGAACTGCCGGTCGGTGTGCTGACCGCCGTGTTGGGCGGCGGCTACTTACTGTGGTTGATGCATCGACGCGTGGCGAAGGGTGGATCGCTATGAATTCGATAGCTGTTCACGCATATTCTATAAGGGCTAGCCTCGGAAATACCGAAATTTTGCACGGCATCGACCTGGCATTTGCCGCAGGTCGCTGGACCAGCATCGTCGGCCCCAATGGCGCCGGCAAGTCGACACTGCTGAAAGTGCTGGCTGGCCTTTTGCCCCACAGCGGTACCGTCATGTTGTTGGGTCAGCCGTTGGTGTCGCTGCCCGGCCGCTTGCGTGCACAGCAGCTGGCCTGGCTGGGTCAGAACGAATCCAGCGCTGATGATCTGACCGTTTTTGACGTGGCCATGCTGGGCCGCTTGCCGCATCAGCCCTGGCTGTCGTCCCCCAGTGCTGCTGACCATGCAGCGGTGGAACTGGCGCTGAAGGCCACCCAGGCCTGGGACTGGCGCGCCCGTGCTTTGGGGCAACTCTCTGGCGGCGAGCGCCAGCGTGTATTGCTGGCCCGCGCCCTGGCCGTGCAGGCTCAGGTGCTCCTGATGGACGAGCCACTGGCCAATCTGGACCCTCCGCACCAGGCCGATTGGATGGGCATCGTGCGCGCACTGGTGGCACAAGGTGTTACTGTGGTCAGCGTGCTGCACGAGGTGTCTATGGCGCTGCATGCGGACGAGGTGGTGGTCATGGCAGACGGGCGTGTGTTGCACCACGGTGCAGCCCACCACCCCGATACGCATACGGCCGTCGAGAACGTTTTTGGCGGGCGGTTGGCCATCCACTCTGTCGCCGACCAGTGGGTGGTGCTGCCGCGCGTCTAGCGCCAGGGACACGCACATGCAACTTGAAACCCCACCCACCGACAAACCCTATGGCAAGCCTGAGGGCGATCGCCGCGGCCTGGTCATTGTCAACACTGGCGACGGCAAGGGGAAAAGCACCGCCGCCTTTGGCCTGGCCTTGCGTGCCCATGGTCGGGGCAAGCCGGTCAAGATTTTTCAGTTTATGAAAGTTCCTTCAGCACGCTTTGGCGAGCACCGCTTGTTCGAGCAGATTGGTATCCCGATAGAAGGATTAGGGGATGGCTTTAGCTGGAAGAGTCAGGACCTGGAGCATTCGGCCCAACTGGCTCGCGACGGCTGGCAAAAGGCCAAAACTACTATCCTGGGTGGCGACTACTTTTTAGTGGTACTGGACGAAATTACCTACCCGTTGATTTACGGTTGGCTGCCACTGGACGACGTACTGCACACGCTCCAGACCCGCCCCAGCCATGTCCACGTCGTGCTGACTGGTCGGCGCTGCCCGCCGGAAGTCATTGAGCTGGCCGACACGGTGACCGAAATGCAAATGGTCAAACATGCTTTCAGGGCGGGGATACCGGCGCAGCGCGGAATTGAAGATTGATGCTGCTGCGAAACTCCCGCCCCACCGATTTATGGGTAACCAAATATGACCGCTAAATGCCTCATGGTGCTCGGCACCACCAGCGGCGCCGGAAAAAGCTGGCTCACCACCGCACTGTGCCGCTACTACGCGCGCCAGGGTTTGAAAGTGGTGCCGTTCAAGGCACAGAACATGAGCAATAACGCCCGCGTGGTGGCTTCTGAAAGCGTGCAGGGCGAAATCGGTAGCGCCCAGTATTTTCAGGCGCTGGCAGCTCGCGCAAAGCCCGATGTGCGGATGAACCCCCTGCTTCTCAAACCTGAGCGTGACACCCACAGCCAGGTGGTGCTGATGGGTCAGGTGAATGCCGAGCTGACTGCTTTGCCTTGGCGTGGTCGCAGCCTGAAGGTATGGCCACAGATCGCGGCGGCGCTGGACGAGCTGCGGGCTGAGAACGACGTCGTAGTGATCGAGGGCGCAGGTTCTCCGGCCGAGATCAATCTTTCGAGCAGCGACATCGTCAACATGCGGGTGGCATTGCATTGCAACGCAGCCTGCCTGCTGGTGACCGACATTGATCGGGGGGGTGCCTTTGCGCACTTGTATGGCACTTGGGCGTTATTGCCTGAAAACGAGAGAGCGCTGATCAAGGGCTTTGTGTTGAATAAGTTTCGCGGTGACGCTGGTCTCTTGGCACCCGCACCGCAGATGTTGCAGGAGTTGACCGGTATTGCGACCGTCGCCACGCTGCCGATGTGGTGGCAGCATGGCTTGCCCGAAGAAGATGGCCTGTTCGATGACCGCAGCGTGGTGCCGGGCCGGATCACGAAGACCGTGGCAGTGATTGCCTACCCGCGTATCAGCAACCTGGACGAGTTTCAACCCCTGAAGAACATTCCCGGCCTGCACCTCCAGTGGGTACGCAGTCCCAAGGAGCTGGCTGGTCTGGTCGCAACCGACTGGATCATCCTGCCCGGCTCCAAGTCGACCAGTGCCGACCTGTCTTGGTTGCGGTCGCAGGGTCTGGACGCCGCCGTGGCCGCTCACGCACAGAAGGGTGGTGCGGTCCTGGGTGTCTGTGGCGGTCTGCAGATGCTGGGTGAGGCGCTGATCGATCCGCATGGGATTGACGGCAATGCGCCAGGTTTGGGGCTTTTGCCGCTTGTTACGGTGTTTGCGCAGGACAAGACTGTGCGGCATACACAGTCACGCTTTGTTGCGGATTGGTGTTTGCCTTCGCCATGGTCTGCTCTAGCGGGGGTGTCGATTAGCGGCTATGAAATCCACCATGGCCAAACGGCCCAACACCCCGCGATGGCGGCCAAGGGCGATGTCGCCAACGCTGTGCTACCCGATGGGTTGGGTTGGCAAAATAGCGCCGGCAACGTATTGGGCCTGTATCTGCACGGCCTATTTGAAGACCCGTCCGTTTTGCAGGCGCTGTTTGGCGCCGGGGCACCGACTCTGGATGCCGTTTTTGACGGGTTAGCCGACTACATTTCCCAACATTTTGAGGCCGGTGTTTTGGCCTCCCTGATTGCGCCGTCTATCCTTTCCTGAAAGCGTGCTCGGTCACAAATACTGGTATTTGGCTCCGCGCCGAGCGCGATGGCTGGGCGGAATCCTTTGTCCGGAACTATTTCTTGGCCGCATTTTCCTGTTTTTCTGCCAGAATTTCCAAGCGCTTGATCATGTCTTGCACGCTCTCGGCAACGACCTTGACTTCGCCATCGGGCGTCTTGATGGTGACCGTGGAGCGAGCCGGGTCCTCTGGCTTGCCGGTCGGTGCTGCAATCTGAACCTCGGTGCCCGGTACGCTAATTTTGATTTCCGCTGCGCCGTTGTTGCCATGACTGTCAGACAGGGGCGAAGGAAGGAAGGCCGAACTGGCCAGGCCAATGACCAAATTGCCCAGTATTCCGGCAAGCGCCACTACCACCATATAGGAAACAGATTTTTCAGGCGGGTTCTTCATCAGTACCGGCAGACCCACATACATCAGGTACAGGGAATACAGGGAACCCACCAGGGCCAAAATGCCCAGCCCTGGCATCGCGCTGAATATGCCAGCCAGCATGGCCGGTGTGCTGGCATACACCGTCAGCTTGACCGCATTCATCAGGTTGGGCTCTCCACCAAAGGCGCTTGCCAGTTGGCTGATCAGCCAGCCCCAGACAAAGATCATGACCAGGGTCATTACATACTGGCTCACCATGATCCCCAGGCCGCTGATCACGGGCACCTGCATGGACACGCCGAAGCCCCCGTTACCCAACACACTCCAGGCAAAGAAGGTTGAGACGGCGGGAATCAGTGCCAGTGTGACCAAATAGGGCACGAACAGGCCTTGCCAGTCCGTGGTTTCCTGCTCAATCTTGGCCCAGGTGGGGCCGGGGTCGGTAATGACTGCGCGAGCGCGTTCAACAATATCCATGGTGAAATTTCCGGAAGTATTAAAAAATTGAGCCTGCGCGAGTCTAATTGACCGGGCCAATGCGTTGCAGTGCCTTGCGCACCAGCTGAATGTTGGTGCGCAGCGCGTAGAGTTCGTCGGTGTAGGACAACGGTACGCTGATCTTCTCGGCGTGGCGATCCATCTGGTCGAGTTCGGCCAACAGCGCCTTGGTGTCTTGAGCGCCTGCCGCACGGGCTTCAATTTCACGCAATTGTGCGTACCACCTGAAAATTCGCGAGCGCACCCGAAATGCGTAGAGCGGAGGGATCACGCGCGACAGCGGCAGCAGCACCGCCAGAATGATGCCCATGGCCAGCCACATGCGCTCGATCAGGTTGGCCACCCAGAATGGCAGGTAGCGCTGAAGCAGGGGCGTGCCGCCCTGGATGCTGCGTTCGGCTTCCTGGGCTAACGGGAGTTCGTTGTTTTTGAGGTTGGGGTACTCACGGGCGTGCTTGAACCATCCCGCGCTGCCATGGATGCTGTTACCCGCCAGCGCAAAGAGTTGCAGCAATGCCGGGTGCGTTGTGGTACGGGTGAGCAGGGTGGTGGTGGGCGCCACCAGGTGTACGTCCTGCGGCGGAACGTTGGACGCCAAGTCCACCACGCCGCGCGGCAAAAGGGCCGGACTCAGGAACGAAAACCGGCGCGAGTACGCTTCACTCTGCGCGAAATTCATCAGCTTGATGCCCGGCGTTTGCAGCAACATCTGGACCAGATTGGTTTCTGGGGCCGAGGCAAAAACAATGGCGTCCAGTTCGCCGGCCAGCAGTGCCACGGTGGCCGGTGTCTGCCCCAGCTGCGACAGGGTCAAACCGCCAGGTGCAATGTGGTTGCTGTCCAGCAACTTGTTCATCAAATTGGGGATACCGCTGCCAGACGTGCCCACGTTGACGCGCAGGCCCTGCAACTGTGTGAGGGACACCAGGGTTTGCGGCGGGTTCGTGTCGACCGGTGCGACGGCCTCGCGGTAAAAGAGCCAAATCGGCTCGAGAAACAGGCTACCCAGCGACTCCAGTTCAGCGTCGTCCAATGCACTGGGTTCGGCGGTCCCGCCCTGGACAAAGCCCAGGTCGGCCTTTGCTTCGCGCAGCAGGCGCAAGTTGTCTGCCGAGCCCTCGGAGGGAATCAACTCGACCGTGATGCCATCCTTGGCCAGTGCCTTTGCATACTGTTTTCCAAACTCGGCATAGGCACTTTGCGCTGGCCCGGTGGCTAGCGTGACGTGTTTCGGTGGATTGGGGTCCAGCGACCAGTAGGCCAGCGCCAGCAAACCAAGGGCCAGCAAAATGAAGGGGCCAACCGAGACGGCCAGGTCGCGCAGGGAGAGCAGGGTGTAGCGTATGGATTGGGTCACTGCTTAATGCGCGGGTGTGGGCGTCTTTTCATCGAAGTCACAACAGTTGCTTACGCCACACTGCCAGCATTGTGGCTTGCGTGCCTGGCACACATACCGGCCATGCAGGATCAACCAGTGGTGGGCGTCAATCATGTAAGTCGTTGGGATGCGCTTGAGCAACTGTCGCTCCACGTCCATGGGGGTTTTGCCCGGCGCCAACCCGGTGCGGTTGGACACCCTAAAGATATGCGTATCCACTGCCATGGTGGGTTCACCAAAAGCAACGTTCAACACCACGTTGGCCGTCTTGCGGCCCACACCCGGCAAGGCTTCCAGCGCTTCGCGGGTCCGAGGTACCTTGCCATCGTGCAATTCCACCAGCATCGAGCAGGTTTGCAGCAAGTGTTTGGCTTTGCTGTGGTAGAGGCCGATGGTCCTGATGTACGACTCCAACCCGTTCAGGCCCAGGTTCAAAATTGCCTGGGGCGTGTTGGCTTGCGGAAACAGTTTACGGGTGGCCTTGTTCACCCCCACATCCGTGGCCTGCGCGCTCAGCAACACGGCGGCCAGCAGCTCGAACACACTGGTGTATTCAAGCTCGGTGACCGGCGCCGGGTTGGCAGCGCGCAGAGTGGCAAAGAAATCTTCGATTTGGGGTGCATGCATGAATCTGGGCACAGTTTGCGAAGCTGCCATTGTCGGACATGGCGGCGTGCCCATGGTTTTCAGCAGCGTGGGCAAGCTTTTCTTCCAGCCACCTTTGCCTTTGAAATGTGCCTTGATCTGGTCCAGCGTCAGTGGCGCGGCGCTGTTCGCGGAATTGAGACTGCCAATCGTCGAGAGTAAGTTTTCTTGTTCCGCAGTTTCAAGCATCAAATCAGCCTGTAGCGCCTGTAAAGTATGCTTGGTATGGTCAATCCAACCCAAGGCAGCTTGCCTCTAATCCACTATGTCTGATCAACTTCATTTGCCAAATCGGGTCAAAGTTTTGGGGGTCGCGCTGCGCCCTACATTGCAACGACTGGAGCAGGCCATGCGACAGTCCGTCCGCGCAGACTCTGCGGTTGACAGCATGCTTGACACTGCCTCGCATCACCTGTGGGTCATTGGGTAGGGTGGCCACTGCCTGGCGGTATGAATCAAAACCAGAATCCACACGGTGTCCTGTTCCACTTCGTAGACCAAGCGATAGCTTTCATGCGGAACCAGTTCACGCGTGCCGGGAATTTTCCCGGTGCGGCCAAGATGCGGATGGTCGCCCAGTGTCGCTACTGCATCGCTGAAAAGCGAGTCCATCCGGGCCGCCGCACGCGGGTTGTCGGCTGCGATGTAGTCCCAAATATCGGCACGGTCTTGCAGCGCCTCGGGCGCCCAAAGGACCCTCATTCCTGTGCGCCGGCTCGGCGCGCGGCGAACTCGGCTTCAACCTCGTCGTTGGACCGCCCGATACCGGCATGCATCGAAGATCGGGCGGCATCGACTTTGCTACGCAGGAAATCGTCATAGGTCCTGGCATCGCGCTGGCGCTGGACAAACTCTCGCATCAACTCACGCAGGACCTGCGATGCCGGTCGGTGCACCGCCTCGGTCTCGGCAATAAAGTCTGCTCGAAGCTCGGGCTCGAGCTTCATGGTGAAAACAGCTTCTTTGGGCATGGCAAACTTCTTTCATACTTTGTATGAACTAAGTGTATATCTATTCCAAGTCCAGATACGTTGATAGTCACGCCCGCCACGTCGCGCCATCGCCCGGGTCTGCACCCACACTGCGCTGCGCCCGCCCCAGCGCTTCCAGCGTTTCCAGCAACGTCGGCAGACCCTTCTTCCAGCCGCCTTTGCCTTTGAAACGCACTTCGATCTGGGCCAGGGTCAGCGGCGAGGCGCTGGTGGACAGTAGCTGCACCACCGCACGCACCTGCTCCGGCAAGGTGGCGGGCCAGGAAACCACAGTGGCGAGCTGAGGCGTAGCGAAATGGGGGTCGGATCCGCGCCCGAAGGGTGACGGCTCTGACCCCAAATTCGCGGTTTCAAGCACAAAATCAGCCTGTAGCCCCCGTGGGGTATGCGTGAGCAGCTCTGTTTTTGATAGTGACTCGGTGACAGGCTTGGGCGGATTCTGGAACTCGGGCCGCAACCAGCGGACCACGCCTTGCGCTTCTTCGGCGGCGCGCTGCTGGTTCAGGGCGACAAGGTGGGTCAAGATGGTGTCTGTGTCAGCCGTGGTGCTCAGCCCATAGGCTTGCAGCACGGCGGCATCGAGTTCGTCGTGCAGTTCTTTGAGTACGCCGACCAGGCCTTGCGTGTGGATGAGTTTTTCTTTGGCGCTCAGGGGGCGTTGTTCTCTGAGCGCTTCGAGGACGTTGTAGAGGCCGGTAAGGGTCAGGTTCTTCTCAGTCGGGGTGCCGGTCTTTTTGCCAGCAGCAGTTGGTGCAGCGAATTGGGGGTCGGATCCGCGCCCGAAGGGTGACGGCTCTGACCCCCAATTCGCGGGCCGGAGTGACGGGCTCAGGACGCGTTTGCGGTGGGCGTCGATTTGCTCGGCGAGGCTGGCGATCTTTTGGCGTAACGCGGGGGTGAGGACGGTGGATTCGTCGGGGAAGGGGAAGGTCTCGAAGCAGCTGGTTTTGACGTACACAGGTCGATCTTCCAGCGTGCTACCCGCCGCCAGCGCCCACGCCGAATGTGTGCGGCTGGACAGCACGCCCAGATGGAAGGCGTCACTGAGCGCAATGGCGATGAGCTTGTTGTCGGGCAGGATGCTGGCGTCCAGAAACTGGAACGTGCGGTGTTTGGCGGTTTCTA
>JBAWYQ010000169.1:0-8835 GCA_037143475.1 Burkholderiales bacterium | reverse complement strand
CCAGCGGCGGGCCGCCCAGAAAAATGGTGCCCTGGTTCTTGACGATGATGGTCTCATCGCTCATGGCCGGCACATAGGCGCCACCGGCCGTGCACGAACCCATGACCACGGCGATCTGGGCAATGCCCTCGGCGCTCATATTGGCCTGGTTGAAAAAGATGCGCCCAAAGTGGTCGCGATCCGGAAACACTTCGTCCTGATTGGGCAGGTTGGCACCGCCCGAATCCACCAGGTAAATGCAGGGCAGGCGGTTTTGCTGCGCAATTTCCTGGGCTCGCAAATGTTTCTTGACGGTGACAGGGTAATACGTGCCTCCCTTCACCGTGGCGTCGTTGCACACGATCATGCAGTCCACGCCGGACACGCGGCCTATGCCGGCGATGACACCGGCGCAAGGGGCACTGTCGGTGCCGTCGCGGTCCGGGTACATGCCCATGGCAGCGAGCGGTGAGAGCTCCAAAAACGGTGTCCCGGCGTCCAGCAAGTTGTGCACCCTGTCGCGCGGCAGCAGTTTGCCGCGGGCCGTGTGCTTGGCGCGTGCGGCAGTGCCTCCGCCCATCGCCGCCTTGTCGGTCTGGGCATTCAGATCGGCCACCAGTGCGCGCATAGCGTTGGCGTTGGCACAGAAATCCGCAGAGCGGGCGTTGAGTTGTGTTTCAAGGATGGACATGAAGGTGTTCCACGAAAAGGGTTCTGGACAACCTGCATTTTCATCGGGACTGTGTAATGGGCGCAGGTCAGAAAGGTTGCAAATCGTGCCAAATGGCAAAAAAGCTTGGCACACTAGCGCCATGGTCACATCATCTCCCATTGCCGCCACCCCCATGGCCTTCGCGCGGGCCATTGTGAGCGCATACCGCCGGTATGCCAAAGACCCGACCAACGCATTGAAGCAGGCACAGATTGCGCCAGACCAACTGGCAAAACCAGATTCCCGCATCACTGCAAGACAAATGGAGACACTGTCGGGCACGGCCATGCAGGAACTTGACGACGAGGCGCTGGGCTGGTTCAGCCGCCGCCTGCCTTGGGGAAGCTACGGCATGCTGGCGCGCGCCTCTATCAGCGCACCCACCCTGGGCATAGCCATCACCCGCTGGTGCCGCCACCATGGCCTGATTGCGCCCGACATTGCGCTGGCACTGGACGTGGTGGGCGACGTGGCCACCATTCGCATTACGGAGCATGCCGAACACGACCCGCCGGGAGGCTGGGTGGCAGGGGATTCTGCGCAGGTAAAGGAGGAGCCCGCAAAGCGGGCGGGGGACACGGAGCAGAATCCCCTACCGCCCAGCCTCCCAGCAGCGATGCGCGAGTTTTGCCTGGTATCGGTTCTGCGAAATATCCACGGCCTGGCCTGCTGGTGGGTGGATTCGCGTATCCCTTTGCAGGCGGCCGACTTTCCTTTTGCAACACCGCCCCATGCCAGTGCGTATTCAGTGCTGTTTAGCGGCAAAAGCCGCTTCCAGCAAGCGCAGGCTGCTATTGTTTTTGATGCAAGTTACCTGGCCCTGCCGCTACGCCGCGACGAAAAAGCTTTGCAACAGATGCTGCAGCACGCACTGCCCCTGACCGTGCTGCAGTACCGGCGCGACCGTCTGCTGGTGCAGCGTGTGCGCCAGTCATTGGCAACCCATGCCCAGCAAACCCATAGTGCAGAGGCATTGTCCGCGCTGCTGAATGTGTCGCCGCGCACGCTGCACCGCCAGTTGAAGGAGGAAGGCGCTACGCTGCAAGGACTGAAGGACGAGGTACGCCAGACAAGGGCCACTGAACTGCTGCACCGGACTGTGCGTCCTATCAAGCAGGTGGCGCAGGCGTCCGGTTTTCTAAATGAAAAAAGCTTTATTCGCGCGTTCAAGGGCTGGACCGGTTTGTCGCCTGCCGAGTTTAGAAAAAAATCCACGCCATTGGCGTAATTTGCATTCTTTTGGTCGCATCCCTGGCGCAAAGTGCATAGACTGCCCACCATGATCACCCTCTATCACTGCGTCAGCGCTCGCTCTTTCCGCCCACTTTGGATGCTGGAAGAGCTCGGCATTCCCTATGACCTGCGCATGCTGCCCTTCCCGCCGCGGGCGCTGGCGCGACCCTTCTTGCAGGAGAATCCACTGGGCACCGTGCCCTTGCTGGTCGACGGTGACACCCGCATGACCGAGTCTGCAGCCATGTGTCAATACCTGGCTGCGCTGCACAGTCCCGGCGTGCTGGATGTGGGCCGGAACGAGACCGCCTATGGTGCCTACCTGAACTGGCTGCACATGAGTGACGCCACGCTCACCTTCCCGCAAACCCTGGCGCTGCGCTACACCCACTTCGAGCCTGTCGAGCGCAAGCAACCCCAGGTGGCTGAAGACTACAGCCGATGGTTTTTGGCTCGTTTGCGCGCCGTGGATTCTGCCTTGCAGGGGCAAGCGCACTTATGTGCGGAGCGATTCACCGCCGCCGACGTGGCTGTGGCCTATGCACTCATGCTCGCACAGCATCTGGGTTTGGTCACGCAATTCACGCCCCCGGTAGCCGCCTACTGGGAACGACTGCAGCAACGCCCCGCATTCCAGCGCGCCATGGTCATTCAACACCAATCAGCACTTGAGCAGGGCGTGTCGACCACGCCTGCGCCTGACATTCGCCCCTAACCGGCGCCCCGCGACTTTGTAAAAGTTTGTTCAAACACTGGCGATCACGCAATCGGGAATGGAGAATATTTGAACTACTTGAGAGTTCACATTGACCGCCTACATCCTCGCTTCTGTGGCAGTCCTCCTGGCAATCGCTGCCTTTGTGCTGGCCATGCGGTTGCGGCGCGCACTCGACGAAAAAAAACGTCTCAAGCGGTATGCCCTGAAACTGCGAAACGCGGAAAAGTCACTCAAGCAGCACGCTTTTTTTGATCCCCTGACCGGACTTGCGAACCGCTTGCTGCTGGTTGATCGCTTTCAACTGGCCATGCAGCATGCGAAACGCAGTCGCAAGCAATTTGCGGTGCTGATGATTGACCTGAACAAGTTCAAGGCCATCAATGACACCTATGGCCATGCGGCGGGCGACACTGTCTTGGTGGCAGTTGCCAATCGTCTGGTGTCCGCTGTACGTGCGTCCGACACCGTGGCCCGGCTCGGCGGCGACGAGTTTGCGTTGATCATAGAGTCCGTCTCAGACCGCGACCAGATCGCCACGCTGGGCCAAAAGCTGATTGACATGCTGACCGATGAAGTCAAGCTTGACTCGGGTGATGTTGTCAGTCTGGGAGGCAGCATCGGCATTGCCTGGTATCCCAAGGACGGTGAAAACCTGAAAGACATCCTGGATGTCGCGGATCAGGCCATGTACTTTTGCAAGACCTCGGGGATCATGCCGTTCGCGTGACGGCGCATGCGTCACACTACAACACCGGAGCAGCGCGTTGGATGATGGCCGCACAGTCCACCCCACGCGGCAACGCACCAAACGTCAGTCCGCTGGTGTCTCCCCCCAGACGCGCAGCACAAAATGCATCCGCCACGGCCATATTGCCATACCGCACCAGCAGGGAGCCTTGCAAGGCCAGCGCCATTTTCTCCACCACGCGCCGGGCACGGTATTCAATGTCTTCAGCGTCCTTCAATTCGCGGCCCAAGTTGCTTACATACTGATCCAGTCGCCGATCGGCACCGGCGGCGGCCTTCACTTCGTCCATATAGGCCTCCACCGAACCGGGGTTGCGGCTCATCGCACGCAGCATATCCAGGCACTGCACATTGCCGCTGCCTTCCCAGATGGAGTTCACGGGTGACTCGCGAAACAGGCGCGGCATGATGCAGTCCTCCATGACGCCGCTACCGCCTATGCATTCCATGGCCTCCACGGCATGGGCGGGTGTACGTTTGCAAATCCAGTATTTGCCAACCGCCGTGCCCACGCGCACCAGCATTTTTTCTTGCTCGCTGGCATCCCCCACATCCAGTGCCCGGCCGATGCGCATGGTGAGCGCCAGTGCGGCCTCGTGCTCGATCACCAGGTCGGCCAGCACGTTTTGCATGAGCGGCTGCTCCACCAGGCGCTTGCCAAACGCTGAGCGGTAGTTGCAATGGTGCAGCGCCTGTGCCACCGCCTGGCGCATTCCGCTGCTGGAGCCAATCATGCAGTCAAAGCGCGTCATGGTGACCATCTTCAAAATGGTGGCCACACCACGCCCCTCGGCACCCACCATTTGCGCCCAGGCACCGCGCAGCTCGGTTTCGCACGATGCATTGGCCACATTACCCATTTTGTTTTTCAGCCGCTGGATCTGCATGGGGTTCTTGCTTCCATCGGGGCGCCAGCGTGGCAGCCAAAAGCAGGACAGTCCACTTTGCGTTTGCGCCAGCACCAGAAATGCGTCACACATCGGCGCCGACACAAAATATTTGTGACCCACCAGCTCATAGGCTTGGCCCGACCCACCTGCCCCCAGTGCGTGCGCGCGCACGGTGTTGGCCCGCACGTCGGAGCCGCCCTGCTTTTCAGTCATCGCCATGCCCACGGTGATGGCGGATTTTTGTTCCATTGGAATGTTGCGATGGTCATATCCCAGCGCGGTGATCTTGGGCATCCACTGCGCGGCCAGATCTGGTTGCTGCAACAAGGCTGGCACAACGGCCGACGTCATGGTGACCGGGCAACCATGCGCGGCCTCCACCTGGGCCATCAGATAGAACTTGGCGGCACGCGCCACTTGAGCACCGGCCTGCGGCTGGAGCCAGTGTGAGGCATGCAAGCCGGCCTCCAGCGAGGCTTTCATCAGCTGATGGTAGGCGGGATGGAAACGCACCTCGTCGACGCGGTGCCCGTAGTTGTCGTGGGTGTAAAGAACAGGCTTGTTCTCATTGGCCTGAAAACCCAGCTCGATCATTTTTGCAGAGCCGGTCAACTCGCCAAAAGCCTGCAAGTCAGCCTCCGCCCAGGCCGCACCTTCGCGCGCGACGGCCTCCCGCAAAGCCACGTCCTGCTGGTACAGGTTGGTGTCACGCAGTGCGGGTGGCTGGTTCTCTACGACGTGGGTTTCAGCCAAATGCCCATAGGACGCGGTCAAGGCGGTAGCTGGCGTGGTGGTTTGCAGCATCAAAATCTCCAAACAGTAAATTGATAAAGTGAATTAATATTCACACTATTGCCGAAGTAAACCACATCAGCATTGCGGGTGTCAATGCGCACAGACCGGTCAGTGCACTGCGCTACAGTTGCGTCTCGTCAATCAGCTGATCCTTGAGCGCAACCCATGGCGTACCGTCCCACTGAAAAAACCCTTGCCCGAAAAGCAGAACTGCGCAGTCGCCTGCTGAACGAGTCCCTCGAACTGGTCAGCACAGGCGGCTTTGGTGCGCTGACGATCGTGGCCGCGGCAACTCAGGCTGGAATGGCCACTGGAGGCGTGTACAAACACTTCGAATCGAAAGCGCATTTGTGCGTGGAGGTGTTTCGCATTGCCACCGAAAAGGAAGTATCCGTGGTGCGCGAAGCCACACTTGGCCCCGGCACACCCAGTACGCGCTTGCTGCACGCGGTGGAGGCGTTTGCGCTGCGTGCGCTACGCAATCCACGACTGGCGTTTGCGTTGATCGCCGAACCGGTGGACGCGCTGGTTGACGCCCAGCGCCTGCGTTACCGCCAGTCCTATGCCGATGTGTTTGAGATGCTGGTGCTACAGGGCATTGAAAGCGGTGAGTTTGCCCCGCAACCCGCGAGTGTCAGCGCTGCGGCGCTGGTGGGAGTCATCTCCGAATCCCTGGTGGGCCCGTTGTCGTGGCCAGCGGAAGACAAACCGCAGTTGGATGCGCTGGAATTGATTGGCGCCATTCAGGCGTTTTGCCTGCGCGCTGTTTCAGCAACTAACACGAGGCCGCAAGGCTCTACAACGGCGGGCTGACCCGCTCGTCTCAATCTTTGGCCGGTCGGCGGGCTTTTTGGGCTTCCAGCGTTTCAGTCGGCGCGCCCTGTTTGACCCACTCGGCATAGCCACCATCGATGTGGGCCACGTTGGTCATGCCCATGTCCTGCAAGGCCTTTGCCGTGAGGGCACTGCGCCAGCCGGCTCCACAGAACAGGATGTACTCCCTGGACTCATCGCCAAAAATCGGTTTGTAGTAGGGCGACGCGGGGTCGACCCAAAACTCCAGCATGCCACGGGGCGCGTGAAACGCCCCTACCACCGCACCGTGCGACAGTTCCCGGATGTCGCGAATATCGACCAACAGGGTTTTGGGGTCATTGAGCCGGGGCAGCACTTCGGCCACGGTATAGGTGCGGACTTCTTCCATTGCCTCGTCAACGAGGTCACGGGATGATTTGGTAATGGGCATGCTTTCTCCTGATAAACGACTTAACCCGCCAGCGAGCGTTGGATGATAATCTTTTGCACGTCGCTCGTGCCCTCGTAGATCTGGCACACCCGCACATCACGGTAGATGCGCTCCAGTGGAAAGTCGCTCACATACCCGTAGCCGCCCAGGGTTTGAATGGCCGCACTGCACACCTTCTCGGCCATCTCACTCGCAAACAGTTTGGCCATGGCCGCCTCTTTCAGGCACGGCCTGCCCGCATCGCGCAACGATGCCGCGTGCCAAATCAGCTGACGGGCGGCTTCCAGTTGCGTAGCGCAATCGGCCAGCCTGAAACCTACCGCCTGGTGATTGAAGATAGCCGTACCAAAACTCTGACGGTCCTTGGCATAGGCCACAGCCACTTCCAGCGCACTGCGGGCCATGCCTACGCTTTGCGCCGCAATGCCAATGCGGCCACCCTCTAAACCGCCTAGCGCAATGCCATAACCCTCGCCCTCTTTGCCAATCAGGTTTTCAGCCGGGATGCGACAGTTGTCAAAGTTGATCTGCGCGGTGTCACTGGAATGCTGACCCAGTTTGTCTTCAATGCGAGCCACCACGTAACCCGTCGCGTTGGTGGGCACCAGAAAGGCGCTCATGCCTTTCTTGCCTGCGCCCTTGTCGGTCACCGCAATGACGATGGCCACATCGCCGTTTTTCCCGCTGGTGATGAACTGCTTGACGCCGTTGATGACATAGCTGTCCCCGTCCAGAACAGCGGTAGTGCGCAGGCTGGAGGCGTCACTGCCCACATGCGGCTCGGTGAGGCAAAAAGCGCCCAGCAACTGACCCTGTGCCAGGGGTTCGAGCCACTGCTTCTTCTGCGCAGCGTTGCCGAACTTCATCAATATCGCGTTCACCGGGCAGTTGGTCACGCTGATAACGGTACTGGTACCGCCGTCACCCGCCGCAATTTCTTCCAGAACCAGGGCGAGCGTCAAATAATCCAGCCCAGCACCACCCAGCTCTTCGGGCACGCAGATGCCGTAGGCACCCAGCGCCGCCAAGCCCTGGTGGGCTTCTTTGGAAAAGTGGTGCTCTTTGTCCCACCTTGCAGCGTTGGGCCAAAGCTCGGCCTGCGCAAAAGCACGAACCGCATCGCGCACCATTTCCTGGTCTTGACTAAGTATCAATTTGGCCTCCAGCCCTCGTTAAATAAGCGTAAGCAGCTATAAACTTTATAGCATTTCCAATGCAACGGCAGTCGCCTCGCCACCGCCAATGCACAGCGTGGCCAGGCCCTTTTTGAGGCCGCGGGCCTGCAGGGCATACATCAGCGTGACCATGATGCGCGCACCCGAGGCGCCAATCGGGTGGCCCAGTGCACAGGCGCCGCCGTTCACGTTGACCTTCTCGTGGGGGACGTTCAATTCTTTCATCAGCGCCATTGGAACCACTGCAAAGGCCTCGTTGACTTCCCACAGGTCTACATCACCAACCGTCCAACCGGCCTTGGCCAGGGCTTTTTGGGTGGCGCCCACGGGGGCGGTGGCAAACCACTCGGGCTCTTGCGCATGGGTGGCGTGAGCCACGATCCGTGCCAACGGCTTGCAGCCCAGTTTGGCGGCGGTGGACGCCTTCATCATCACCAACGCAGCGGCGCCGTCATTGATGCTGGAACTGCTGGCAGCCGTGATGGTCCCGTCTTTTTTAAACGCGGGCTTCAAGGACGAAATCTTGTCCAGCTTGACCTTGCCCGGACCCTCGTCAATCGACACCACCACCTCGCCGCCTCGGCCTTTAACGGTGACTGGGGTGATCTCGGCCGCGAAAGCCCCCGACTCGGTGGCCGCCTTGGCGCGCTGCACACTGGCAGTGGCAAAAGCGTCTTGTTCAGCGCGGGTGAAGCTGTACTTGGCAGCGCAGTCTTCGCCAAAGGTGCCCATGGAGCGACCTGCCTCGTAGGCGTCTTCCAGACCGTCGAGCATCATGTGGTCAAAAATGCGGTCGTGGCCGATACGGTAACCGCCGCGCGCCTTGGGCAGCAGATAGGGCGCGTTGGTCATGCTCTCCATGCCGCCCGCCACCAACACCTCATGGCTGCCAGCAATCAGCATGTCATTGGCGAACATGGCCGCGCGCATGGCGGAGCCGCACATCTTGGACAACGTGACAGCCCCAGCGCTCTTGGGCAACCCGCCCTTGAAGCCAGCCTGGCGCGCAGGCGCCTGGCCTTGGCCCGCCATCAGACAGTTGCCAAACAATACTTCCGTCACCAACTCGGGGTTAACACCCGAGCGCTGCACTGCCGCCCGTATGGCCGCGCCACCCAGGTCATGCGCCGCGAGGCTGGAAAAATCACCTTGAAAAGCGCCCATGGGGGTGCGGGCTGCGCCGACGATCACGATGGAATCCGACATACTGGTTGCTCCTGTTGACTTGACGTTTACGTAAACGTCAATTGTGCCAGAGTCTCCAGCTGAACCAGTGGGCTCAACTCATTCGGTCTGGCGGGCTTTCAACTGCTGAAGCAAGTCTTTGATGGCAACGTCAT
>JBAWYQ010000168.1:0-8860 GCA_037143475.1 Burkholderiales bacterium | reverse complement strand
GGACTCTTGCTTCCCAAGCAAATAACGTGGGTTCGATTCCCATCGCCCGCTCATTTTAAAGCCTTCACAAATCACCATAAACGGCCATACATTCAAAAACATCAGTCAATGAACTGTAGACCTGTGGGGTCAGGGCAACCTTGATCGGTGGCGCCTTTGAGACACTAGAACCGGATGCGAAGTGGGCGATTGAACCGGCTTGCCAATTGGCTTCCGGGGTTTGACCAGTTGTTACCGTCGTAGAAATTCCATTTCTAAGAGTCGAATATGAAATCAACCAAGGTTTGTGTCGTAACTGGTTCCTCGTTGAAGCACGTTATGCGGCGATGGTTGATGCCTACAAATCACGCGCAGCGCTAGAAGATGTCATTTCTCCAGAAGATGTAGCGCGTGCAGCATGGTATCTGGGCGTGGATGCGACCAAGACAACCGGAGAAGTTCTGCTGCTTGATGCCGGCCTTCGTATTACAAAGGCTTAGTGGATGACCACACCGGATGCCATTGAATTGCCCGAATTCGGGACAATTTCGGACCTGATCCGTCAGCAGGCGCATAACGCACCGCAGCGTATTGCGCTGGTTGAGGGTGGTCGAAAATTTAACTATGCCACGCTCGACGCACTCATGGATCGCGTTGCCGCCGCGTTGCAAAGAGACGGTTTGCAGGTCGGAGATACCATTGCCATTCGCGGCCAGCTTGAAGGCAGATGTGATCAGACGCTGGCCAGGTGGCCTTATTGAACTTTATGGCATGACGGAGGGCGGTGGCAGTTGCATGCTCGAAGCGCACAAACTGCCGGCCAAGTTGCACACCGTGGGAAAGCCGCTTACCGGCAATGACATCCGGCTCATCAATGACACTGGTGTAGAAGTGCCCGTCGGTGAAACAGGTGAGGTGGTGGGGCATTTGCTGGCCATGATGACGGGCTACCATGGCCAGCCGGAGAAGACGCGCGAAGCGGAGTGGTTTGATCCCAGTGGAAAGCGATTCATTCGAACGGGAGACATTGGCCGGTTTGATGAAGATGGTTTTCTGACGTTGATGGATCGCAAAAAAGACATGATCATTTCTGGGGGATTCAATGTTTATCCCAGCGACCTGGAAAACGCACTGCGCGAACATGAGTCCGTCAAAGAGGTATTCGTGACACCCCCAACTGCAACGATGGCCACGTCGTAAGCCAGGAACTCCCCAGCGGCAGTGGTCATACGACGGCGGCGCGCGTCAATGCGTGTATCGCTGTCATGTACAAAACGATGACCTGCGCTTGCAATGATCTGTGCTCTGTCGAGTTGCAGACCACGCGGAATCCTCACACCTGAAAGTATTTCGTAGATTGCTGGAGTCCATTCGAAAATGCAGGGATGGGTCGATCAGCGTCACGTCCAATGACGATCACCTTTTCCGATTGACTGCTTTCAAATGGTTCTCAAACAATATTTAAATGACCAGCTGAGCACAACACCCGGGACGCCCAACCAAACTTGACCTTTGTTGCGCTTATGGTGCCACGGTTATGGTCACTTCGATGTTTCCACGCGTGGCATTGCTGTAGGGGCACACCATGTGTGCCTTGTCCACCAGCGCCTGGGCAGCGGCGTGTTCCATACCTGGGATAGTCACCACCAGTTGCACTTCAATCCCGAAGCCAGCAGGAATGGGGCCAATGCCAACGGTAGCATCGATATTGGTGTCCACCGGCAATGCAATCTTCTGCTTGCCGGCAACAAACTTCATTGCGCCAATGAAACAGGCGCTGTAACCGGCCGCAAAAAGTTGCTCGGGGTTCACACCACCGCCGGCACCGCCCATCTCCTTGGGTACAGCGAGCTTCAGGTCCAATTGACCGTCAGAAGTACGGGTGGTTCCGTCGCGTCCGCCGGTGGACTTTGCCTGGGCTTGATAGACAACTTTTTCCAATTTCGTCGACATGGATTTCTTTCGTTGGTTGCCGTGGCTGTATTTGCTGCGGCGGGTTTTGGAGAAATGTGTTGGTCAGTCAAGCCGCGTTAAGCGACCTTAAGAACCAGCTTGCCGTTGTTCGCCCCGGTGAACAGCATGTCAAAAGCCTTTGGGAAGTTGTCTAGGCCGTCAACAATGTCTTCACGGGTTTTGAGTTTGCCAGATTGAATCCAACCCGCCATCACCATTGCCGCTTCGCCGGCGCGGTCGTAATAGTCGGACACCACGATGCCGGTCATGGTCGCGCGCTGCACCAACAGAGCCAAGTAGTTGGCTGGACCCTTGACAGGAGTCGTGCTGTTGTACTGCGAGATGGCACCACAAATCACGATGCGGGCGCCACGCGCCAGACGGGTCAGCACAGCATCGAGAATGTCGCCCCCCACATTATCAAAGTACACGTTTACACCGTCGGGGCAATGCGTCTTTAGCGCTTCGGTCACGTCTTCGGTTTTGTAGTCGATGGCTGCGTCAAAGCCCAGCTCTTCGACGAGGTAACGGCACTTGTCGGCACCGCCGGCAATGCCGACCACGCGCGCACCCTTGATCTTGGCAATCTGCCCAACGACCGAGCCAACGGCACCGGCTGCGCCCGACACCACAACGGTGTCACCGGCCTTGGGTTGGCCCACTTCCAGTAGTCCAAAGTAGCCGGTCATGCCGGGCATGCCCAAAGTTCCAAGGTAAACCGGCAACGGTGCCAGTTTGGGGTCGACCTTGGTCAACCCCTGGCCATTGGAGTAGGCATACTCTTGGACACCCAACAGGCCGGTAACATGGTCTCCCACAGCAAACTTGGGGTTCTTCGAAGCAGTCACCTTGCCGACTGCCAAAGCGCGCATCACTTCGTTGATACCCACCGGTGGAATGTACGAAGCCTTACTGTCGTTCATCCAGCCGCGCATGGCGGGGTCAAGCGACAGGTACAAAATCTGGATGAGGACTTCGCCCTCCGTTGGTGCGCGTTCCGCTTCTTCCGTGCGGCTCCAGTCAGAGGCCTTGACCTTGCCAATCGGACGTGCGGCGAGTTTGAATTGGTGGTTGATCGTTGCGCTCATGGAAGGTCTCCGGTTGGTTGTGAAGGAATGACGCGAAGTGTAGAGATGCACTTATTGCTTGCATAGTCGCAAAGTTTGCATAACATTGTTGTCTAATGGGCAACAATAAGTAGCAGGAATAGCAAATGAATCCACAACGCCTGGCCTTGTATAGCGCCATCGTGCGCGCCGGCAGCATTAGCAGGGCCGCCGCCTCACTGGGCATGGGCAAGTCGGTCTTGTCCCGCCAACTGGCCAAACTGGAAGACGAACTAGGTGCGCGCTTGATCCAGCGCTCTACGCGGCGCCTGACGCTCACTGAGGTTGGTGAACTGGTGTTTGCCGAGGCACAACACATTGACCGTGCCGTGGCCAATATCGAGCAACTCACCGAGCAACACCAAAGCGAGGTCAAGGGGCGTTTGCGTGTCACATGCCCGCGTCCGCTGGGCCAACGTTACCTGGTGCCACTGCTGGTGGAGTTCACCGCCACGTATCCCAAGGTCGAAGTTGCTTTGTCGGTGGATGACCGCATGGTGGATCTGATTGCCGAGCATATCGATGTGGCCCTGCGCGTGGCACACCTGGAAGACTCCACACTGGTAGCACGCAAGTTGTGCGAGAACCCACGTGTACTGGCTGCGTCCCCGGCCTATTTGGCACGCAGGGGAACACCTAAAGAACCCTCGGATTTGCTTGCGCACGACTGCTTGCTATACAACAGCGGCGCCAGAGTGTTTGACGAGTGGAGTTTCACGAAGGATGGCGTCAACACCCCAGTACGTGCTTGCGGCAAGATCCAGATCAACGATGGAATGGCGCTCGTGGCCGGCGCCGTGGCCGGTGGTGGTGTCCTGGTGGTTGATCGCCTGCTGGTCTCGCAGGAACTGGCCGATGGCAGCCTCGTGCAGTTGTTGCCCGAATACCAATTACGTGCGGGGCAGCCGGTGTATGCCGTGTACCCTGCACGACCCTGGCTGGCATTCAAGACAGCGACATTTGTGGCCTTCTTGCAGGAACGCCTGTTTGTCTAACTCAGTCCATGCGTCTGAAACTTGAAAGACGTGGCAAGTGTTTCTCGATGTCAGTCTCGGTTGAAGACGAATAAGCAGTCATCCTAAAGCCCCCGCTACGGCCCTCTGCAGGTCAGCAGAATCCCCAGAAGGCACCAGCACGCTCAGTGCTGGTGCTTTCAGTGCGCCCACCAGTCAAAACTACAAACGCCGGGACGCTCCGCCGAGATGATGCTTTTTGAACAGCGCTGTAATTTCATTGACACATTCGCGCGCCGCTTCTTCACCCCGAGCTGCAGCAACGAGTTGCATGAGATCAGGGCGCAGATGCCACAACTCTGCGATTTCCCGCGCTTCACTGATTTGCATGTCCAGTCGGCCATTTTGTATGCCCCCAAACTCGTCAGTCAACCGCAGCATGGCGGTGCGAACGCGCTCCAACGCGACGTCGTGCGAGTCAGCACCATCACGGCCCAATACAGCCCAAAAACTGTTCCTGATACGCATTCCAACACCGATTCGGTTCGACTACTGCGTAGTTCTGTTTGCCCTTCTGACAATTGTGACTGTGCACCATTACACGTGAATGACACGGCCGCGACAGTGCTGGCATTCTGTGTGACCTTTGTCACTCAGGTTTGGCACCATTGGGGCCATACTGCAGCACTAGCAAAGAACGCCACACGCAATGACTCAAAAGTTTTTTCAGTTCGGTGAACTACTCCCCGACTACAGCATTCCGGTTCTGAATGAGCGTGCGGTCCGTGCGGGAGCCGGCATTCTTTTTTTCTTCTCTATCGTGACCTTCATGAACGCATTTTTAGTGGGTAATTTTTTGCCCACACGCGTTTTTGTAGTCGCCTTTCTGGTCGACTTCACAATCCGTATCTTTATTAACCCGCGTTACGCACCCAGCCTGATTTTGGGTCATTGGGCCGTGCGTAAGCAGCGCCCAGACTACGTGGGTGCACCACAAAAACGCTTTGCCTGGGGTATTGGCTTTTTACTCGCGCTGCTCATGTTCTATCTGATGGTGCTCAACAGTGTGATTGGCCCCATCAATATGATTGTTTGCTCAGTGTGCATGCTGCTGCTGTTCTTCGAAGCATCATTTGGTATCTGCATTGGCTGCAAGGTGTACAACGCATTCAACAAAGAGAAAGCCCAGTTGTGCCCAGGTGGCGTGTGTGACTTGCCTGGATCCGAAGTGCCTGACATTCGGATGTCACAGGTGCTTATCGTGGTTGCTTTTCTGGTCGTAGTCAGTGCGATTGGACGATGGGTTTACCGCGCCGCACCTGCGGTTGCACAACAGCCCGAGATCACTACAAACGTTTCGCCTTCCACCCCGACTAACCCTGCAGAAGCTGCTCGCTGCCAAGTGCCGGCCTTTGCCAAGGCCATGGGTCATGAAGAAAAATGGAAGCTGCACAACAACTGCCAGTGACTCTTGCGCTTACCCGTGCACTAAACCCGCCAAACCTGTATAGCCAACAGGCGGGCTTGCTTGCCAAGGCACCACAAATGCGCGCTTGGCCAGACCATCGGATATGCGCGCCATCTGCTTTTTTTCCCCCTTCAGGCGCGCGCCCAGCAACGGGTCATTCGTACCGGCAGCAGACACACTTTTATTGATTACCCAGGCAAACGGTTCAATCTGAGCGCGGCGCAGATCATCCTGCAGGGCCTGAGCCTGCGACACGGGCGTGATTTCTGGCAGGGTTACCAAAATAATGCGGGTGTAGGCCGGGTCTTGCAGTCGCATGAGTGGCGTAACCAGGCGCCCGCTGGAGTGACCTTCAAACTCACGCATCATCTGGCGGTGGTAAGCACCGGTGGCATCCATCAACAACAACGAGTGTCCAGTGGGTGCTGTATCCAGCACCACAAAAGCACTACGCGCTTCGCTAACGACTCTCGAAAAGGCATGAAAAACAGCGACTTCTTCAGTACAGGGTGAGCGCAGGTCTTCCAGCATCAATGCTCTCTCCTGCGCGTCGAGCTTGGGACCCTTTGCAGCCATGATTTTTTCAACGTAGCGTTGTGTCTCGACGACAGGGTCAATGCGATCCACGCGCAACCCGGGCACTTCGCACGACAAAGTTCCTACCAGGTGTGCAGCCGGGTCGGTCGTACTCAGGTGCACCGTCTTGCCACGCTGCACCAAGCCAACAGCCAAGGCCGCAGCAATGGTGGTTTTGCCGACGCCACCTTTACCCATGACCATGATCAAGCCGTGCTCGGCAAGGGCCAACTCGTCTGCCAGCGCATCCAGTCCTGCGCCGCACTTGTCAACCTGTACGGACATGGCCGTGCTTGCATCACCCAACAGTTGCGCACTACCGAGTAGAGCCCGCAATGCCGCGACGCCCACCGTATCAAAAGCGCGTAGTGGAACCTGATCTTGCGGCAAATCCAGCAGGTTCTTGGGAATCGCTGCAAGTGCCTGCGCCCCCAAAACCTCAATGGCGCGGGCTATGGTATCGCCAGGGTCGCTGGCATGAAACACGCCATTCACCACCATGCGCTGGTTATGCAGCCCCAATGCGTGGAGTTCTTCCGAAGTGCGTGAAGCCTCGGCAATGGCACCGGCATCGGGGCGCATCACCAACACCACCGTGGTCTTGCTCGGGTCGCTCAGGGCGTCAAGTGCTGCCTTGAATCTCACCTCCTGCATCTTCAGCCCCGAGTGCGGTCCCAAGCAGGATGCACCCCGGTCATTGCCCGCCAAAAACCCGCTCCAGGCCTTGGGCAAACTCAGCAGCCGCAGTGTGTGGCCCGTGGGCGCCGTGTCAAAGACAATGTGATCGAACTGTTGATCCTCATCGGACAGCAACGAAGCAAACTCGTCGAAAGATGCAATCTCGGTCGTGCAGGCACCAGACAACTGCTCGCGCACGGTCGCCAGTTCTGTATCGGTCGAGTCGCCCGCCATTTGAGCAACGACGCGCTGTCGGTAGGACTCGGCGGCGTTGTCAGGGTCAATATTTAACACCAAGAGGCCGGGTACATCGGGCACGGAGACCGGTGTGTTTTTAAGTTCTATCCCCAGCATCTCATCGAGATTCGACGCGGCGTCGGTGCTGACCAGCAGCACACGCTTGCCGCTATCGGCAAGAAATAACGCAACCGCTGTAGACAGCGAGGTCTTGCCGACCCCGCCTTTGCCTGTGAAGAACAGATGCCGTGTTGGCTGGCTCAGCAACTGAAGTGGCTGCGGCTTGAGCCAAGCCTCCACCTTCTGGTGCGCTGGAATACCGCCGCTGTGTACCACTACGCCACCGATGATGACTGCAGGGGTGGCCGTAATGCCGCGGCGCAGTATTTCCGTCCGGTCTTCGATCTTGATGATTTTTACTTGCACACCGGCATCCTTAGCCGCCCGCTCGATCATGGCAACCGTGCTTTGGCACTTGGAGCAGCCAATGCCCAAAACGGTGACTTCCATATTTGACCTCCGATGTTCAGGTACCTCTATCAGTCTAGGCAATGTTTATAGAAGTACCTTGATCTTTGTCGCGATTTAGTGCGATGTTCAGCTTCATGCCATCAATCGGTCCCGTAGCGGCAGTTCTGGGTGTGCGGCGTCATTGAACAAGCCGCCACAAGACTCTGTGAATGGAACCCTGACCACTTGCACGGTCACATGGGTAATTTCAAACCGCTGGTGCATTTGCCGGGTTGCATTTTCCAAAAAAGCATCGTCCGCAAAACCTTCCGGCATGACCAACAGCGCAGTCAATGCGATGTGGTTGGTTCCCATGGCCCAAATATGCAAGTCGTGCACCCGGCTAACCCCCGGCAATCCAGCCAGATAATCGTGAACCGCCTGCGAATCAACACTGTCTGGCACACCATCAAACAACATGTGCAGCGACTGCTTGAACAACCCCCAGGTACCAAGCAGGATGACACCTGCGATGGCAAGACTGGTGACCGGATCAAGCCAAGTCCAACCTTTCCAGAGAGTCAAGGCACCCGCAATAACCACGCCGACCGAGACCAGTGCATCCGCTGCCATATGCATAAAGGCTCCACGAATGTTGAGGTCGCTATCACGTCCGCGCATGAACAACAATGCGGTGGCGGTATTGATGGCGATGCCAATACCCGCCACCACCATGATGGTCACGCCCTGCTCTTGCGCCACCGCTTGCGTCGAAAGCAGCCGTCCAATCGCCTCCCAGGCCAGACCACCCATCGCCACGAGCAGCAACAATGCATTGGCGAAGGCGGCCAGAATAGTTGCCCGCTTCCATCCATAGGTGTGGCGCGGGTTAGGACGCAGTTTGACAGCCAACGCACCACCCCAGGCCAAGACCAAACCCGCAACGTCACTCAAGTTGTGCCCCGCATCGGCCAATAATGCCAAGGAATTGACCCGCCAGCCGTAAAAGGACTCAATCGCCACAAAGACAATGTTAAGCGCGATGCCAACGGCAAACGCCCGGTTGAAATTGGCGGGGGCGTGCGAGTGTTCGTGTTCGTGTTCGTGTTCGTGACTCATGGCTAGTATTCGTGTGCGGTGAAGATTGCAGTGACTGAACTATATGCTTGAGAAGAGTCTCCACACCAGACCGGCCAGTTGTGCCGCAACACCCCCGCAACCTGCCACACCACGACCACCACGCGGCCCTTGTATAAATCGACCAATGACGCGCTTTCGCCAGCCAAGCGACGGGTCCAGGCAAGACAGACTTTTCTGACTTCTTGTACTTTCAAGCAATCGCCAAAATCGCCTTCAGCCCCCGTGAAATATGCGTGAGCAGCTATCAACTAGATAGCACTACTCCCGCTCCACCTCCAGATAGGTCTGGTTGGCCAGCTGTGGAATCCACACATCCGCGT
>JBAWYQ010000167.1:0-8864 GCA_037143475.1 Burkholderiales bacterium | reverse complement strand
GTTACCGAATGGTGTGCAAAATTCAGTAACTCATTTACTATTCAGTTGGCAGCAGCTTACATTGGTTCTCTGAGGGCTGAACGGTTAACGTTGTCGACGCGGCGCATCACAGAGTCTGTTTTTTGAGGAGGAATAGATGCACAAAAAGCTACGAATGACGGGTCGCGCCGCAATGGCAATCACCGCTGGGTTGGTGATTCAGCCATTGTGCAGTGCGACCGTTCCAAATTCAGCAGAAATCATTTCTATTAGCGGAAAAGGCGAAGCGCGCAGTGTGGCGAGTGTGTCTTGGACCGCGGCTCAGCCCAAGCAACTGCTGTACGGCGGCAATTTTGTGCGGACATTGGACGACAGTTCCATGGCATTGTTGTTTTCCGATAAGAGTCAATTGCGCCTTTCTCGCAACAGTATGTTTGAAATCAAAGCGGTGGGGGATGGTAAATCGACCGATACCACGGTGTCCCTGCTCAAAGGCAAATCATGGATGCAATCCAAGTCTGTACCCAACAAACTAAAGGTCGAAACGCCGTCCGGCACGGCGGGCATACACGGCACCGACTGGGTGCTTGAAGTCGATGATGGTGGGGTAACAACACTTACAGTGTTGTCTGGCGAAGTAGAGTTTGCCAACGCGCAAGGCAGTGTAAATGTGCGACATGATGAGCAAGCCATCACTGCACCGGGGGGCGTGCCGCAAAAGCGATTACTTCAAAACTCACGCGAGAGAGTTCAGTGGGTGAGTTCGTACCAAGTCGATGTGAACCGTTACACCGATTCAAAGACAGACCCGGCCCTGAAATCCATTCGAGAAGCGATGGATACGCAGCGCACCACCGATGCCCGTAGGCAAATTGAACACATGCTGAACAGCCCCGCTTCGCCCGCCAGTGCATGGCTGCTTGCAGCGGATTTCGCCTTGGCTGCGGGTGAGTTCGCGCCAGCCACAGAGCGTCTCAGCGCGGGTAGGCAGCGTTTCCCGTTAGATGATCGCTTCCCAGCCAATTTGGCGCGTGCTGCCTTGTTAGCGGGTGATTTGGCCGGGGTACGCCAACTGCTTGCAACAACCAAATCACAATTTGGTGAATCGGGTGAATTGATGTTGGTGCGTGGTGACCTTGCACGTTTGGACGGAGATGGTGCAGGCGCGGTGCAGGCTTATGCAGCAGCCACGCAGCGCAAACCGGATGATTTCCGCACTTGGTTCGGCCTTGGTACTACCTACGCCGAGCAAGAGAATTTCGAATCGGCACGCGCCGCCTTGCAGCGAGCGATTGATCTAGCCCCTGGCGCTGCGGCACCACGGGCCGAGTTGGGCGCGTTGGAGACACGTGCCCACCGCTTGGCCCAAGCCGTGACAGCCATTGACAGTTCACTTGAAATTGCGCCCGATGATTTTGTGGCGTGGGCGAGTCGTGGTGACTTATTGTTGGCACAAGGCGAGCCGGAGGCCGCCTTAGAGTCCTATTTAAAGGCCGGGGTGCTAGAGCCCCGCTATGCCAAAGCACAGACCCATGCCGCCATTGCGTGGTACCAACTGGGTCGCACCGATGCGGCGCTGGCGGCTTTGTCCCAAGCCAAATTGGCAGATCCCAATGATCCCCTGCCCTATTTTTACGAGGCCCAGGTGCACGGCGATGCGCTTAACCCTATGGCGGCCATTGCTGCGGCGCGTGCTGCCATGGATCGCTTTGGATTTTTGAAGTCCCTTGGCCCCATTGCGACCGATAAACAGGGCAATGCCAGCTTGGGAACCGCCTATGCGCTGTTTGGACTGGAGACGTGGGCCAAGCGCGTGGCGACAGAGACGCAGCATCCTTTTTTTGCCGGCAGTTACTTGTTTACGGCGGGGCGCAGCAAAGACGCATTTGTGAAAAATTCGGCTTTGGTGCAGGGGTATCTGACCGATCCAACGCTGTTTGGCGCATCACCACAAAACACTACCTTGCTGCCACGCCCTGGGGGCTATGTGGCAGCAGAATTGGGCAGCAACCAAACCGATGCTTATTCGTCCATAACGCCTACATTGATTGCCAATGGTTTTGGGGCCACTCCTGTCCCGATGGCGGGTTTTGTACAAGCGGATGCGCCCCGCTTTCGATCGGGGAATATCGCATTTGCCGCGACTGCGCCTAGCCTGACGGCGGCATTGGGTTTTCGACCCCATGCGCAATGGGGGGTTTTTTTGTACCGCGATGAATTCCGTCCTCGAATTGACGATGTCTCGCTAAGTACCGCCAGCGACCGCATCTCGGGCAATGTGGTGCGCACGGATGTTGGTACGCAATGGCAAATAGACCCCGCTACCGCGGTGTGGCTGCGTACTGGTCAAGGCGTGGATGAAACCGACATCAGCAGCAATGTACGCAACTCGACCCGCCACTACCGGCGAGACGAAAGCGACAGCGGCGTTCGGATCACCGCTTTGCGCTCAGGAAACGAATGGACGCTTGGCTTGGAGGGTGGACGTGCGTCCAAGCCGAGTCTTACGCAAGCTGTTAACTCCACCATCCAATCAAACATTACAAGTTTTTCTGAAAGTGATGGCGGGCGATTTTTTGTCTCATGGAAAGGTGGAGACAAAGTGTTGCGCCTGCAAACCGATTTGGACTACTCAACTTACCGCTTGAGCCAAACCGGATCATCAATTGGGACCTTTTTGTCCAACGGGCGCACCATTGCATTAATCGAGCCTGTGATAGAGCGCCAGCTGGCCGTTTGGTCGCCGCGTGTCGGGGTGGCGTGGAGCCCTGTTGCTGGCACGACCTACCGTTTGGCGTGGCAAGACCTGATGCGCCCCGCAGCATCCGTAAGCCTGGCGGCACTGGACACCGCAGGTATTGCAATGGATGTGCCCGGTCTCCAGCCTGGTGGACGGCTCAAGCGCCTGCGAGCGCAGGGCGAATGGGAATTGGCGGGCAATGGTTTTTTGACCGCCTTCGCGGATCAACGGGATATCAACAACTTGCACGATACGGCTGGATTTCTTTTAAATCCAAGCACCAGTCTGGCGCAGTACGATAGATTGCGACAGCAAGGCACTGCGTCTATGGATTCGCCTGAGGCGTTGGAGGGGGCTTCGACATTTGCTGCGGGGACTATTCAAACCGCTGGCTTAATTTACGAACAAATTGCAACCGAACATCTGAGCTGGACGGCAAGCTATGTGCGCGCCCAGACGACCAACGCGCTCTACCCAGAGGTTCCATTGCCACGCTTTGCGTTGCACACGGTGGGATTGGGGCTAACTTGGTTTGCGCCACAGCGGTGGGTTGTACGTGCCCAATTGACAGGGCGCAGTGAACGCACCAGCGAAGACACCGGTCAGTGGCTGGACCCTGATTGGGATTTGGCGATCAAGACCACTTGGCAAAGCGTGACCAAGCGGCAACTGTTCGAAGTCTCGTCCAAGGGTTTGGGCCGCAAGGATTCGTCTGCCAATGTCAGTCTACGGGCTGTTTGGCGCTATTGATTTCGAGTGCGGGGTTGGCGTTTGAAAAATTATCTTGTTACTCGAGTTGTTGACCTCTTTCGATGGATGAATCCCCGGAATTTTCCTTCTGGCATCGGGAAAGCAATACGTGCGTTGCTCATGTTCGCGTTTTTCATGTTGCTGACCGAAACACGTTTCTGGAGAATTCTGGAATTCCGTGGGTTTGATGCCCTGAGCGTGGCAACGGCGGCTGGTGAGTCGCAATTGCCTATTGTGATTGTTGGTATTGACGATTACTCGGTGGCTGAATTGAATGCGCGATGGCCCTGGCCGCGACAATTGCACGCACAACTGATTGACAAATTGCACACAGCCGGTGCTGCCGTGATCGGTTTTGACGTAGTATTTGACAGTCCCACGACCCCAGAAGATGACCGTGCGCTGGAGACGTCAATTGCCAATGCGGGGAATGTGGTGCTCATTGCAGCATCAGCGCGCCAAACCACGTCCCAAGGGACCATCTGGACACGACTGGACCCACTGCCATCCTTGGTGGATGCGGGCGCCAAGGTGGGTTTGGCACAAATCGAGTTTGAACCCGACTTGGTGGCCCGCCGCTTCCCGATGGCGGGTGACGCGTTTTGGAAAGAAATTCTTTTCCGCCTGCGGGGTGTCAATCCAGCGGTTGATTTTGACTCGACACTCAAAGAGGATCGGTTAATTCGATTTATCGGGCCAGACCATTCGATACCGTACATCTCGTATGCGCGCGTTTTGGGTCGTGGCGACCCCATTCCAAAAGATACATTTGAAGGTGCATTGGTCTTGGTTGGGCGCGAATCGGAGGCCGTAGCAGACGTTGGTGCGGCACAGGTGGATGTCTTTGCCACCCCGTTTACCGCGTACTCGGGCAAGCTCACGCCGGGGGTGGAAATTCACGCCACGATGATCGATAACGCGGTGACGCGATCCAGCATTATCGAAGCGCCGCAATGGGTTCGGGTCGTTTTGTTGTTGTTGGCATCGGTCTGGAGTGCCTTCTTTCCAAGTCAGTTCCGTTTGGTGCACAGTGGCCTGTCCGCCTTAGTTTTGTGCTTGGGCGCTATGGGATTGGGCTACGTCTTGTTCGCGAGTTTGAACTTTTGGTTGCCTGTGATGGGTGCGATATCGCTGGTAATTAGTTCCTATTTGGTTCAGGGGATGCAGTCGTACGTGGAAGAACTGCGTCACAAGTCGCGAATACGCGCGGCGTTTTCTTTGTTTGTCCCGCAAGCCGTGGCCGATCGCATGGCAGCGCAGTCTACGGTACTTGAGCCCGGTGGCGAGGAAGTTGAATTGACTTCGATGTTCACCGATCTGGCTGGGTTTACCTCGATTTCTGAAGGATTGGCCCCGCCCCAAGTGGCACAGTTGCTCAACATCTATTTTGATTTCATGACCGATATCGTGTTTCGCCACGGCGGTACGGTGCAAGGCTATATTGGGGATGCCGTCTTTGCTTTCTGGGGAGCGCCAGTTCCCGATTCAGATCATCGCTCCAAGGCGGCTCTGGCAGCACGGGAAATGGTAGATGCACAAAGCGCTATTAACGATAAGTTACGGGAGAAGGGGCTGCCAGCAGTCCATACCCGCATTGGGGTACACAGCGGTGCAGCAGTCGTTGGGAACATTGGTTCCAAAGTTCGGTTCAACTATACCGCCCTGGGCGACACCATTAACCTGTCCGCACGCTTGGAAGGTTTGAATAAGCGCTACGGTACCGCGTTACTCATCAGTGAAGAAACATATCGTGGAATTCACCCCAGCGGTGGTTTTAGGCGTGTGGAGAAAGTGCGGGTAAAAGGGCGAGAGCGGCCTGTTGAGGTGTATACGCCTTGCCACGATCCATGGGTCGTGGAAACCAGTGCAATGGCCATTGATTTTTTTTTAGCACGCCAATGGTCGCAGTCCCAAAACTTGTGGCAATCCATTTTGCAGCGGGATGCGAGTGACACGATCGCGATCTACTACCTTAACCGCATTGCTGAGTGCACCGAATGCGGTGTGATCGATACCTGGGATGGTATTGAATCCATTACCGAAAAGTAGTTCGCCATGGATTGGCGTTATGTGGTCGGCAGTGAGATACTTGGTTAGCACTTTTTGTGCGGGTTTTGGTTGGGAGACAGTTATGAAGCGATGTTTCAAAATTCTAGCAATTGGGGTTTGGATTCTGTTCGGTGTCGCGTTGCCCTCCCGCGCAGGTGCACCCATGGTCGCTGCGGGCTGGGGGCACACGCTGGCGGTTTCTGCCGATGGCCGGGTCTTCGCATGGGGAAGTGACAACGCTGGACAGCTCGGCGTTGGGCGACAGAGCATCGTTGCCACACCGCAGCGGGTGCCAGCGACAACCATGGGCAGCAATGCCACTGCGCAGCGTGTCGCTACGGGAACTTATCACAACGCGATTGTCAAAACCGATGGAACCGTGTGGACTTGGGGTGACAATTTGCTTGGACAACTGGGCGATGGCAGCATTACGGCACATGCCAACCCAAGCCAAGTTTCAGGACTGGATCGCGTTGCAGCCGTGTCTGCGGGGTGGGGACACACATTAGCATTGCGTGAAGATGGTTCAATTTGGTCATGGGGTGATAACAGCAATGGAAAACTCGGCATCGGAACGTTAGACCCCTTGGCATTGCAGCCCGTTGCGGTATACGGCTTGGATGGCGTAGCAATTCAAAGTATTTCAGCTGGCTTTGGACATAACTTGGCCATTGCAAGTGGGTGGGTTCTAGCCTGGGGTAGCAATGACTTCGGACAGCTTGGCATTGGCGATACCACCACATGGTACTCCCCCGCCGTGGCGTACAGCTTGCCCTATGCCACTGCCGTGTCGGCGGGTGTCTACCACAGCATGGCATTAGATAAAGATGGAGTGGTGTGGACGTGGGGCTACAACAACAACGGCCGATTGGGGGACGGTACCACCGTCGACCGATGGCTGCCCAACGCAATCACCGGTTTGCCCACAGTGGTGGCTATTTTTGCAGGCGCTAAACACAGTCTGGCATTGGCTAAGGACGGCTCTGTCTGGGCTTGGGGTGCAAACGAAGCAGGGCAATTGGGTGACGGCACTGTGATTGACCGTTTGCGTCCTGTCAAAGTGCTGGGCCTTACCAATATACGAAGCTTGAGCACCCACTACAGTCACAATTTGGCGATAGATGCCTCCGGCAATGCATGGGCCTGGGGGGCGGGCACAACTGGGCAAATCGGGAATGGCCTAACCCAAAATCAAAACCAAGCCATACGTCTGCCGGGTTTGGGTAGTGTCAAGGTAATGTCCCCCGGGTATGGACATAGTCTAGCTGTCACCACCGATGGGCAGTTATGGGCGTGGGGAGAGGGCTTGGCAGGTCAACTGGGCGTCGCCATGGCAACCGACCGCACCGTACCAATGGGAGTTTCAAGTTTAGCCAATGTAGCGGAAGTCGCTGCGGGTTTTCGGCATTCCACTGCAGTCAAGAATGACGGAACAGTTTGGTCTTGGGGCTACAACCTAGGCGGACAGCTGGGTGATGGCACCATCGAATCGCGCACCGCGCCGGTGCAAGTGAAGAACTTGAGTGACGTGGTGCAGGTCAGTGCTGGTCTGATGCACACCCTCGCACGCCGCCGTGATGGCAGCGTGTGGGCATGGGGTGACAATCAGCAAGGGCAAGGTGGAAATGGGGACGTTGGGATGCGCAACGATCCCGCAGCCGTTAAAGGGCTTAACAGCGCGGCGCAGGTTGCAGCGGGCTACGGTCACAGCTTAGCGGTTCGGACGGACGGTAGCGTGTGGGCGTGGGGTGGCAATGAAAGCGGTCAACTGGGAGATGGCACAACCACTTCGCAAACGCTGCCGATGCAAGTGCTAGGACTACCCAAAATGTCGGCTGTGTCCGGTGGTGTCTCTCACACCCTTGCCCTGGCGCTGGATGGCAGCGTCTGGGCGTGGGGAGACCAGTCTAAAGGCAAATTGGGAAATGGCAAGACCAATGCAGGGTTGGTGCTGCCCACCAAGGTGACAGGCCTTAGCAATGTAATTGCCGTTGCAGCGTCGTCCTCTTACTCTGCGGCGCTCAAAGCCGATGGCACAGTCTGGGTCTGGGGTTATCAGATCGACGGCCTAGGGGGCTACGAAACCGGGACACCACGGCAGGTTGCCGGCCTTGGCAATATCAAGGCAATTTCCGCTGGCATTTTGCACATGGTGGCGATGCGTTCGGATGGGGTGGTGCTGGCTTCAGGTCTGAACATAGAAGGCGGCATCGGCGATGGTACTTACACAGACCACATAGACTTTGTTGCCACGGTCAACGACCAGTACAACGCTTTGCTGGACTTGGACAGCACCCAAGCCAATTTACCCCTGGAAGCTGGGCAAATGCCCCCCTTCTTTATGGAAACGCAAAAATTGGGTAGCAAGCGCAGCACCACGCTGTTTACCGATCTACGCGGTCTTGCAAGCCCGACTGCACTGTCTGCACCCGCCGCGCGCGCGCGCGCCAGCTACAACGTCTACGTTGCGGCCGGAATTTTGAATGGCGCGCAGATGATTCTGTTTCAATTGGGCTCAAACAATTCCTGGGGACCATTGACCACTTGGCCCATGGCAGAGTACTTGCGCGGCGTGGCACTAGACGGGCTGGATTCCGTCGTCAGAACGCAAATTTTGCAAGATGCTGACCTATCAGCTTTGGGTGGCGCACAGATTATTGTGGGCTATGGGCTAGATGCCGACGAAATGCTGCGCAGCGGGCGCTTTCGCACCATCTTCACCGTTCCCACACAGTGAATTGCTGCTTTCGCATTGGGGAATAAGGAGCCTAAGCAAAGGGCAAAAAAGTTCCGGTGCGCACCAAAGCCAAGTTACGCGAGGCGGCCAATGAGCATATGGCGATGCTCGACAAAAACCTCATATGGTTGCCACTGTCAACTGCCTTAGTGCATAAATGCCTTTGTCTTTAAACCTGAATCGATCGGGTGATGCGACCCGAGCGGTGCAGCGACGATGAATCAGACTCATATCCGCGGATTGGTTACCAGCATTTCATCGATTCGTCGCGGGCCTGCCTCGCTCTAGAGTCGGGGATCAGTTTGGAGCTGCCCTTGTAGGAGTCCCGAGGATTACCCTATCGTTGCTCGGACTCGCATCACCAGATCGATCCATTGGAGTGATTCCTTTCAGGTCTTGTTGGCGTGCAGCGCCTGCTGGCCAATCGCCCACACAAAGCCGGCTAGTTCGCGGGCAACCGCAATGCAGGCTTCAACCTAGAAACAGCAGTTCACTACCCGCAATAGCTGTCTGACCAAACACGGGCGCGGGTTTGCACAGATTTGGCACACTCACCGGCGCGCGTCAAGGTAGTTGTCGCCTGATTCACGCAGCCAACTGCTGAATATG
>JBAWYQ010000166.1:0-8973 GCA_037143475.1 Burkholderiales bacterium | reverse complement strand
AATTCACAAAATGGCAGGTTTAAAAACCGGCGCCCCGGCGCCACAGAATTTGACGGTTCACAGTCAATCAAGAGTGTTGGAGGTGAGTTTTTCGGATGGTGCGAGCTTTCGTATTCCGTTTGAACTGATGCGTGTCTATTCCCCCTCTGCCGAGGTACAGGGGCACGGCCCTGGTCAGGAAACCTTGCAGACCGGAAAACGTGACGTGGGACTGGAAGCGCTCGACCCGGTCGGCAACTATGCGGTTCAACCCCGTTTCTCAGACGGGCATGAATCCGGTATATTTTCTTGGGACTACTTGTATTTTCTGGGGACTGAGCACGAGCGCCTATGGCAAGATTATCTTGATCGACTCAAGGCGGCAAATGTCGATCGCGATACTCCCATGGCGGAAAAAACGGGTTCAGCTTGCGCGAGTCATTGAAATTCGTTTGCTATAATTTTTGTAGCTGTCGGAGTAGTTCTTGCGGGAGCTGGAGCCCATTTTTCAGTGTATTAGCAGTATGACAACAACACATTTCGGTTTCAAGTCGGTTGACGAGGAGGAGAAGGCGCGCCATGTGCGTGGCGTTTTTGACTCGGTCGCGCCCAAATACGATCTAATGAACGACTTGATGTCCATGGGCCTTCATCGCGCGTGGAAGGCCTACACCGTGATGACCGCCAATTTGCAAGAGGGTGACCGGGCGCTAGACATTGCGGGCGGCACGGGCGACTTGGCCATGGCATTTTCTAAAAAGGTTGGGCATTCGGGCCAGGTGGTCCATACGGACATCAACGAGGCCATGCTTCGCACTGGACGCAATCGCCTGCTGGATGCAGGTTTTGCGTTGCCAACGATGGTTTGCGATGCAGAGAAGTTGCCGTTTGCTGACAACTATTTTGATGTCGTGAGTGTCGCCTTCGGTTTGCGCAACATGACCCACAAAGACGCCGCACTGGCAGAAATGAATCGCGTCCTGAAACCCGGGGGGCGGTTAATGGTGCTGGAGTTTTCGAAAGTAGCGGCTCCGCTGGAAAAAATCTATGACTGGTATTCGTTCAAGGTCTTGCCACGCTTGGGTAAATTGGTTGCGGGGGATGATTCAAGCTATCGCTATCTGGCAGAGTCTATTCGTATGCACCCGGGACAAGACGAACTTAAAGCCATGATGCATAAAGGGGGTTTCGGTCATGTGGACTATCACAACCTGACGGGTGGCGTTGTAGCGTTGCATGTTGGAATCAAGTGCTGAGACTTGTGAATTTGACGTTTAACCTTAGCTATTGCGTTCCTATGGAGACATTATGAAAATCTGGACCGTTTTGTTAGTTGCCGTTCTGGCCTTGTCGGGAGTCAATGCCGAGGCGGCCAAACGCATGGGCGGCGGTAAGTCAATTGGCAAGCAATCGTCGAATGTGACGCAACGTGAAGCCACACCTGGAGCGCCGGTCGCTCCTGCCCAAGGAATGACTAACGCTGCAGCGAAGCCGGCACCGGCGGTTGCTGCGCCCAAGCGCCCGTGGGGCGCAATGTTGGGAGGTTTGGCAGCAGGCTTGGGTCTGGCATGGCTTGCCCATTCGTTGGGTATGGGCGAAGGTATGGGGCAAATCCTGATGTTTGCCATGCTGGCTATGGCAGTGGTCATGGGAATTGGTTGGTTCATGCGCCGCCGTGCGGCGTCAGCTAACGAACCAACCGCGCCATTTGCTTTTCAGGGTGCTGGAAATGTGCCGGTCTCGCCATCTAAGCCTTATCGTCCTGAAAATGTAGGCAACGATGCGTCTGCCAGACCCTGGGAGCGCACTAGTATGGCTTTTGAGGCACCTGCTAACGCAGCCTCCGGCTCGATGATCGGTTCCGCTTTGGCAGGATCCCAAAACTGGGGCATTCCTGCCGGTTTTGATGCTGACGGCTTCCTCTCTGCTGCAAAGGCAAATTTTGTAACGTTGCAGGTTGCCTGGGACAAGTCTGACATTCCAGCGCTACGTGCAATGATGACGGATGCCATGCTTGCTGAAATTCAATCGCAGCTCGCCGAGCGTGAGTCGCACCCAGGTGCGAATCCGAATCGTACGGATGTTGTCATGCTGGAGGCTCGCCTGCTAGGCATTGAAGAAACCGCTGAGGAATACTTGGCTAGCGTTGAGTTTTCCGGAATGATTCGTGAGGATGATTCGACTGGACCCAGCCCGTTCCGTGAAGTCTGGAATATGACCAAACCCGTCAATGGCAGCCGCGGCTGGCTGGTGGCCGGAGTGCAGGCGCTTCAATAAGCCGTTCGACGCCTAGTGTCAGAAGCTGGGGGCGGTGCCTGATAATGGGGGACTATGGCAACACAGTCCCCTTTTTCCATGCTGGAGGCAGTCCTCCAAAGCCTCAACCTTCCTTTAACGCCGCCAGCTTGGGCAATTGACGAGACGCACCGACGCATCGTGCTGCTGCTTAACCATGTGTTGATGCAGGAGCCCCAGGCCATGGAGCGTCTGGTCCGACAAAAGGGGCGGGTCGTTCTCATGCAGTGGCGAACCTTTACTTTCAGGTTGCTTGTCAGCCCGGCTGGATTGTTCGACGTGGCGGCGCAGGATGCGCAACCTGACCTTTTACTGGTCATAACGCAAGAGTCCCCGCTGGCCATCGCACAAGAGTTGATGCAGGGCGGAAAGCCTGCCGTTCGCATTGAAGGTGACGTTCAGTTGGCCGCTGAAGTCAGTTGGTTGAGAGATCATGTCCGTTGGGACATGGAGGAAGACTTGGCCCGGCTATTGGGAGATGCGCCAGCCCACACGCTGGTTCAGGCCGCACGCACCTTGGCACATGGATTGCAGCAGTTTGTTGGTCAGCGCAGTCGGAGTGACTCTGATGGGTCAACCATATGAGGCGACTGCAACGCGGGTTTTTCATCGCTTGGGTGGTATTCCGTTACGGACTGGATGAACTGGTTCTAAGCAGCTTCGCCAATCCTTGGCTTACCCGTTTGACGCGGGTGCTGACGGTGGGGCGCACTTTGGATGCACCCCGCGGGCAACGTTTGCGTGAGGCGCTTGAACGACTGGGTCCTATTTTTGTAAAGTTCGGCCAGGTGCTGTCGACCCGGCGCGACTTGCTGCCGTTGGACATCGCCGACGAGCTGGCCAAACTGCAGGACCAGGTTCCCCCATTTGACTCCGCAGTCGCCGTGGCAACCATTGAGCGCGCCCTGCGTAAACCGATTGCCGAAATATTCGAGTCTTTTGAAAACGTACCTGTGGCCAGTGCATCGATTGCCCAAGTGCATTTTGCGGTGCTTCGTGGTCGGGATGGCCAACTGCGCGACGTTGCGGTCAAGGTGCTGCGACCGGGCATGCACGCCGCAATCGACAAGGACTTGCGTCTGCTGCACATGATGGCGGCTTGGGTTGAAAGCCTGTCTGCGGATGGAAAGCGGTTACGCCCGCGCGACGTCGTAGCCGAATTCGACAAGCATTTGCATGATGAACTGGATTTGATTCGCGAGGCTTCCAGTGCGGCCTTGTTGCGTCGAAACATGGAGAGTTTGCAACTGGTGCTGGTGCCAGAAGTTTTTTGGGACTACTGTGCGACCGATGTCATGGTCATGGAGCGCATGTATGGTGTTCCTGTCAGTCAGGTGGCGCGACTGACGGAAGCCGGAGTGGATATTCCGAAGTTGGCTCGTGATGGCGTCACAATATTTTTTACTCAGGTGTTCAGGGACGGTTTTTTCCATGCGGACATGCACCCTGGCAACATCCAGGTCAGCATCGACCCCAAGACCTTTGGTCGCTATATTTCGCTGGACTTTGGCATTGTTGGTACGTTGACTGAGTCTGATAAAGACTATCTGGCGCAAAACTTCACAGCCTTTTTCCGCCGTGACTACAAACGCGTGGCGGAGTTGCATATTGAGTCGGGATGGGTACCCCATACAACCCGTGTGGATGAGCTCGAGGCGGGTATTCGTGCCGTTTGCGAGCCCTATTTCGATCGTCCGCTCAAAGAAATTTCGCTTGGAATGCTGCTGATGCGACTGTTCCAGACCTCGCGTCGTTTTCAAGTCGAGATCCAACCGCAACTGGTGCTGCTGCAAAAGACCTTGCTCAACATCGAGGGGTTAGGCCGCGAGCTCGACCCCAATCTCGATCTATGGGCAACTGCAAAGCCGTTTTTAGAGCAGTGGATGCTGGGTCAGGTCGGACCGCAAAAGCTGATAGAGCAACTAAAGGCGCAAGCCCCGCACTACGCCAAGCTGCTGCCGGAGTTGCCTGTACTACTGACTAGTTTTCTGCGCAATGAGGGCGGTCGGTCGAGTCGGGCGGTTGATGAGTTGCTTGTCGAGCAGCGTCGTACCAACCGACTGCTGCAAGGTCTGGTTTACTCGGTGGTGGGCTTTGCTTTGGGAATGTTGGTGATGCAAATCGTCATCCGAGTCAGGCTGTTCTAGTGCGCCTTATAATGGAAAGCTTTGCAACGCCCGAGTCTGATTCAAACATTCATGCCTATTTACGCCTACAAATGCGAGTCCTGCGGGTTTGCCAAGGATGTGCTGCAGAAAATGTCCGATGCGCCCATTGAGGTCTGCCCGGCGTGTTCTGAATCGTCGTTCAAAAAACAGCTGACGGCGGCAGGATTTCAGTTAAAAGGCTCCGGCTGGTACGCTACCGATTTCAAGGGCGGTAGTACTGCATCACCCGCCGCAGTCGCCACGGCGGACACGGGTGCTGCATCGACTGGCGCTGTCTCAGAGGCACCAAAAGCGGACGCAACACCCAAGGTGTCTGCACCGAAGGTGGATTCTGGCGGTTGAAAATATTTTTACGCGAATCTGGAATTAACGTGCCGTTCAAAAAGTACATGCTGACAGGGCTGATGGTCTGGTTGCCGCTGGCAATCACCATTTGGGTGTTGTCTTGGCTTGTCAATTCACTCGATGGCATTCTGGGCGGTGTTTTGTCGGGTTTGGCGGCGGTGACACCGCAGAGCCTTGGGCCCTTGATCGAGCGTCTGCGTAACATTTCTGGCTTGGGCGTAATCATGGTTGCCAGCTTCATGCTGATCACTGGTGCGCTTGTTTCCAATGTTGCGGGCCGCTGGTGGCTCAAGCAGTGGGATCGGCTGTTTACCCACATCCCGATCGTTAAATCTATCTATAACAGTGTCAAGAAGGTGTCGGACACGCTGTTCTCCAGCAACGGTAATGCGTTTCGCACGGCGCTGTTAATTCAGTACCCCCGTGCTGGAAGTTGGACCATTGCATTTCAGACGGGCACACCAAGCGGTGAAGTGGCGTCGCATCTGGGTGCGGACTATGTCAGCGTCTACGTGCCTACAACGCCCAACCCGACCAGTGGATTTTTTCTGATGTTGCCCAAGGCAGATGTGATTGAACTGGATATGAGCGTTGACCAGGCGCTGACTTACGTGATTTCCATGGGATCGGTCCCTCCTTCAGCCCACTTGCCGCGAGCGGCAGCACCCCAATAATCCTATTTATGAAACCCGCCGCCCATCAGGCGGCGACTTGAAAGCAAGCTATGGCCATGCGCTCTCACTATTGTGGTCTTGTGACCGAAGCCCAAATGGGCGAAACCGTTTCCCTATGCGGCTGGGTCAATCGCCGACGGGATCATGGCGGCGTTATTTTTGTCGATCTGCGCGACCGGGAGGGTTATGTGCAGATCGTGTGCGACCCTGATCGCGCCGAGATGTTCAGCGCCGCTGAAGGCCTGCGCAATGAGTTCTGTATTCAGGTCAAAGGGTTGGTGCGGGCTCGCCCTGAAGGCACTGTCAACGAAGGCCTCAAGAGTGGAAAAATTGAAGTGTTGTGTCACGAACTCATCGTGCTCAATCCGTCAGTTACACCACCGTTTCAGCTGGATGACGACAATTTGTCAGAGACCACACGCCTGACCCATCGCGTCCTGGATCTGCGCCGACCTTACATGCAGAACAACCTCATGTTGCGCTACCGCGTGTCCATGGAGGTACGCAAGTTCCTTGATGCCAATGGCTTTGTGGATATTGAGACGCCCATGCTGACCAAGTCGACCCCAGAGGGTGCACGCGACTATCTGGTTCCTAGCCGCGTGCATGATGGTCACTTTTTTGCGCTACCGCAGTCGCCCCAGTTGTTCAAGCAACTGCTGATGGTGGCAGGATTTGATCGTTATTACCAGATCACCAAGTGCTTCCGTGACGAAGATCTGCGGGCCGATCGCCAGCCAGAGTTCACCCAGATCGATATTGAAACCTCTTTCCTAAGTGAAGAAGAAATTCGCGATATTTTCCAAGGCATGATCAAGACGGTTTTCCAGAACACCATTGGTGTGGATCTCGGCGAGTTTCCGGTAATGACTTATCAGGAAGCGATGTATCTTTATGGTTCCGATAAGCCAGACCTGCGCGTGAACCTCAAGTTTGCCGAGGTGACGGACGTAATGGCCGATGTTGACTTCAAAGTGTTCTCGGGCGCGGCAACCATGAAGAATGGCCGTGTTGTAGCCCTGCGCATCCCTGGTGGTTCGAAAGAGTCCGGCGGCATCAGCCGCGGCGAGATCGACGCCTACACCGAGTTCGTCAAGATTTATGGCGCCAAGGGCTTGGCCTACATTCGTGTTAACGATTTGTCCAAAGGCCGCGACGGTCTGCAAAGCCCTATCGTCAAGAATATTCACGACACTGCGCTAAAAGCCGTGTTGGAGCGCACCGGCGCACAGGATGGTGATCTGATTTTCTTTGGCGCTGACAAGGAGAAAATCGTCAATGACGCCATTGGTGCCTTGCGCATCAAGGTCGGCCACAGCGAATTTGGCAAGAAGAATGGTTTGTTTGACAAGGCCTGGCGCCCGATGTGGGTGGTTGACTTTCCCATGTTCGATTTTGATGAGGAAGCGCAGCGTTACACCGCGACCCATCACCCGTTTACTGCGCCCAAGGATGGGCACGAAGACTGGATGGTGACTGCCCCTGAGAAGTGCATTTCCAAGGGCTACGACATGGTGCTCAATGGCTGGGAAATGGGTGGCGGTTCGGTTCGTATCCACCGTGCGGATGTGCAGCAAAAAGTGTTTGACGCGCTCAAGATTTCGCCCGAGGAAGCGCAGCTCAAGTTCGGCTTCCTGCTCGATGCATTGCAATACGGCGCGCCTCCACACGGGGGACTGGCCTTCGGCTTGGATCGTATCGTCACACTGATGACCGGTGCCGAGTCCATCCGGGACGTTATCGCATTTCCCAAAACGCAGCGTGCCCAGTGTCTGTTGACTCAGGCGCCGAGCCCAGTGGACGAGAAGCAGTTGCGCGAGTTGCACATTCGTTTGCGTGCGCCCGAGGCCACCAAAGCCGTTTGATAGGCCACGTTGGTGCACAATGAAAGGGCGCTATTGCAGCGCCCTTTTTTTATGGCCAAACCCTACAAGATCCCCGAATCGGTCCTCGTTGTCATCTACACGAAGGAACTCGACGTATTGCTAATTCGCCGGGCTGACGGTGACGACCTGGGTGCTGAATATTGGCAGTCGGTGACGGGCAGTAAAGATCGACCGGATGAGGATTTGATGCAAACCGCGGTGCGCGAGGTGTGGGAGGAGACCGGGATTGATTGCAATGCAGAGGCCACACGGTCCGCCGTATTGCGCGATTGGAAGCTTGTCAACGTGTATGGCATTTACCCCCAATGGCTGCATCGATATGCGCCTGGTGTCACGCACAATACGGAGCACCTGTTTGGCCTGCGGGTGGCAGACGGGTGCACAGTGCGTCTGAATCCGCGTGAGCACACGGCCTACCAGTGGCTACCATACCGCGAAGCTGCAGACAGGTGCTTTTCACCGTCCAATGCCGAGGCCATTTTGCAGCTCCCACGCCAGATTGCCAGCATGGCGACCTACGAGGAGGGTGCGTCATGACGATCTTGCGTGTGGCAACATACAACATACACAAGGGCGTTCAGGGCATTGGCCCGACGCGTCGGCTGGAAATTCACAATCTGGGTCACGCGGTAGAGCAGTTGGATGCGGACATTGTCTGCCTGCAAGAAGTGCGAAAGACGCACCGACGGGAAGCCCAGCACTTCGACCGCTGGCCACAAATGCCACAAGCGGATTTTCTTGCGCCCGAGGGCTACACGGCCATTTACAGAACCAATGCCCTCACTCGCCATGGTGAACATGGCAATGCGATGCTGTCGCGGTGGCCAGTGGTGGCGCACCAGCACGAAGACATGTCCGATCACCGGTTTGAGCAGCGTGGACTTTTGCATTCCGAGGTCATTGTGCACGGCATTGCGGTGCATGTGGTGGTGGTGCATCTGGGTTTGATCAAGGCCAGCCGTGTTCGACAACTTGCCCAGTTGGTGCGGTTCATTGAGCGCGAGATTTCTGCGGATGCTCCGATCATCGTGGCAGGTGACTTCAACGATTGGGGGACAACGGTTCGGTCGGTTCTGGGTGCCGCAGGCATGGTGGCGTTTGAGTCTGAGCGGACGGCCACTTTTCCGTCCCGCTTGCCGGTTGTGCAACTGGACCATGTCTATGCCAGAGGGCTCAAACCACTGAACTCTCACGTACCCCGTGGTCGGATTTGGGGTCGGATGTCCGATCATTTACCGTTGATCGCTGAATTTGATTTTTCACTGGAAACCCGTTGACCGCGACGCCCCTGCATTCTGGTCATCAGGTCCGACTGTTGAAGGGCGGGGCTGATTTCTTTGCGGCGTTGATCAGCGCGATTGATGCCAGTCAGCATGAGGTGCGGCTGGAGACCTATATTTTCAGCTTTGACGCGTCGGGTGAACTAGTGGCTGCAGCTCTGGAGCGGGCAGCGCTGCGCGGAGTCGCAGTCTTTCTGGTGATGGACGGTGTGGGCACATCTGACGTTCCGCCGCAGTGGGCGCACAGGTTCACCCATGCGCGTGTGCAATGGCACCGCTTCTCGCCGCTGGGACACTGGGGGCTGCTAATTCCTGTGGGTTGGCGCAGGCTCCATCGAAAATTGTG
>JBAWYQ010000165.1:0-9064 GCA_037143475.1 Burkholderiales bacterium | reverse complement strand
ATTATTTGAACGAACTGGGACCTATTCCAAACGCACCAATGCCACCGGGGTTCCCTCAAGCCATGATCCGAAAGAAAGTCGGTTGATATGAAGAAACCAAATGCGCATACCTGGATTGTCAGGGCGCTGCTGAGCGTGACAGGGCTCACCAGCTTATTGGTGTCCGCCACTTTGCATGGCGAGGAGTATTACGACAAATACGACCTCACACCCAACAAGGCGTATGTTCACATGGGCGTTCAACCCATGGCATACCCCTTGGCATTTATCAGTTCCACGATGCAACGCGACCGTACATTGCGGGCCGATTTGAAAGAGCTGGGCTTGGCGCTGCGGCCCTTCAATTTCCGCAAGGGCAATGACATGGTGCAGTTGATGGGCACCGGCAAGCTGGAATTTGCGTTCCTGGGTGATATGCCAACCGTGAACACGCTGGTGCGCACACCAACCGCCATTGCAGGACTGGGAAAACGGAATTTTTCTTCCGTCGTCTCGCGCAACTTTGCCCAAATGGACTCATTGAGGGGTAAGCGCATCGGTTACTCCGCAGGGTCATCCTCGCACTTGGTGTTGCTAAGGGGGCTCAAAGCGGCGCATATGCTGGAGAGTGATGTCACACTGGTTGCGATGGAGCCCTCACAGATGCCCGACGCACTTGAAAATGGAACTATCGACGCATTTTCAGCTTGGGAGCCAACGCCGTCGATCTCAATCGCCCGCAATTCGAAGAACCGCGCCATCTACCGTGGCATGAGCACTGACTGGGTTGTGGCTTCGAAAGAATTTACAGACCAGCAACCCAAGGCCGCCCTATTGTTGGTGGCATCGTATGCACGCGCGATCAACTGGATGCGTGTTGCCAATGCGAACGTCGAGCGCGCTGGTGGGTGGGTATTGGGCGATGGCGAGTCATTTACCGCGCAACCGCGTTCCATATCGTTGGCCAAGGCTGTAGAAATAGCGCGTAAAGACCTATTGGAGGTTCCGGGCGCGCCAGCCGTTCCGGCTAAGGTGGACGGGGTAGCACCTTTGACCCGTGAGTTTGAATTTCTACAACAGCAGGGACGCATCCCAACCGGAGTTGATGCAGAACGAATAGCGCAAGCATTCGCCTATTCCGGTCTGAAGCAGGTGCAGGCCGACCCCAAGAAATACCGTCTGTTTGTCTATGACTATGACCAATAACTGGCACGCAACATGAACATTCGCGTCAAATTGCTGACCTTTTTTGGCTTGTTGGCAACGGCAGGACTGGCGTCATTCCTGGGCTTGTGGCTGTATGGTGTGCCACCATTGGGTGTCGAGGGGATCTTTTCACACGAGTACAAGCGCTCCATTGTGTCCGTGGAAGCGCTGGCCGACAAAGAACGCGACACCTTTGAACGCTGGTTTGAAGAGCACCGGCGGGAATTGCATCTACTCAGTGCCTCGGAGAGTGTGGCCTCCACATTGGCAGCCTTGACAAATGCGTCACCCGAGAAGGCGCTGGCACTGCGACCGCGCTTGACCCGCCAGTTGAGCGCGCTCAAGGAAGCCAGTCCGGGAACGTACCGTTCGCTGGATGTGGTGGAGCCACTTACCGGGCGCGTGCTGGGCGCATCCAATGGCGCCGTGTTTTCCCCATCCCAGGATGAGCCTGCGATGTTGCGTGAAGCCAGTGAACCGGGCATGTCCGAAGTGGTCCGATTAGTTACCTCGATCGAAGGCCCTGGCATTCTCGTCATGAGTCAGATCGTTCAACGCGATGGCACCGGTCTTTCAACCGGCAAGGTACTGGGCATTCTGGTGGCCGCCATCGATTTGGGGGCACCATTGGTGAGCGATGAAACTTCCATCCGCCAGTCGCTGGGTGACACAGGGGCCGTCATGCTGGTGGACGCAAAAGCAAACGTGCTATTTAATTCCTCTAAATCGCTGACCAACGGTGACCACCAGTTCGTAGCCGAGCAGGTGGTTGCGGGAACCGAGGGATCCAGAGTGCTGACTGCGCCGCAAGGTGTGGAGTTGATTGCAGTGTTTCGCCACATTCACCTGGGCGCGTCAGATGAGTTGTCGCTGGCAGTCACGCGGGGAACCGACGATGCACTGGCGGCCATTCGCGCCAGCTTTTTCAGGATGACTGGCCTGGGGTTAGTGCTGTTTTTGCTATCCATGGTTCTGGTCATTTTTGCATCCAATCGCATCGCTGCCGCGCAGGCCGAAATTCTGACGCTAAACACACAACTAGAGCAGCGTATTGCGTCGCGAACGCTAGAGCTTGAACTCAGCAACGAGAATTTGAAGGACACATTGCAAAATCTGCAAGTAACAACGGACGAGTTGGTCCGCAGCGAGAAACTTGCAGCGCTGGGCGCCCTGGTCGCCGGCGTGTCGCATGAACTCAATACACCTATTGGCAATAGCCTGACCGTCGCCAGCACGTTGGAAGATCAGATCAGGGATTTTTCGAAAGCCATGGCCAAAGGATTGACACGCTCGGCACTGGACAGTTTTGTCACGGATATCCGTGAGGGGGTCGACATTTTGATGCGCAGTCTGCGCCGCGCGGTGGAGTTGGTGTCGAGTTTTAAGCAGGTAGCCGTGGACCAAACCAGTCAGCATCGGCGCGAATTTCTCCTGCGGGAGACGATTAACGAAATTTTGATGACCCTGGGCCCCACGATGCGCAAGACAGGGCATACCGTAACCAGCGATATCCCCCCCGACATTCGGCTACAAAGCTACCCGGGACCGCTCGGACAGGTGCTTACCAACCTGATCAACAACGCCTTGATCCACGGCCTGGAAAACAGTCCGCACGGCACGATTGCACTGACTGCACACACCGCGCGCGAAGGCTGGGTGCAGTTCAGGGTAATGGACGACGGTGCAGGCATAGCCCCTGAACATCTGGACCGCGTCTTCGATCCATTTTTCACGACTCGGTTAGGCCAAGGCGGCAGCGGCCTGGGTCTCAACATTGTCTACAACATTGTTACCCAAACCCTGGGCGGCACGATCCGTGTGGAAAGCGTGATCGGGAAGGGTGCGTGCTTCATTCTGCACCTGCCCTGCAACGCCCCGTTGATCACCGCGAACTAGGTGATTTGCTATAGCATCAATAGCAGTTAGCGCTTATTGCACGGGGGCTGCAGGGTCATTTGATTCAGTGTTCTGCTGACGAACCTGTAATCCGGCTACACCGCCTGCGCCAAACGCCCAACGCCCTCTTCAATCTTGGACACATCCGCCGTGGCAAAACTCAGTCGCAATGTGGAAAGATCAGGGTTGGATGCATAAAACGGCGAACCGGGCACAAAGGCAACGCCCTTCTCGATCGCCCGCTTGGCCATCTCGCCGCCATCCTTCACCTTGCCACCGGCGCCAGTCAGGCGCGCCCATACAAACAGTCCGCCCTGCGGCTGCACAAATTCGATGGCGTCGCCCAAATCTTTGCGCAGCGCGCTGCCCATGGCGAGCGCGCGTTCAGCATACACCTTGCGCACATGGGCCAGCGTAGCGGGCATTCGACCAGCCTTGAGGTATTGCGCAGCGGTGGCCTGTGCAAAAGTGCTGGTGTGGGCATCACTGAACTGCTTGCACATGGTGGCCTTGGCCAACAACTCGGACGGTGCAATCATCCAGCCCACACGCAGGCCGGGGCTGAGTACTTTGCTGAGTGAGCCGCAATGGGCCAGCAGCTCGCGGCTTCCGGGTACACCGGAACTCAACGCCAGCAGTGACGGTGGCGGTTTGTCATTGAAATACAAATCGCCATAGGGGTCGTCTTCAACAATCAGGGTCTGGTACTGCACCGCCAGCTCCAGCACGCGCTGGCGCCTCTCCAGGCTCAGCATGGCGCCGCTGGGGTTACCAAACGTGGGAATGAGGTAAACGAACTTGGGCTTGTGTTCGGCAATCAGCGCTTCGAGCTTGTCCACCTGAACGCCATTGGCATCAATGGGTGCGCTGATCAGCTCGGCGCCATACAGGCGAAAGCACTGGATGGTTGCCAGAAAGGTGGGGCCTTCCACAATGACCTTGTCGCCCGGGCTGATCATGGTCTTGCCCAGCAGGTCAAGCGCCTGCTGGCTGCCGGTGGTGACAATCAGGTTGTCAGGTGAAACATCGGTGCAGCCCTTGCCGGTCATGAAGGCTGCAAGTTGTTCGCGTAGGGGGTTGTGGCCCTCGGTAGCACCGTATTGCAGGGTGGCACCAGGCTCTTGTGTCAACGCGGCGTTGACCGCCTCACGAATGCCCTCCACGTCAAACATGGCTGGGTCGGGAAAGCCACCGGCAAAGCTGATGATGCCGGGCTTGCCGAGCAGTTTGAAGAGTTCGCGGATGGCCGAGGTTTCGACATTGTTCAGGCGGGTAGCAAATTGGAGTGGCATGGCAGTTTGAATGAAGTGGCTGAGTTGAATTGTCCAGAGCGCGATGGTAGCGCGTGGGCAATCCGACTCCCTGATGCGCTTTATGCATAAGGCCATGAATCAGGGCAAATCTGCATATCCAGAATATTGCTGCAAGTCTAGAATCCGCCTCATCCAAAAGATAACCCGGAGCTAACAATGACCCATTCCGCGCTCGACGAACTGCTGTCCTATACCCAGGAACACGCCGGTCCCTCGTCAACCCACCTTGCCAGTTTTGTGGCGGCTTATTTCGACAACACAGACCCCGACGAGCTACAGGCCCGTGGGCCTTCGACCCTGTTTGCTATCGCCAGCGCCCATTGGCGCTTGCTGGACGTAGCGCGACCCGCCAACACTGCCAAAGTCCGCGTATTCAACCCTACGCTGGCCGAAGACGGATTTGTTTGCGACCACACCGTGGTGCAAATCGTCAATGACAACATGCCTTTTCTGGTCGACTCGGTCACCATGGCCATCAACCGGGGCAACCGCACCGCGCACTGGATTGTTCACCCGCTGATGAGTGTGACGCGTGATGTGCAAGGCAAAGTCACCGGCATCAGCCGCGCCGCCGCCGCCTCGGCAATGGGCCGTCATGACCCGTTGGAGTCATTGATTCAGGTTGAATGCGATCGCATTGTTAGCACTGCCGACCAACTAGCTCTGGCCGCCGAGTTGGAACGTGTGCTGGGCGACGTGCGTAGCGCCGTGCAAGATTGGCAAGCCATGCTGGAGCGTGCACGGTCCATGGCAGCGGCAGCATCCAGTTCCTCCCTTTCAGCGTCTGGGCGCCAGGAGGGCGTTGACTTTTTGCGCTGGCTCGAAGACCGGCATTTCACATTCCTGGGCGCACGCGACTACGACCTCAAGCGCGATGGCGATGTGGTGAGCCTGGTGGCCAAGCCCGATACCGGCCTTGGCATTTTGCGCGGTTCTGTGCAAACGCCTGAAACCCGCCTGCCGCCCGAAGCGGTTGCATTGCTGGAGTCGAACGAGTTGGTACTGGTCACCAAGGCCATGACACGCGCCACCGTGCACCGCCCGGCCTGGTTGGACTATGTGGCGGTCAAGCGCTTTGACGACGCGGGCAATGTCGTGGGAGAAGCGCGCTTTCTCGGTCTGTACACGGCCACCGCGTACACGGCATCGGTTGGCGAGATTCCGCAGGTGCGCAGCCGCATTGCCGCGGTAATGAACGCCGCCGGCGTGGTGCCCGAAAGCCATGCTGCCAAATCGCTGCAATCCATTCTGGATGTGTATCCACGCGACGAACTGTTCCAGATCGACACGGCCACGCTGACCGAGCACGCCATTGGAATCTTGCGACTGCAAGAGCGCCAGCGCACCCGCCTCTTCTTGCGCCGCGATCCGTTTGGCCGCTTTACCTCCGCACTGGTTTTTGTACCTCGCGAGCGATTTAACACCGAGTTGCGTATCAGGATCGGCAATGAGCTGATGGCTGCGCTGGACGGCCAGTCGATCGAGTTCACGCCCATGCTGACCGATAGCCCGCTGGCACGCATTCACTACCTTGTGCGCGCCAAACTGTATGCACCGCAAAACGTGAGCATCTCCGCACTGGAAGTCCGTGTCGCCCGGCTGACCCAACGGTGGGAAGACGATTGCGCGGCCGAGATGCTGCGTGCCCACGGCGAGGGCCCGGGTCTGGCACTCGCACACCGGTTTGCCAATGCCTTCCCCACGTCCTATCGTGAAGATTTTTCAGCCCAGGTGGCTGCGGAAGATGCTGACATGCTGGTGGCGCTTTTGCCCACTTCGCCCCTGGCCGTCAAGCTGTACCGCCCGCTGGATGCGGGCCCGGGCATGTTGCGCTTCAAGATTTACAACACCGCCAAGGTAGCGCTTTCGGACTCATTGCCCGTATTGGAGCGCATGGGCGCACGCGTTCTGGACGAACACCCCTACAGTATTGGCCACAACGGTACCGCGCTGTGGATTCACGACCTTGGCCTGCAGTTGCCACCCGGCACCGATCTGGCTACCGTGAAAGACCGCTTCGAGTCACTGTTTGCCGCCGCCTGGCGCGGCGAGGTGGAGAGCGACGATCTGAACAAGCTGGTACTGGTGACGAACCTGGACGCGCGCGCCATCTCCGTTTTGCGTGCCTACACCCGCTACTTCAAACAGCTGGGGTTTGCATTCAGCCAAAGCTACATCGAAGCCACGTTGAACAAGAACGCAGGCATTGCCCAGACGATCGTCAACCTGTTCATGACCCGCTTTGACCCGGCGCTTGCGGGTGACCGCACCACTGCGCAGCAAGGCCTGAAGCAGCAAATTGACGCAGCACTGGGCAAAGTCGCCAGCCTGGACGAGGACCGAATCCTGCGCCAGTTTGTGTCCACCGTAATGGCCACTCTGCGCACCAACCTGTGGCAGACCACCGCTTCGGGTGCCTCCAAACCTTACCTGAGCTTTAAATTGAACCCACGCGAAGTGCCCGGTGTACCCGAGCCCAAGCCGCTATTTGAAATCTGGGTCTGCTCGCCGCGTGTCGAGGCGCTGCACCTGCGCATGGGCAAGGTCGCGCGGGGAGGGCTACGCTGGTCTGATCGGCGTGAAGATTTTCGTACCGAAATTCTGGGCCTCGTCAAAGCCCAACAAGTCAAGAATACCGTGATCGTGCCGGTTGGCTCCAAGGGTGGCTTTGTACCCAAGAACCTGCCGCCCGTAACTGACCGCGATGCATGGATGGCCGAGGGCATTGCCTGCTACAAGATTCTGCTCTCCGGCATGTTGGACGTAACCGACAACATCATTAAAGGCGCTGTGGTTCCACCCACCAACGTGGTGCGCCACGACGTGGACGACCCCTACCTGGTAGTGGCTGCCGACAAGGGTACCGCGACCTTTTCCGACATTGCCAATAGCGTATCAGCGGACTATGGCTTCTGGCTGGGGGACGCATTTGCATCGGGCGGATCGGTCGGCTACGACCACAAAAAGATGGGTATCACAGCGCGAGGCGCCTGGGAGGCCGTCAAGCGCCATTTCCGCACAATCGACGTCAACACCCAGACCACACAGTTCACCGTGGCCGGTATTGGTGACATGTCGGGTGACGTGTTTGGCAATGGCATGCTACTGTCCGAACAGATCAAGCTGGTAGTGGCCTTCGACCACCGCCACATCTTCATCGACCCCACGCCTGATGTCGCACGCTCTTTTGCCGAGCGCCAACGCCTGTTCAACCTGCCGCGCTCCAGTTGGGATGACTTTGACAAGAGCCTGATATCGCAAGGTGGTGGTGTGTACCCCCGCACGGCCAAGTCCATCGCGTTGAGCCCAGAGGCACGAGCCGTCATTGGCATTGAAGCCGAAGAACTCCCGCCATTGGAACTGTTGAAAGTGATTTTGCAGGCGCCAGTGGACCTGTTATACAACGGCGGCATTGGCACCTATGTCAAAGCCAGTTTCGAATCCAACGCACAGGTAGGTGACAAGGCCAGTGATGCCTTCCGGGTCAACGGCAGTGAACTGCGCTGCAAAGTGCTGGCCGAAGGCGGTAACCTGGGCTGTACGCAAAACGGCAGGATCGAGTACGCCCAAAAGAGCGGACTGATCTACACCGACGCCATTGACAATTCGGCTGGCGTCGATTGCTCGGACCATGAAGTCAACATCAAGATTTTGCTGGGCGCCATCGTCGAAGCCGGTGACCTAACGCTCAAACAACGCAACGACCTGCTGGCCTCCATGACCGACGAAGTGGGCCACCTGGTTTTGCAGGACAACTACTACCAGACGCAGGCCCTGGACGTCGCCATGCACCGACCACTCTATGTGCTGGATGGGCAGCAGCGGCTGATGCAGTGGCTGGAAGGCAGCAACCGGTTGAATCGCGCCATTGAGTTTTTGCCAACGGATGACGAGATCGCCAAGCGCCGGGCCCGCAAAGTCGGCCTGACTGCGCCCGAGAATGCGGTCGTGCTGGCCTACGCCAAGATGGCGGTTTTTGATGAGCTCGTGGCCAGCAACCTGCCGGATGATCCCTTCTTTGGGCGTGCCCTGAAGGCCTATTTTCCGCAGGTGCTGACCGAGAAGTTTGGTACAGCGATCGGCGCACATCCGCTCAAGCGCGAAATCATTGCCACCCACATCACCAACACGGTGCTGAACCGCACCGGCGCCACCTTTGTCAACTTCATTGCCGCCGAGGCAGGGGCCGCCACAGCCGATGTGATTCGCGCCTTTACGTTGGCCCGTGAGATCTTTGACCTGGAGACGCTGTGGGACCAATTGGACGCGCTGGACTACAAAGTGGGTGCGAAGTTGCAACTCGACCTGTTGGCCAAGCTGATTGCCATTGCCCAGCGCGCATCCCGCTGGATGTTGCGTGTTCGGGCCCAGGGTTCGGATCTTCCGACCCTGATTCAGCGTTACCAGCCGGCCGCACGTGAAATGCGGGCCAACCTGTCTACCTGGTTGCCCGCAACGGCGCAAGCCAGCTGGCAGCAGGCTACCGAATCACTGGTGCAATCCGGCGTGGACGCTACGCTGGCGCAGAACCTCACGGCGCTGGAATTCATTTTCCCGGCATTGGATCTGGTGGACCTGGCCCAAAGCGCCAAAACCAACCTGGAACAGGCCGCAAGGGCCTACTTCGAAATCGACGCGGAGCTGGGACTTACGCAATGGCGTGCCCAGAT
>JBAWYQ010000164.1:0-9110 GCA_037143475.1 Burkholderiales bacterium | reverse complement strand
CCAGCGCCCGCATCGCGCACCTCGATACCCAATTCGGGCTCAAAGGCATAACCCTGCTGGCGAACGCCGTTGTTGAACTCCAGCACCGCACGCACCGGCAACTCCAGTCGCACGCGCGTACCAGGCGTGGGTCGCGCCAAGGTGAGCTTGACCCTGGGACCAAACTCAACCAGCGTGCCCAAGTCGCTCATGCCCCTGCGTGCGGTGAGGTCGTCCGAACTGGCAGGAAGCGAGGCGGAAAATCCCAGGTCCAGCTCGACGCTGTCGCTGCTAAAGAGTCGCGCACCCACGTCGCCCCGCTCCACGCGCAACACCTCTCCCCGGTACACAAATATGGGCACCGCCAGCGATCGCGTTGCGCGATCTGACGACCCCGGGTAGGCAGGCGTGGTGGCCGTTCCAGCAAATACCCCCAACTCCCACAAAGGCAGCGGCAGCATTTGGGCCTGCGCCGACGTCACCAAAGTAAAGAGAGTCATCCAGTGAGCAAACCGATTTCTCACATTCAAACGCGATGCAATGTTGATTGTCGCTACCACTTGTCGTTGCTCCCATCACGCCCATAGACCTTACACAAGTTGGCCAGGCGACTGGCGTGCTCGGGCAGCACTTGTGCCCAGTCAAAGCGCCACTCCCAGTAGCCCTCGCACTTACCGGGAAAGTTCATGCGGTGTTCGGTCTCCAGACCCAAAATATCCTGCATAGGGTGGATGGCGGTGTCGGCCACACTTGCGCAAGACGCGCGAATCAGGTCCCAGTGGACATCACTGCCATCAACTGCCAGGTAGTCACACAGATACTGACGCTCCTTCTCGGACGCGGACTTCCACCAGCCCCGGGTCGTATCGTTGTCGTGTGTTCCTGTGTAGACCACGGTGTCATTCTGGTGGCGGTGCGGCAAAAAATTATTGGTGCTGTCGCCACCAAAGGCAAACTGCAAAATCCGCATACCCGGGAAGGCAAACTCACGGCGCAGGGCTTCCACGTCAGGAGTGATCTCGCCAAGGTCTTCCGCAATGATGGCCAGCGGGCCCAAGGCCGCATGGATGGCCTCGAACAACGGCGCACCGGGACCGGGCAACCACTGCCCTTTCATAGCGGTGGGTTCGCTGGCTGGCACTTCCCAGTAATTGGCAAAACCACGAAAGTGATCGATGCGCACAATGTCCACCAGCTCAAACGTGCGTTTGATGCGGTCAATCCACCATGCGTAGCCCTCTGTGGCGTGTGCAGGCCAAAGGTACATGGGATTGCCCCAGCGCTGACCGGTTTCGCTAAAGTAGTCAGGCGGCACACCGGCCACCACGCGCGGGAGGCCATCCGCATTGAGGTCAAACAGGTCTTGTCGCGCCCAGACTTCGGCACTTTGGTAGGCAATAAAAATAGGCGCATCGCCAATGATCTTGATGCCCCGGTGGTTGGCATAGGCGCGCAGCTTGCGCCACTGCGTGAAGAAACGCCATTGGCAAAACTTCCAGAACGCAATGCGCTGAGCGTGCTGCGCCCGGGCTTTCTCCATGGCGACTGGCGTGCGCTGAGCCAAGCCCCCCTCCCACTCGCACCAATCTCTCCAATGAAAATGCTCGGCCAGCGACATGAACAGGGCGTAATTGTCGAGCCAGTCGATATTGGCTTCACAAAAGGCAGCAAATTCCGTCTGGCACTGGGGGGTGGCGTCCTTTGCAAAGGCGTGCGCCGCGCGCGCCAGGCGCTCCATGCGCCAGGGCCACACGGCCGAAAAGTTTTGACGCTGTGTCTCAAAGTCGGCATCAGGTGTCAAGTCTTCGGCCGCCAGCCATGCGTGCTGGAGCAGATCGTCCATGTCGATCAACAAAGGGTTGCCAGCAAATGCAGAACTGCTCATGTAGGGCGAGTTGCCGGGGCCAATACCGCCAAGCGGCAGAATCTGCCAAAGCTTCTGGCCCGCCGTTTGCAGCCAATCCACAAAATGGTAGGCCGCAGTCCCAAGGTCGCCACTCCCGTGAGGCCCCGGCAAGGAGGTGGGGTGCAGCAGTACGCCGCTATTGCGTGGAAACTTCATGTGAGTGTTGTGTCAATTAAACAGAGGCCGTGGCCGTGTTGGCCGAAAAAATCCTGTCAAGGCAGTGTATCGAGCGCCCGGCTTACCCCAACTAAAGCGGGCGTGGGCGCAGTGATGACCCAAACGGGCAATGTTGAGAGCATCTGGCGATAGCGCCCTTTATTCTCAAAACACTCCCGAAACACCGTTGCGTCAAACGCAGTCCCAAGACGCGACACAACGCCCCCGCCGATATAGACACCCCCCATCGACCCCAAAGTCAACGCCAAATTTCCGGCCACGCTTCCCAAAAAACGTGAGAAATAGTAGACCGTCTGAACACACTGTGCATCAGCCCCGGATATTGCAGCGTCGGTCACATCAGAGGGCAGTAGGTCATGAGCGGGTCGACCTTCCAGGCTGCAGATAGCTTGAAAAATATTGACAAGTCCGGCCCCAGACAATACGCGCTCTGCACTGACGTGATCGAACTTTTTACGCAATACGGACAACAAACTAGCCTCCATGTCGTTACTAGCCGCCAGCGTCGCGTGACCACCCTCGCCGCTCAAGGCGCTGTATCGACCCAGTCCATCGGGGACCAGTCCGGACACACCAAGACCAGTACCTGGACCCAACAACGCAATGGGCGCACCCGCCACTGCGGCACCTCCACCCAAGGCACGAAGGTCAGATGGGGTGAGTGCCGGCAAACTCATGGCCAGCGCGGTAAAGTCATTGATGACCAGGCAGCGCTCCAGTGCGAAGGCCCTTTGAAACGCTGCAATCGAAAAGCGCCACGTGCCATTGGTCAGGCGTACTTCGTCACCGTTAACGGCCGTTGCGACGCCAATACCAGCCCAAACAGGATTCTGGTGACCGTGGGTCAGCAGGTAATTGGCGGCTGATTCCTGTATGGACGTGCTCGCCGCACATGGCTGAACCGAAATATCCTCCAGTCCGGCTCCGGCAGACTCTTGCCAAGCCCAACGGGCGTTGGTCCCGCCAATATCCCCCAACAACCTTGGATAACCTTGATTCATGCCAAATATTCCTAAATTTCAGCCGCGGGCAATAGCCGCACCTATCGGGAGCACGAAATAATAGCCCAACCCCAATGTAAGCTCCATCGCACGGCCACTACATGCAACCTAGGCTGCCGCTTCCAAATATCCATGAACCCCAAGCCCAAGCGTCCTGAAGACCCATCAACCGCTACCCTGTCCGACTATGTCGTCCCCAGCTACGCACCGAGTCGCCCAAACAAACTACTCGTGGTGCTGAAGTGGGTCAAGATCATCGTATTCACTTTGATCGCCCTGGCGCTGACAGTGGGTCTATGGGGAAACTCCCGCTGGTCATGGGACACCCATAGGCGCATGCAGGGCCTTGAGGCCGCGACTCAACCCGTCAAGGCACGCCCGGAGCGATACAACGATGCCGAATTGGCACCCCTGCCACCTATGGTACGACGCTATTTTGTGAAAGTGCTCAACCCGAACCAGCCCATCGTACGCAGGCTTTACCTGGAGCAAACCGGCAGATTTAACCGCAGCTTCATAGACGACCAATGGGAGCCCTTCACAGCACGACAACGGGTATCCACCAATCGGCCGGGCTTCGTGTGGGATGCCTCCATGACCATGTCGCCCGGCATCACGGTGCGTGTGGTCGATGCGTATGTTGCAGGTGTCGGCAGCGTGCAGCCCTCGGTGTTCGGTCTGTTTGACTTAGACGGCAGCCACGACACGCTCGACATTGCCCGCAGTGAACTGATTCGCTACTTTACAGAGGCTGTTTGGTACCCCACCGCATTGTTGCCAAGCCAGGGCGTACGGTGGACGCCCGTGAATGATCAAACGGCCCAGGCTTCGTTGACCGATGGTCCGTTGACGGTGACGGTAACTTTCCATTTCGACGCGCAGGGTTTAGTTGAGCGCATCAGCAGCATCGAGCGCAGCGCGCTAGTGGATGGACTGATGGTGGTCATACCGTGGGAAGTACGCCTGTCCAACTACCAAACGCAAAGTGGCATGCTGGTTCCACATGAGGCGGAAGTGGCTTGGTTACACACAACAGGCCGTATGCCCTACTGGCGTGGCAAGGTAGAAAAATTTGACTACGAATTGCCGCGATAGAACGCGCTGGATAACCCTGCCTCTTTCAGCCGACCGCTGACGGGCCGTTGCCGGCCGCCTTCGGTTGTGCGCTACGCGCACCTCCGTTATTCACCGTCCAGGGAATAACGGCTGCCTGGTCCAGCGGCTTTGCCTTGGTGAAAAGCGCTTGCCAGAAAAAACCACTCTGGAAGGCGATCACTTCAAAAAGAATGTAGCTCTGTGAACTGCTGGAGAGCCACAGGTTGTACGTAGGGTAAAACACGATCGGTGACACCAGCAGGGGAAGCACAATGCGCTCCACCTGCACCGAGTCGAGCCCCCTACCCATATTGAACAAGTCCCAGTAGTAGTTGGAGAACATGCCCATGGTCATCCAGCAGGCCAGATGCCAGACAAATACGATGCCGTGATTGCGCGCCAGCAAGGCAATCCAGGGTGCCGAGTTCTCGTCTGCATTCACGATGAGAACCATGAACGCCCCCGTGGTGAGGAACACCACGAAGTAGATGAACATCAGGAATTTGAGCGCTCTGGACATGAAACCCCCGGGTAGTAATTCGCGATATCTTACCCGGTGGTGCAGTGCACCAATTAGAGTAATTTCACGCCTGTCTTTGCCTGCACGTCTTCACGGGTCACATTTGGGGCCAACTCCACCAGTTTAAGGCCCGATGGAGTCACATCCATGACTGCCAGATCGGTAATGATGCGATCCACCACGCCCACGCCGGTCAATGGCAAGGTGCACTTCGGCAAGATTTTCAGATCAATCGTGCCGTCTTTCTTCTTGGCCACATGTTCCATCAGAACAATGACGCGCTTGACGCCCGCCACCAGGTCCATGGCACCGCCCATGCCCTTGACCATCTTGCCGGGGATCATCCAGTTGGCCAGGTCGCCCCGCTCACTCACCTGCATCGCCCCCAGAATGGACAGGTTAATCTTGCCACCCCGGATCATGGCAAAGCTATCGTGGCTTCCGAAAATGGACGAACCCTTTTGTGTCGTCACGGTTTGCTTGCCGGCATTGATCAGGTCGGCATCGACTTCATCTTCCGTAGGGAACGGACCAATGCCCAGCATGCCGTTCTCGCTCTGCAACCACACCTCTTTGTTGGCTGGCACGAAGTTGGCAACCAGTGTGGGGATGCCAATGCCCAGGTTGACGTAAAAACCATCTTCCAGCTCTTGTGCAGCACGCGCTGCCATTTGGTCTTGATTCCACGACATGTTCAAACTCCCTCTTTCGGTGTAATGGTCCGCTTCTCAATGCGCTTCTCGGGGTTGGGGTTGTGCACGATGCGGTGCACATAAATGCCAGGAAGGTGCACTTGGTCGGGAACCATGTCGCCGGTCTCCACAACCTCTTCCACTTCCACCACACAGATCTTGCCGGCCATGGCTGCAGCAGGGTTGAAGTTGCGCGCCGTCAGGCGGAACTGCAAGTTGCCCGACTTGTCAGCGCGATGGGCCTTGACCAATGCCACTTCGGGCACCAGGGCGTGCTCCATCACAAAGGTTTCGCCATCAAATTCGCGCAATTCTTTGCCTTCAGCCACGATGGTGCCCACACCCGTCTTGGTGAAGAAAGCGGGAATGCCCGCACCACCTGCACGCAGTTTCTCGGCCAGTGTGCCTTGCGGCGTAAATTCGAGTTGCAATTCGCCTGCCAGGTACTGGCGCTCGAACTCCTTGTTCTCGCCAACGTATGACGAAATCATCTTCTTGATCTGGCGCGTCTCCAGCAGTTTGCCCAGGCCAAAGCCGTCTACGCCTGCGTTGTTGGAAATGACCGTAAGGTCTTTCACGCCGGTGTCCCGAAGTGCGTCAATCAGCGCCTCGGGAATGCCGCACAAACCAAAGCCGCCAACCGCTAGCAACTGGCCGTCTTTGACAATGCCGTCAAGCGCGGCGGCGGCGCTAGGATATATTTTGTTCATTGCACCTGTCTCCTTTGAAGATTCAATTGCCATACGATACTACTTATATCTATACGTAGTTTTCCGTAAAGCACAACCCTATGGACATCAATTACCGCCTCGCGTTTGACATGGCTCCGGTCGGCTTGGCACTTTCAAGCAACCGCACCATCATGGACTGCAACCAGCGCTTGTGCGAGATGTTTGGCACAACGCGCGAGCAGCTCACGGGTCAATCATTTCAGGTGTTGTATCCCAGCGCCGACGAATTTGAGCGCACCGGCGCACGCATTTCCCCCATTCTGAACCGCAGTGGCACCTATGCCGACGATCGCATCATGCGCCGAATGGATGGTCGTCTCAAAGGCGAAGCCTTCTGGTGCCACGTCACAGGGCGCGCGCTAAACCGCGAGGCGCCGCACGAAGCCGGCATCTGGTGCTTTGAAGACCTGAGCGCCCGCCGCCCGGTCAAAGCCGAGCTCACGCCGCGTGAGCGGGAAGTGGCTGCCCACCTGATGCAAGGACTGACTTCCAAACAGATCGGAAAAACCCTGACAATCAGCCACCGCACGGTCGAAATTTACCGCGCCCGTCTAATGCGCAAGTACAAGGCAGCCACCGCTGCCGATCTGGTCCACAAACTGCTTACATTTTGAGTCACAAGCCCATGAAATTGAGCCATCCATTGTCCATTGCCATCGCCTCGATGGTCTCCATTGCTGTTACCCCATTTGCCGACGCACAGCAGTCAGCAACAAACGCTCCGGCAGCGACCAGCACACCCAAAGCGTCGCTGACAGTCACCACCGCTCGCCCTAACCGAAACAACCTTCCCGTGCGACTGGCAGCCAACGGCAACATAGCAGCCTGGCAAGAAGCCAGCGTAGGCGCAGAAGTCAACGGCCTGCGCCTGGCAGAAGTGCGTTCCAGTGTGGGTGACATCGTGCAAAGGGGTCAGCTGCTGGCGGTATTTGCCAGCGAAAGCGTGGCCGCCGATGTGGCGCAGGCCAGGGCCGTTGTAGCCGAAGCCCAGGCCCAGGCGGCAGACGCAGCGGCAAATGCCGATCGTGCCCGCGCCTTCCAGGCCAACGGCATGATGAGCAAGCAGCAGATCAGTCTGTTGCTGACGGGGGAGCAAACCGCACAAGCCAGGCTGGAAAGTACCCGCGCGATGTTGGCGGTGCAACAAATTCGTCTCAAGAACACGCAGGTACTGGCACCCGACAGCGGCGTCATCTCTGCCCGCACCGCAACAGTCGGCGCGGTGGTGGGCGCTGGCACCGAGCTGTTTCGCCTGATTCGCCAGTCGCGCCTGGAGTGGCGCGGCGAGGTCATCGCAACGGAACTGGCCCGTATAAAACCGGGAACCGCAGTTGCCCTGACAGCATCCAGTGGAACCCAACTCATGGGCAAGGTGCGCATGGTGGCGCCCACTGTCGACCCGGTGAGCCGAAATGCACTCGTCTATGTCGATCTGGCCGCTACGCCCGCAACAACCGCAACCGTCAAAGCCGGTATGTTTGCACGTGGAGAGTTCGAATTGGGCGCCACCGATGCATTAACGGTGCCCCAACAGGCCGTGGTGTCACGCGACGGGTTCAACTATGTGTTTAAGGTAGCGACTGACAACCGCATCACCCAGCAAAGGGTTGAGGTGGGCCGGCGCATCGGTGAACAGGTTGAAATCATTCAGGGTCTGGCGGCTGACGCCACCGTTGCCGTCATCGGTGCGGGCTTCCTGAATGACGGTGACACCGTTCGCGTAAACAATGCCATCCAAGCCAATTTTGAACAAAACAAGGCTTCAGCCCCCGTGAAACGTGCGTCAGCCGCTACAAAATAAGGAGCGACCGATATGAATGTTTCCGCGTGGTCGATCAAGAACCCGATTGCCGGGGTGATGCTATTTGTGATGCTGACGTTTGCCGGCGTCGTCTCCTTCAACGCCATGAAGGTACAGCAGTTCCCTGACCTGGACCTGCCCACCATCGTGGTGGTGGCGTCCCTTCCCGGCGCAGCGCCTGCGCAGATGGAAACCGAAGTGGCCCGCAAGTTGGAAAACAGCATTGCCACGCTGGAAGGCCTCAAACACATCTACACCAAGGTTCAGGATGGCGGCGTCACCGTCACGGCAGAGTTCCGGCTGGAAAAGTCGGGCCAGGAGGCACTGGACGATGTGCGCTCGGCCGTGTCGCGCATACGTGGCGATTTGCCGTCTGATGTGCGTGACCCGATTGTCAACAAGCTGAACCTGTCGGGCCAGCCGGTGCTGGCATTCACCGTGGGCTCGACCCAGATGGACGATGAAGCGCTCAGTTGGTTTGTCGACAACACCATCACCAAGCGCCTGCTGTCCGTGCGCGGTGTGGGCGCAGTGAGCCGGGTGGGTGGCGCTGACCGGCAAGTACAGGTGGCACTGGACCCGGCACGCTTGCAAGCGCTGGGAGCCACGGCGTCCGACATTTCTCGGCAGTTGCGCCAGGTGCAGCAAGACGTGGCCGGCGGCCGTGCCGACGTGGGCGGCAGTGAGCAACCGGTGCGCACACTGGCCTCAGTACATTCGGCCAGCGAACTCGGCAGCCTGGAGATGGCGCTGAGCGATGGCCGACGCATTCGCCTGGACCAACTCGCCACCATTCGCGACACCATTGCGGAACCTCGCTCGGCAGCTCTGCTCAACGGCAAGCCGGTGGTGGGCTTTGAAGTGGCCCGCAGCAAGGGCTCCAGCGAAGTTGAGGTTGGTGCAGCCGTACAAAAGGCCTTGGCAGATATTCGATTGCAGCACCCCGATATTGAACTCACTGAAGCCTTTAACTTTGTGCTGCCGGTAGAAGAGGAATACAACGGCTCCATGCACCTGTTGTATGAGGGTGCGGCGCTGGCGGTCCTCGTGGTGTGGCTTTTTTTGCGCGACTGGCGCGCCACGTTTGTCTCTGCCGTGGCGTTGCCGTTGTCAGCCATTCCTGCCTTCATCGGTATGCACTACCTGGGTTTTTCGGTCAATGTCATCACCCTGCTGGCGCTCTCACTGGTGATTGGCATTCTGGTGGA
>JBAWYQ010000163.1:0-9296 GCA_037143475.1 Burkholderiales bacterium | reverse complement strand
ACCTTGCCCATCAGGGTTACGCTCTCACCATAGACGATCTGGCGCTGCTGCGGGTCCTCAATGCGCTTCTGGAACTCGGCATCGTCCTTCAGCTCTTTGCCGCGGAACCAGCTGAACACGCCAATCAAGAGCACACCGGCCAGCGTGGACGGGATGGTGATGGACAACACCTGGATGAAGTCGATCACGTGGCCGTTGACCGGAACCTTGGCCAGAAAGGCAACCAACGACACCACCGCCACCGACACCGGACTGGCCAGAATGCCCATCTGGCTGGCAATCGACGATGCCGCCATGGGGCGCTCGGGGCGGATGTCGTTCTTGATGGCAATGTCGTAGATGATGGGCAGCATGGTGTAGACCACATGGCCGGTGCCGCACAAAATGGTCAGCAGGCAGGTTGTGAACGGTGCCAGGATGGAGACATATTTGGGATTGCGGCGCAGAACCTTTTCGGCCCCCAGCAAGAGCACTTCCAGACCGCCGGATGCCTGCAACGTGGCGGACGCGGCGACCACGGCGATGATGGTTAGCATGACATCGACCGGTGGTTTGCCGGGCGGCAGGTGAAATGCAAAGGTCATGAGGACAATGCCTATGCCCCCCAAAAGCCCCAGCGCCACCCCACCTTTTCGGGCGCCATAAAAAAGGCAAACCAGAATGATGGCAACTTGCAAGAGAATGTCCATGGTCAACTCCTTCGATAGGGTTTCACTGTATGCCTTTATTAGGGTAAACCCTAGTTTCGTATGACCCTCGATTGACTTGGATCAATCAACCAACCTATCCGCACATGCCACAGCCTGATCCCGCCATCGTTTTGTGCACCCTGAATGCGAAGTACATCCACGCCTCGCTGGGTTTACGCTATTTGCTGGCCAATATGGGTGGCCTGTCGCCACAGACCGTGTTGAGGGAGTTCACGGCACGCCGCAAACCGCAAGAAATGGCTGACGAGCTTTTGGCACTGTCGCCCCGTGTCATCGGGTTTGGCGTGTACATCTGGAACGTCACAGAGACCACCACCGTGGTCCGCCTGATCAAGCAGGCGCGGCCAGACGTGAAGGTCGTGCTGGGCGGTCCGGAGGTCAGCCACGAGTGGGCTGATCAGGAGGCGTTTCAACTCGCCGATCACCTGATCACTGGATGGGGCGATGTGAGTTTTCCCAAGCTGTGCCAAGCCTTGCTGTACGGGCCGCAGCCGCTGATGAAGGTCATCGCGGGGGAGCAGCCCGAGCTGGAGCAGATTACTCTTCCATATGAACACTACACCGATGCCGATTTGGCTCACCGTCTGCTGTACGTGGAAGCCTCGCGGGGTTGCCCGTTCAAATGCGAGTTTTGCCTGAGTTCACTGGACAAGACCGCCCGGGCCTTCCCGCTCGATGCATTCCTTGTCGCCCTTGACGGCCTGTACCAGCGGGGCGCTCGCAATTTCAAATTTGTGGACCGCACGTTCAACCTCAAAATTGATGCCTCGGTGCGAATTTTGCAGTTCTTTCTGGATCGTATGGCGGATGACCTGTTTGTGCACTTTGAGGTCATACCCGATCATTTGCCAGAACGACTCAAGGTGCTAATCGCGCAGTTTCCGTCCGGTGTACTCCAGCTCGAAGTGGGCATCCAGACCTTTAACGTGGACGTGCAGCAGCGCATCTCGCGGCACCAGGACAACGACAAGACCGTTGCCAACCTGGTTTGGTTGGTAGAACGGTCGCAGGCACATTTGCATACCGACCTGATTTTTGGCCTGCCCGGTGAGTCGCTGGAAAGCATCGCTATCGGGTTTGACCGCTTGTACGCCGTGCATCCCCATGAAATCCAACTGGGTCTGCTCAAACGGTTGCGGGGCACGCCCATTGCGCGGCACACCACAGCGCATGGCATGGTCTACGACGTGCACCCGCCCTACACCGTGCTGCAGACGGCGGCGCTGGATGCGGCAACGGTGCAGCGCTTGACGCGCATGGCGCGCTATTGGGACATGGTGGCCAACTCGGGGCGCTTCAAAATGACATTGCCTGCGCTGTTGCAAGGTGAGTCTGCATTTTTTGCTTTCTTGAGATGGACTGACTGGCTGTGGAACACCTCCACCAAAACCCAGGGCCTTACGCCCGAAGCCCTCGTGGATGCCCTGTTCGAATACCTCACCAAGCATCGGGATATGCCCGTAGATGCGGTGCGTGCGACGCTACTGGGTGACTATGTGGCCAGTGGTGCACGTGCAATGCCACAGTGCCTGCGTGCGTTGCTGCCGCGCTCCCATGCCCCAGCGCAACGTGACCCAGCCAGGCCGTTGGCGCAGAGGCAAGGCCGTCATGCCTAGTCTTCTGGTTTATCAGCCTTGACCGGCAGCAATAGCCGACTGATACTCGCGCCAATGGCCATTCAACCGTCCACACCCCAAATGCCTGGCGCAGACGTGCCGCCCGCGCACGTTCCCTATCTGATGGAATCGTTGCGCGATCTCGATGCCTGGACGCGGTACTTTCAAAGTGCCGAGGTCCCTGTGCTGTCCAGCACGTCCAGAAGGCTTGAAACCCTGCGAGCGGATGAGGACAATGTGGATGCCAATATGCTGGGCGAAGTCATTGACCGAGATCCACTCATGACGCTCAAGCTCATGGCCCTTGTAGCCAGCAAACGCAGGCCAGGCGTGGTGACCGAGACCGAAAGTGTGACCACATCGCTGGTCATGATGGGTATCTCGCCGTTTTTCACCAATTTTGGGTTGCAGCCAACCCTGCAGAAATGGCTGGCGGATCAGCCACGGGCGTTGCGTGGGCTGGCCAACCTGATGCGCCGTGCCGAGCGGGCCGCCTATTTTGCGCAAGGGTTTGCGGTGCACCGTGGGGACACCGATGTTGGCGTGATTCGTCTGGCGGCGTTCTTGTACGATTTTGCGGAAATGTTGATGTGGTGTCACGCCCCAACGCTGCAGCAGCATATTGTTGAGCTGCAGCGGGCGGACCCCACATTGCGCACGACTGCCGTTCAACGCAGCGTCTTCAATATCGAGCTCGATGACCTGCGCCAGACCTTGATGAAGCTATGGCGCTTGCCTGAGTTGCTGGTGCGCATCAGTGACAACCGCCATCCGGAGCAAGCGATTGTGCGCAACGTGGTGCTGGCTGTGCGCCTGGCGCGGCACACGGCAGATGGCTGGAACAACCCGGCGATACCGGACGATATCGATGAAATCGCCCAATTGCTGAACGCAACTCCACGCGTAGCGTTGGCCTTTGTGCGAAAGATTGACCCGCCCGGTTAGTGCACCAACTGGTTCAACTGGATGATGGGCATCAGTACGGCCAGAACGATCAGCATCACCACGAAACCCATGGTCACAATCAGCAGGGGCTCCAGCAGAGTCGCCAGTTGCATGGCACGGCGTTGCACCTCGGTGCCCAGTTGGCTGGCAGCCCGATCCAGCATTAACGGTAACTGGCCGGTTTGCTCGCCTAAGCGGGCAAACATGGCCAACAGAGCGGGAAACCGCTTTTTCTGGGCCATGGCGGATGCCAGCGGGGCACCTTCACGCACGAGCACCAAAGCATCCAGTGCGTCGGCGCGCATGGCCCGGTTGGACAACGTGTCGGCCGCCGCCTGCAATGCTTTGAGGATGGGTACGCCAGCAGCCGCCAGCATCGCCAGCGTGCTGGCAAAGCGGGCGGCGTTGTAACCACGGGATAATTTTCCCAAAATCGGCAAATTGAGCCACGCTGCGTCAAATTTTTCGCGAAATGGGGCTCTGGCCCACGCCAAACGTGCGCCGGCAGCTATCAAAATCAGAGCAATCAGCATCAGCCACCCCTGATTTCGAACGAAGTTTCCCAATCCCAGCATGATGACAGTCAGCATTGGCAGTGCGCGCTTGCTGCCGGCAAATACTTCGGCAACCTGAGGCACGACATAGCCCAGCAAAAACATCACGATGGTGATGGCCACCAGGGTCACGATGGCCGGGTACAGTGCGGCCCCGATCAACTTTGACTTGAGTGCCTGGCTTTGCTCCAGGTCGTCTGCCAGACGCTCCAGTACCAGCCCCAGGTTGCCACTGTGTTCGCCCGCACCGACCACCGCGCAGTAGGTGGTGGAGAACTCGCGCGGGTGCTGCGCAAGTGCCGCAGCAAAGGCCGTTCCGCCATTCACTTCGGCGCGCAGGCCAGCGACGAGATTGCGTTGGCGTTCATCGTCGGACTCCTCCGATAAGGCTGTCAGCGCACGTTCCAGCGGCAGCCCGGACGAGACCAGGCCGGCAATCTGGCGCGTCCAGATGGCCAGTGCAGTGGCATTGAAGACGCGCGAGGCCCACAACGTGGTTCCTCGGGAGGAGGTGCCGGAACCCGCTGAGCCGCCAACGCCTGTTCCCACAGACTGCACGATCATGGGTACCAATGTTTGGCTACGCAGCAGACTGCGCGCTACTTTGGCCGTCTCGGCCTCAATCACTCCCTTGCGGGTGCCGCCGTTGGCATCGAGGGCTTCAAAGGAGTAAGCAGGCATGGGGCGATGTTAGCCGCTGATTGGGCTCACCGACCCAGTCGCAATCGCTTGCGCCGGGAAAATTCTGGCCGTCAGTGCGACAAGCGCTTGCCGTGTGGCAGGCTGGGCAGGCGATGAAACAGGTTGCGGCAATAGCCTGTGATACGAATGCACTTATTGATCTCGTCCACCGGCAGCGGGCCGGACACTACCACGATGCTGTTGGCGCTGTCAATCTCACCGGCCGCACGCAGGCGTCGCCGGGTATTGCTGGCCCAGGAATGGATGCGTAACGGGTTGCCGTGTTCATGCAGCTCGCCAGTGTGCACATCAAACGCAATAGCTACCGTGTCCGTCATGAGCCGCAAGCGGTGCTCACCGGTGACCTTGCTGGGCGGCGTGCTCATGTCGTAGAGATGGTAGTGGCCTTGTTTGAGCTGGTATTGAAGTGACATGGGTGTTCCTTGATACCCCCAATTTTGTGGCCCCCTCGTCAGGACGAGAGACAAAGAAGAGGTCGAAATACCTGTCAATTACAGGTGCGATTACGCGCATTCGAGAATATCGATAGGCGCTGTCGCCGGAGGACAGATGCCCGCTTCAGATTCGATGTCGTTCCACGGTTGAAAAACTGTTCTGCATATCTGCCTCGGTCAGGAGCAGACGCATTGGGGAAATAATAATTTGCAATTTGCTTCCTCCAGACCAGACGTTGGCCAAGGCTTTTCCCCGGCATGCGGGCCACCGCTGAGGGATTACGGTGGTGATGCGCAGACCGTTGACGGCGTGCAAATCGAGCCGGACTGGGACTTGGAGGCACAACCGGCCCCCGATTACAAGATCAATCAGCGAGTCAATTGGTGACAGGTCAAACCGGCGATTCGGATGCTCTGGGGGGGGGACGCCTGCGTGGCATGTGCGTCACAGAGCAATCGCACTGCCCGCAGGCGCATTTTTTTGGTAGCCCGACCATGCAATGTATTGCCAAGGGTTTCTACGGAGGTTTATACCGCTTCTGCCAAGGGATACTTCTCCTCGTCTGGTTGAAAGGCCTATCCGTAGTACACATAAGAAGCTATGAAAGCATTTGTAATGTTGGCAAGCGTAGTGGCACTGACGTCGCAGGCGCAGGACTTCTCGCGCTCTGCCTGGCCAGACACACGCGAACACGCAGAATATGTGCTGGGCTCCGCGCAAGAGCGCTGGATTGGTGGGCAAATCAACTGGTATTACAACCCTGCCAATCAACCCGGCAACCTGTCCACGGCTGATGTGCTCCGAGCCATTCAGACAGCGGCAGCCCGCTGGTCTGGCATGTGCAATCTCACATTCACTTACATGGGCACCACAGTGGCGTTGCCAAATGTGCGCAGCACCTTTGCCACCATTGACCGCACCAACGTATTTGGCTGGGGATTGCTCACCAACGAGATGGCCCAGTATGGAGCCTACACCCAGTGGTGGTACGACGGCACCCACGCCATAATCGATGCCGATACCGTGATCAACACGGCCTATGCCTGGACTGCAGAGAATGTGGAGGCCATCATGACCCATGAATTGGGGCACGTGACTGGCCTGAATCACTCCAATGTGCAGGCCTCGGTCATGTTTGCAAACCCCTACCACACCTACAGCTATCAGCGCACCTTGCGTGGTGACGATGCCAACGCGTGTGCCGCACTGTATGGCGCATCTGTCAACGCCGAATCCAACCGCGCAATGAACTGGGCGGAACAAAACTTTGCACTATTGTTCGCACCCAGCCCCGCACAATCGGGCACCATAAGTGGCTATTACTACCGCTACTACCCAGGCACCAACATTTATCTAGCGACGGCAAACGGGCATGCCTACACCATGGGTGGCAACAACCTCATCGTCGACCAGGGTGTGGTGTCCAACTACAGCGGTCTGGTGCAGGCGGCGGGCTTCTAACTTGGCAAGACTTCCTCCCTGGGAAGGCATAGCGGCGTGTACAGACGCTCGATAGAGCTGGTGTCAGCTTGCGCCCCAATGCGGGTCCCGTCCACGCTCTGTACCTGAAATCCAATTTTGGACGACTGCTGCCGAGAAGAATGGCCAACTCGAAGAGACACACCTGACATACAGATTTGCGATCTAACCTTCCCAAAGCTGGCGCTCGCCTCTGCCGATTTAAGGTTGCCGGTCCTACGTCCATTACTCTAGGCCGTATGTTGTTAACCATGTCGTGCCCTCGACAGGACTTAAAGTCTCTTCACAGCGGTAGCGACTGACTAAATTACAGATGGCTGTCATAGTCGTCTTAAAAAGACATTGTGTGGCTTCGAGGTCGTGCCAAGATGACTATAGGGGTCCCTGCTTACATCCTGTAGCTACGTAATAGTTTGCTGCGGGACCCTCGTCATGCATGACATTTGCAGCCAGGTAATAGATTCGGTTGTCCTCTGATGAAACACCGAGATACTGACCAGTTGCTGGATAAAAGCGGTAAATGTAGGGTGCGTAGAACAGAGAAGTCGATGTGGAGGAAAACATACCTGGATAGGTCGCTTCCGCCCAATTCAATAAGCAATCGTTACTAATAATCCCCATCACACTGGACACTGCACGACCGGCGTCCAGCATGCCTGCGCCACAGGTGTTTGATGTGCAATAGCACTCAAGTTGATCCGTCCCGTCTGGTGCATGGCAGGAACTTAGAGTGGGACCGGCAACAGAGGTGGGGAATGGACGAGCCGAGGACTTCAAATACGCTTTGACTGCTTCGGGACTCAGTGACGGCTGTGCGGATAGCATCAGCGTAATCGTCCCAGACACCAAGGGCGCGGAGAAACTGGTTCCGACGCTGTAATTGAAGGCATCCGTATACGTTGAGGTTGCCGGGATCGTGGTTCCCGAATTGGATGCTGTCAGTATTGGATATAAACACGGCGCTGTCGCGCTTGAATTCACACAATTGCCCGCTGGCGCAGAGATTGCAACTTCTGTACCCAAGTCCGAGTAACCCACCTTGGTGCCAGTCTGTCGCAATCCGGCAACTGCGATGATTCCCGGGCAATTGGCAGGTGCTCCTACCGCTTGCCCGGAACTGTTTCCGGCAGAGGCAACAATCACTGGAGGGTGTGCCGAGTTGGCAATGGTTGCAATGGCATCCACGTAACTCGTCGGACAGGCACCACTGCTACCAAGACTCAAGTTGATGACGCGGGCGGGTGTTGGATTATTGGGTACACCTGGAACGTTCAAGCCGGAGGCCCATAACATCCCTGCAATCACATCCGAGTCAAACCCTCCGCACTTGCCGAGTACGCGTACCGGTTGAATCTTTATCCCCCACGCAACACCAGCCATTCCCGAACTGTTATTGGATGCAGCACCAATGAGGCTGGCCGTCTTGGTGCCATGCCATGAGCTGTCTGAAGCACCGCAGTTGTAGAACGGACCGGACTTTGTGTTCGACTCCTGAGAGGTAATCCAATCACCCGGGTCCGACGGGTCTGAGTCTCTTGCACTACCGTCATTCGCCGTCACCACGTCGCTGATCATGTCGTACCCCTTGACCAGACGACCAGCCAAATCGGGGTGTTCAGGCCGAATGCCCGTATCCAAAACTGCGACAACGATATTTGAACTACCTGTTGTCAGCTGCCATGCACCTACCGCATTGATTGTGCTGAAGGTCTCTGTATTCGGGCCACGCAAATACCATTGGCCCGAAGCGGGACCTCCTGAGTTTCCGACGATTGGCGAACTCGATGTGTAAAGCGGGTCATTTGGCACAGCATGATGCATACGTCTCTGGTCGACAACGGCGTATTCGATGTCATTATCTGCAGCCAGTTGATGTATGAGGTCCTCGCTTGACATGCTATCGCCAGAAATCACTTGTGCGTGCTCAGTCAGGACCCTTCCGGCTCGCAGGGCCAACCCATGACGTTGCCCCAAAAGCTGCGCACGACTGGTCGAAGCAACTTCAACCTCGGCTACAGATGCTTTTGCCGTAAGTCCATGTACGCGAACGAATTCGGAGCTGCTTTTGAATTTCACGATTACATGTGCCGTTGTCTCTGGTAGTGGACTCTGCGCAGTGGTCAACCGATTGATTTCGGTCTCGGCTTGGGTGACACCAACGCCAAGTAAGAGTGTCGAATAGATCAACAGCGGCTTAATGTTCATATAGTCCGTTGGCTTAGAACTTATCCGTAAATAAAAGGATAATGACCTCCCATGCGCGATGCCCGCGCGTGGAGGGAAGATGGCAAAAGCGAAAGCATAGGAAGTGACCGATGAATTTTGGAGTCGTGTTGAGTCACTGATCCCGGTGTGCCAGCGCGTTGCAGATCAGACCTATGCCCGCAAGTCCGGCGGCGGGCGCAAACCCAAAGACGCCCGCCTGGTATTTGAAGGCATCGCCGGCGTCCCGTTGTCGCTCGTCGTGACCGGAGCCAATCGACATGATGTTTCGCAACTCCAAGCTGTGCTCGATGCCATTGCGATCAAACGACCCTGCCCGCCCCAGCGCCGAAGCAAGCACTTGTGTGCTGACGCTGTTTATACAGGAGCACCCGCTCTGAAGGTCATTGAGGAGCATGGCTACATCCCTCATGTCAAAGGCCGAGGACAAGAAGCACAAGAACTCAAGCGAACCCCGGAGAAGAAAGCAAGACGCTGGGTTGTAGAAGTGGCCCACTGCTGTTGCAATCGGTTTCGCAAGTTACTGGTGCGATACGAGAAGCTTGATCGCAGTTTCCTGGCGCTCAACCACTTGGCGGCGTCCATCATGGCGTTCCGAAAGAAAAAGTCTGGCGAAAACATTATTTACGGAT